>NZ_JAUOET010000018.1:0-86158 GCF_031932075.1 Shewanella sp. SP1S2-4
TCGCTTTTAGCTTTTGCTTGCCAGACGTACCGGATAAGTACTTTTTTCTGAGGCCTGCTCCATATTCATTGTCCATGATATCAACCATGCCATTGAGGATTTTGTTACGTAGTTTCTCTTCTGCTAACTCACGTTCAAGGCGCTTGATCGTTTCGGCAGGGGTTTCTTTTGACTTAGGCATAAGGGGATGCTGAAAAGGTTTCGACCAATCGAGTCTACCATGTTTTCTAAGCCAAACGAGTACAGTTGAACGGCCTTGAATACCAAAACGGGCTTGGGCTTGTTTGTACGTCATTTCGCCTTTTTCAACACGCTCTACAACGCCTAATTTAAAGGCTAAGGTGTAATCTCGTTGTGTGCGCTTACGGCTTGAGTTAATTGATGTTGTCATAAAGAAGTCCTCTTTATGTCAACATATTTCAGGACGGGACACTTGATATAAATAAGCCTCACCTAATGTGAGGCTTTTGGTCTGAAAACATTACGATAGCACCTAGCTGAAAGTATTAAGCGGCTAAGCATTAGTTAGGCACTGGCTATGTATTGGCCTCTGCTCTTTGAAAAAGCGGCGAAGTATCAAGGTAATCGGCGGCATTTTCAGCACTGGGATCATCAAGAAAAGGCACACAGCCAAGAAAAGACGCTGTCATCATCTCTTTAATACTCGCCAAGTTTTCCGCAAACATACTCATATTAGGGTCGACACAGTTAGCGACCCAACCTGCAATCTTAAGCCCATCGGCCAGTATTGCCTCTTGAGTGAGCAGTGCGTGATTTAAGCAGCCGAGCTTCATGCCCACCACCAGTATCACTGGCAGTTCTAATCTCTGTACCACTTCCGATAAATATCGGCCCTCGCCTAAGGGCAAACGCCAGCCACCCGCACCCTCAATTAGACAAAAATCCGCTTGAGCAAATGCCGCTAAATCCAAACTTTCGATAATGGCTTCAGGTGCTAAACTCACGCCCACTTGGGCGGCAGCAATATGCGGCGCAATCGCAGGTTCAAAGGTAAAAGGATTAATGACAGGATAAGTAAGTTTCAGCGACGATGAAGTCATCAACTGCAGTGCATCGGCATTACGCAAGCCTTCGGAGGTTTGTGCGCAGCCCGAGGCGATAGGCTTAACGCCTAAGGTCGACAGCGTGTTAGAAGCCAAAATACTCACAGCCGAGTCAGCACTGGCTATCGCGCCCAAACGGTTCACCGCGGTTAACAGCGCCGATGAGACTAAGGTTTTACCACTATCGGTATCTGTACCTGTTACAAAAAACATATTAGATCCTTATCTGTCGCTATTGAGTCCACTTTTGTGAAGTGCACTCTCCATAAAGCTAAAACGCAAACCTGTAGACCTTTAAATCCACAAGTCCACAAATCAAAGTCCCTATCGCTAATCAATGCTAAGTATGTGTGCATGAATATTGTTGTAGCTAAAACATAGTGTGAAACTGTTACATCCTGCGCCGAGCACGTATCTGCACTATATAGTAGGTTAATGGCAAACCTTGGGGTACACGTAAGGATTCGGCTTTGGCCTGCAATGCCTGCCAATCTTGGCGACCACGCAGCCGCGGGGCTAATTCTGAAGCGGCTATTGCGCCAGCAACCTCTCCTACTGACTGAATCGTTGAACTATCTAAACTGATTGAATTGGCTAAACTGATTGAATTGGCTGAATGGGTTGCACTGGCCGATTGCACCGAGGCGCCCACCCCTTTGATGGAATAGAGTAATGCTTTGAGAGTATCAAAATGCACTGTCATAGGAATGAGCTGCACCTCTAAGAACTGCCATGTATCGAGTTTAAATGCGGTTTTCAGCGCCTCCAGCGTCGAAAAGTCATTCACTCTTAAGCCTAATTCGGCCAATTGATTCAAACTCCCCTGCGCCACTAAGCTCAAATGACACTCGCCATCCGGCTTCAATACGCGCGCCATTTCAGCTACCGCGGCGGGAAAATTCGCACACCACTGCAAAGCCAGATTCGAATAAATCACATCGATGCAGCCATCGACAAAGGGTAAACACTCGGCATCGGCACAAACGCCGTGATAATCTGGATAAGATTGTTTTAGCTTGTGTAACATGCCAAGGGCGATATCCACGGCAAACACAGCTGTCGGTGGATTTTGTATCGAACCATGCGCAGAGTGACGCTCTGATTGATACCCTGATTGATGTGCCGATTCATGATCAGAATGATGTTCAGATTGATGCGCACAGTGATACGCCGCAAAATCGGTCCCAGGGCCTGCGCCAATATCCAGCAGATGACCTTGGGCGGTAAACTCACTGAGTAAACTGGCGGCGCTCAGACGCTGTAACTGATTATGATCTTGATAACTATGGGCCGCCGCTGAGAATCGTTCAGCAATCTGAGCACCGTGAACATTGGATTCTTTGTCAATTGCTCTTTTTCCAACAGCTAGTTTTTCAATCGCTTGTTTTTCAAAAGCTTGTATTACAGCAGATTGGCTCACATTCAACTCGCACGATGTTGACTCGCAAGATTTGGACTCACTCGACTTGGGCTCACTAGACTGGAGCGCGTTAGAGCTTGGTTCACTCGCGTTGGGCTTGCTGGATTTAATCGGGCTTGGCATTGCAGTTAACACTCAACCATAAAAACTTAAATTTCAATAGAATAACGCGTTCTATAGCGTACATTTATCTGTGATCATCCGCAGCTTGTCGTTCAGTCACAAGCGGCACACCGACGCGACTGAGCACTTGAGCTAATTGCGCAACACACGCCGCAATATCTTCGGCGGCGTGAGCGGCCGTTAAGGTGATGCGTAAACGTGCTGAGCCCACAGGCACGGTAGGCGGGCGAATCGCGCCAACCCAAATCCCTGCAGCCCTTAACTCCTCGGCCACTTGCAATGTTTGCCGTGCATCACCAATGATCAGCGGCTGAATCGCGGTATCTGAACCTAAAAGAGGCACATTAGCCTCACGGCATAACTGTTTGAATAGCGCAATAATCTCAAGCAGTTTTTGCTGTAACTCGGGATGTGCTGTGCTGTACTGAGTCGCGGCTAAGGCTAGCGCAGCATTGGCGGGCGATAAAGCGGTCGAGTAAATATATTCGCGGGCGTTACTGACCAAAAAATCGATCAGCGCCTGACTCCCCAACACGGCCGCGCCTTGGCAACCTAAGGCTTTACCAAAGGTCACTACTTGCACATCGATAAGCTTGGCGGCATCTGCATTGTTATAGCCATCGAGCACCGCAAAACCATGGGCATCATCGACAATCAACCAAGTATGATGTTGGCGACAAAGCGCCGATAACTCAAAAATCGGCGCACAATCTCCGTCCATGCTAAACACGCTTTCAGTGATTAACGCCGATGTCTGATTTCGAGCGAGTAACCGCTCAGCGCTTTCTAAGGAATTGTGTAAAAAACGTTTCAGCTGCGCGCCGCTATCTTGCAAACCATCGATAATGGAGGCGTGCACTAGCTTATCGGCAACCACAATATCGTGCTGATCAAACAAGGTTTTCATCAACGCCGTATTGGCACTAAAGCCCGAGCAAAATAACAATGCAGCTTCATGCCCCGTTAAGGCGCAAAGTTCACGCTCCAGCGCCAAATGTGCGTCACAGTAACCTGTCACTAAGGGCGATGCGCCGCTGCCCACACCGTAGATTTGTGCGCCAAGGTGCAAGGCCTCAGCGAGCTCAGGTACGCGGGATAAACCTAAATAATCATTACTACTAAAATTGACATAAGTGCGACCTTCGAACACAAAACGTGGGCTCGAAGTGGATGCGTTGGTGTTAATGGCATGATCGACACTCAGCACTTTACGTTGGCGCAGTAATCCTTGCTCACGCAAAGCATGCTGACGGGCGGCAATTTTAGTCTCAAGCAGAGAACTCATCAATTTAGCCTCAAGAGTGTGCGATTTAAGCAGATTTATCTTAGGAATAGAACACATTGAATAAACCTGTTGGCCGCAGTCAATACAGACTGCGCCGACAGGATTGATATGTTATTCAAGATATACGTCAAACAACATGAAGTCAGTGTGCTTACAAAGCCGCCGCGTCATAGAATTGTGCCGATGACTTATCTTGATAGGCCGCCGCTTTGGCTAGAACAGCACTTTCTTCTTCCAATTTTGCCGCAGCGCCCTGTTCTGGGCGTAAGCCTAAACGTCGGAATAGCCCCATATCATCGCTTTCTTCTGGGTTTGGCGTGGTCAGCAATTTACAACCGTAGAAAATCGAGTTGGCGCCAGCAAAGAAACACATAGCCTGCAGTTCATCACTCATATTTTCGCGCCCCGCCGATAACCGCACGCGCGAAAGTGGCATTAAAATACGTGCCACGGCAATGGTACGCACGAACTCGAGTGGATCGAGATCGTCAAGCTTCTCAAAAGGTGTGCCCGCCACTTTGACTAACATATTGATCGGTACTGAATCAGGATGCTGGGGTAAATTGGCCAGCTGTTGCAGTAAGCCTGCACGATCCGTCGCCTTTTCACCCATGCCGACAATCCCGCCAGAACACACTTTCATGCCAGAGGCACGCACATGTGTCAGGGTATCTAAACGATTTTGATAGGTACGAGTGGTGATCACATCGCCGTAGTATTCAGGCGAAGTATCTAAATTGTGGTTGTAATAATCTAAGCCTGCGCCAGCTAAATCGTTCGCCTGCTCTTCAGAAAGCATGCCAAGCGTCATGCAGGTTTCCATGCCTAAGGCTTTGACTTCTTGTACCATTTGCTTAAGGTACGGCATGTCTTTTTCTTTCGGGTTACGCCAAGCGGCGCCCATACAGAAACGAGATGCCCCCGCGGCTTTAGCACTGCGCGCTTCGGTCAGCACAGTTTCCATTGCCAGCAAACGCTCTTTCTCTAGACCTGTGTCATAACGGGCGCTCTGTGGGCAGTATTTACAATCCTCAGGGCAAGCACCGGTTTTAATCGATAACAAGCGGCTAATTTGCACTTCATTGGGATCGTACACTTCACGGTGAATGCTGTGGGCTTTAAATAACAAATCATTCATCGGCAGCGCAAATAAGGCTTCGATTTCTTCCCGCTTCCAATCATGACGAACTTGCAACTGCGACATTGAACACCCTTTTTATTCTGTCTTTTATCTTGGCTAGGATAACCTCAGCCCTTAAACTGTCAACGCCAACCAGTGAACCCAGTTTACTACTGGCTACTTTACCACCAACCTAGTGAGCATTTATGCGCAATTTACTCGATTTTGATTTTGATAGCGCCCATATTTGGCATCCTTACACCTCAATGACCCGTTCTCTTCCTGTTTTTGGTGTACATAGCGCAAAGGGCTGCGAGCTCGAACTCGTCGATGGCCGCAAGCTAGTCGATGGCACTAGCTCATGGTGGGCCTGCGTGCACGGTTATGCGCATCCCGAGATATTAACCGCGATGGAAAAACAACTGCATCAGCTGAGCCATGTAATGTTTGGCGGCATCACCCATGAGCCCGCCATTGAACTGTGTAAAAAACTTATCGCTATGACCTGCGAGCCGCTGACGAAAGTCTTTTTATGCGACTCTGGCTCTATCTCAGTGGAAGTGGCGATCAAAATGGCGCTGCAATATTGGCAAGGTCAAAGCTTACAAGGAAAGAGTTGGCAAGATCAAAGCTCGCAGGAACAAATCGCACATCAAGATCTACCGCTAAAACAACGTATTCTTACCGTTAAGAAGGGATATCACGGCGATACCTTTGCCGCCATGAGCGTGTGCGATCCCGAAGGTGGCATGCACACTATGTTCGGCGATGCGGTCACTAAGCAATCCTTTGTGCCTGCACCACAAACCGCCTTTGGCGAAGCCTTACAAGCCGATGATTTAACCGCAATGCGCGACATATTAAGCATTAATCACCATGAGATTGCCGCTGTGATCATAGAGCCGATCATGCAAGGCGCTGGCGGGATGCGTTTTTACAGCGCAGATTATTTAGTGGGTCTTCGTGCCCTGTGTGATGAATATAATGTGCTGCTTATCCTCGATGAAATCGCCACGGGTTTTGGCCGAACCGGTAAGCTGTTTGCCTATGAACATGCCAATATTACCCCAGATATCTTATGTTTAGGTAAAGCGCTAACGGGCGGTTACATCAGCCTAGCAGCAACGCTATGTACCGATAACGTCGCCCAAGGAATCAGCCAATCTCCCGCCGGCGTGTTTATGCATGGGCCGACGTTTATGGGTAACCCGCTGGCCTGCGCGGCCGCGTGTGCAAGCGTAGACTTAATCAATCGCAATGAATGGCAAGCGCAAGTAGCCGCTATCGAGCAGCAAATGCACTTAGAACTTAAAGATGCGATTAACTTACCCAGCGTAAAAGATGTGCGAGTGCTCGGCGCAGTGGGCGTGTTAGAGATGCACGAACCCGTCAACACGGCAGAGTTGCAGCAACAATTTGTTGATTTAGGCGTGTGGGTTCGCCCCTTCGCTAACCTTATCTATATCATGCCGCCCTATGTAATTAGCCCGGCGCAATTAAGCCAACTCACCCGTGCGATGAAGCTAGTTGCAACAAGCATTAGGGCATCATCCGCCTGTGCCGAGCCACAGCTTATCAGCCACGGTTAATACCAACAGCATAAGTCTTCAACGTAATCATCCTTCAAATAGATAACCCTCTGCGCATCGTTAAAAGTGCGCAGGGGTTTAAACTATGCAGCGATGTTAAGTCACTCGGCAGTCTTACCCAGAATACAAACCTCGCATCCTCTCGATAGCTAAAAGCGCTAAGATTGCAATTGCAACATTGCTCACAATTTCCATTAAAACTCCGCAATTTAGCCGATTAATTTAATCCATCAACTGGAAATTTTACCAAAGCCAGCAATGCTTATATCGCTAACTTTACCCCACACATCTTTCGCCAATATCCGCCAACAAATTGAGCTGAGGAATGGCTTAAATAGCTACACCAAGACATGGAGATCATATGTTCAAACTCGCTGACATAGCCGTCAATCGCAAACTCGCATTACAGCTCATCATCGCCCTCGCAGGAGCCTTAATTTTACTCGTTATTTCTGTTACCGCTTTAAAGCATAATCTGATGGCGGAGCGTGAGGCACGGCTTAATGCCGTATTGTCCCTCGCCAGCAGCCGCATTCAGGCGTTATCCCAATCACTGCCCTTAGAGCAAGCACAGCAGGCCGCTAAGGACATGTTGAACGACATGCGCTTTGATGGTGATAACTACTTATTTGTAATTGATGAATCGAGGCGCGTCATCGTCCATCCCATCAAAAGAGAATTAGTTGGCCAACAAATGGGCAATCAAGGCGAAGAAAACTACTGGTACAAAATGGTCGAACTCGGCCGTGATGGCAAACAAGGCCTAGTCGAATACCGCTGGATGACAGCTAATAGAAAATCGGCGCAAAAAATCTCACTCGTCATGGGATTTAAACCTTGGGGCTGGATCTTAGGCTAAGGTATGTTACTCCAAGATATTGAAGCCACCATTTGGCATGAATACCTCACCATGGGTGGTATTACATTTGTCATTATTGTGCTTATGGCTTGGCTAGGTTATGCCATTAGCCGCTCTATTACTCGGCCATTGGATGATGTGAATCAGGCGATGCTCGCTATCACTAAGGGGGATTTAACTACGCAATTAAAGGTCTATGGTAAAGACGAGCTTGGCTCTTTAGCCCGCAACATCAACCAAAGCATTGGCTCGATTCGTAGCACCTTACAGGAAGCGAGTCATAGCGCTGATAATGTTGCCCAGGCCTCGGCTCGCATCGCCTCAACCGCAGAGGAAACTAATCAAGCAGTAAATAATCAGCGGGATCAACTTGCCCAGCTTGCCACCGCCATGAATGAAATGAGTGCCACTATCGCTGATGTGGCAAACAATGCGGAGAACACAGCCAAAGATACCAAAGAAGCCACCTGGGAAGCTGGCCTTGGCGACCAAGATGTTCACGCCAGCGTAGATGGTATTCATGCTCTTGCCAAAGAAGTGGAGCAAGCGACAGACCAAGTGAACATGCTCAAAGAGGAAGTCATGCAGATCAGCGAGGTCACCTCTGTTATCAGCGCGATTTCAGATCAAACTAACTTACTCGCATTGAATGCCGCCATTGAAGCCGCCCGCGCTGGCGAGCAAGGACGAGGGTTTGCAGTGGTCGCCGATGAAGTGAGGCAACTTGCCAGTCGCACTAGGCAATCGACCGAAGAAATTCAGAACACGATTTCATTATTGCAACAACGGGCCGTAAGCGCCGCTAAAGCAATGGATGCAAGCCGAGCTTTAGCAGAAAACAGTGTGAGTCAATCGGCAAAAGCGGGAGGTGATTTATCGCTTATCGTTACCCATATCAAACATGTGAGTGACATGGCAACCCATATCGCTACCGCCGCAGAAGAGCAAAGTGTGGTCGCTGAAGACATGAACAGAAACGTGTGCGGGATTAATAATTCAGCGCTCGAAGTCTCCGAATCGGCAACCTATCTCGCCCAAGAAAGTGAAAGTTTGGCGGAGTTATCTCTGAATTTAAACAGCAAACTCGCTGTTTTCAAACTCTGATCATTCATTTGGTTGGGGATGAACGAAGCAACGATAACTAACCTCTAGCCTATTTTCTCTTGCAAAGTGCTAAACCAGTATCTAGCGAAGTGTTTAATCCAGATAATCCGCATCGCAACTACGCGGATTATCTGGGTTTCAGGCTAATGTACCGATGCCACTCAACTTATGTTTCTAATCTGATTTAACTAAGCTGGTTTAACTAAGCTGATTAGACTTAGTTGCTTAGACTCAGCTCATTTCACTAAGCTCGAAATCAAGGCGCGCAGCGCCGCAGGTTTTATCATTTTCGCCATATAGTGATAGCCGCGGCGCTGCACATCTTCCACCAGCTCTTTACGGGTATTGGCGGTGATCAAAATGCCGGGCAAGTCTTTGCCATACAGGGCACGAATACCGTCCATCGCATCGACGCCATTTTGGCCATCATCTAAGTGGTAATCGGCGAGGACAATATCGGGCGCGACGCCTTTCAGTCCCAGCTTAATGCGTGCATCGGATAAATCTTTGGCGCAAATAACCTCACATTGCCAACGACTCAATAGACTTTCTAAACCCGCCAGAATCGCCTCTTCGTTGTCGATACACAACACTTTGATACCCGATAACGGCTGCAGCAGCGACGGCAACGCCTTCACTTGCGGCTGACGCACTGTCTCCCCAAGCGGCACACAAATGGAGAATACCGAGCCGCGCCCTAAATGGGACGACACTTGAATACCGTGTTCCAGCACTTTACTGATGCGATCAGCAATTGCTAAACCTAAGCCTAATCCGCTGACATTGTTGCTCTTAGGATTATTCAGCCGTTTGAATTCTTTGAAAATCTCTTGGGTTTCTTTTTCATCGATACCACAGCCCGTGTCTAATACTTGGATCTCAAGGTAATGACCCCGATGGCGACAACCAAACAAGACTCTGCCACCACGGGCGTAGCGGTAGGCATTGGTTAAAAAGTTTTGTAGGACTCGGCGTAACAGTGAAGGATCGGAATTAACGGTCGCACTGCATGGGATCATCTTAAAACGAATTTGGTTGTCCGCTGCCATCGCCTCAAACTCTACGGATAAGCCGTTGATCAGTTCTGAAATCGCAAAATCACGCCGATTAACATCTACCATGCCAGAATCGAGTTTAGAAATATCCAGCAGATCGGTGAGCAACTCGCCGGCGATCTTAAGCGAGCTGTTCACATGGGATAAGGTGGTTCTGGCCTCGCGATCTAAATTGGGATACTGAGATAAAGATGCGGTAAACAACCTTGCAGCATTCAGCGGTTGCATTAAATCATGACCAACGGCAGCTAAGAAGCGACTCTTAGAGGCGTTGGCTATTTCCTCCTGCGCTTTAGCTTCCAGTAACTCGCTGTTCAACATGGCTAATTCATAGGTACGTTCGTTAACGCGGCTTTCTAAGGTTTCATTGGCCTCGAGCAGCGCGCGCTCCTGCTCGCGATACTGAGTAATATCGGTAAAGGTCATCACAAAGCCACCGTCTGGCATGGGATTACCTTGAATTTTAATCACTTTACCGTCCCTGCGATGACGCTCAGAAGTATGCGGCGTGCCATTACGCATGTGCTGCACCCGCTGTTCAACCTGCTGTTCGATTTCCCCTTCACCGCAATAACCCCGCACCGCATTAAAACGGATCACTTCGCTGATGGGCATACCCTGCTGCAAGAATCCATCGGGATATTGATACAGCTCCACATATTTATAATTCCAAGCTACTAGGTTGAGATCGTTATCTATCACGCTCATGCCTTCATAGGCGTGCTCAATCGCACCGCGCAGCATGTCTTGGCTGAGCATAATTTTGGATGATGCTTCATCCACTAGACTGAACACTTCATCCAGCGCCAAATCACGCCCTTGCAGCACAGAATCCATCACCAGCGCTGCGCTTGAGGCGCCGAGTACGCCCGCTAATAAACGTTCCGTGTGGAAAATCAGCTCTGGCGGCGCCGCTTTATGCCAACTATCACTTTTTACCGCATCAATAGAGAAACGGCTAAAACTCTCGTAGGCGCGTGTTGGGCTGACGAATCGACTGGCAAGAATAAGCAAATCCTGCTGTGAAATCGGGCCATTTTTCTTATTGGCGCTGTTTTTCAACTTGCCAGGGCTCACAAAAGCACTGGCCTGAATACGCTCGGCCACCCCCGCCCTAAACCAAATCGACCCCAAAATATAACAGGCGATATTAGCAAAAAGTGCAGTCAGCGCATCACGCACATTGGGCGTTATCGCATCTAGCAGGCCTTTCTCGCTCGCGACGCCAGACAAGAACACCGATGAACTTTGCACATCTGTCATGCCCTGCAACATGATGTAGAACCACAGCGTAAAGCCCACGCCGAGCCCTAAAAATACCCCAGCACGATTGCCGTGTTTCCAATAGAGTCCGCCCACTAAGGCGGGCGCTAACTGAGCAAAAGCCCCGAAGGACAACATGCCGAGATGGGATAAGGAATCACTGTCCGCTAAGGCCAGATAACTGCCATAACCTAAGCCAAGAATGATCACGATCGCCAAACGGCGGGCATTGAGTAGTAGCTGCGAGAACTGACTGAAGTTTTTCTCACGGATATGGCCCGTGCGCAGCATCACAGGCACCAGCCATTCGTTACTCACCATCACACTAATGGTCACCACCGCCACTATCACCATGCCGGTTGCCGCCGAAAGTGTGCCCAGCAGCGCAATAACCGCCAGCAAAGGTTGGTCTAAAGCGAGTGGCAAATTAATGACATAGGTATCGGCCGACACAGAATCGCCGAGGATGATCTTCCCCGCCAAGGCGAGCGGCCCAACGAATAAACCAAAAAGCGCTAAATAGATAGGAAACAGCCAACGTCCTTTCGACAGCACAGACTCATCGGCGCATTCCACCACCATCACATGGAACTGCCTTGGCATACACAAAAACGCCGCCATTCCGACAAGTAACTCAGGCATTAAAGCTTCGATACGGGGATTGGGATAATTGATCAGCGACTGCGCATTCGCCTGCTGCCAAATATCCCCAAAACCATCGAACACCCCAAAACTAATGACGACGCCGACCAATAAAAATGCGGCGAGCTTCACCAGAGACTCAAAGGCAATCGCAAGCATCATGCCGGGATTGTGCTCGGTGGCATCGAGTTTGCGGGTACCAAATAAAATGGCAAATATGGCTAATAAAGACGTGATCAGTAACGGAATTGTCACGCCATCGAGGGGATCGTCTGCGGGTTGAAACAGGTTAAGGCTGAACACCATCGCCTTAAGCTGCAGGGCGATATAGGGCATGATGCCAAACAAGGCGATTAAGGTGACTAAGGCGGCTAAGGTTTGAGATTTGCCGTATCGTGCGGCAATAAAGTCGGCCACTGAGGTGATATTCTGTGCCTTAGACACTAATACCATCTTGCGTAACATGCCAAAACCTAAGGTGAAAATCAGAATGGGGCCGATAAAAATCGGTAAAAAAGACCAGAGATCCTTAGCCGATTGGCCGACTGTGCCTAAAAAACTCCACGAAGAGCAGTAGACCGCTAAGCTCAGGCCATAAATACCGACCTGTAGCTTTTTGGTGATCCGGCTAAACCAACGCTCCGCCCCCCACGCTAATAGGAATAAAAGCGAGACATAACAGACGGCAATAACGGCGACGACTAAGGTTAAATTCATACTTTGCTCTTTTTTCTGATTATTGTGCGATAAAACCTGTCTAAAATCTAGCCGGATTTTTAATGCAACAGACTAAATATAAAGGAAAATTTAAAACTAGACCAAGGTCTAATGGAGTTGCCGCCCCCTTGCATACCATACTCAGTCCACGCAATTTTTCAAAAGGGAAGCCCTATGAGCTCGCAGTCTCTCTACAAAGTCTCCGGCAATATCGCTGCCAATGCACTTGTAAACAACGATAAATATAAAACAATGTACCAAGAGTCGATTGTCAATCCCGAAGGTTTCTGGAGAGAACACGGCAAGCGTATTGATTGGATAAAACCCTATACCAAAATTAAAAAAACCTCTTTTGATGATCATAACTTATCGATCAACTGGTTTTACGACGGCACCCTGAATGCTTCTGCCAACTGTTTAGATCGTCACTTAGCCGAGCACAGTGATCGCGTGGCGATTATTTGGGAAGGCGACAACGCCAGCGAACAACGCAAAATCACCTACGGTGAATTACATGCAGATGTGTGTAAATTCGCCAACGCATTACGCAGCCAAGGCGTGCGCCGCGGTGACATAGTCACGATTTACATGCCTATGGTGCCAGAAGCCGCAGTGGCTATGCTCGCCTGTGCCCGTATCGGCGCTGTGCACTCTGTGGTCTTCGGTGGTTTCTCACCGGATTCTATCGCCTCTCGCGTGATTGATGGCAAATCAAAAGTCATTATTACCTCAGATGAAGGTATGCGCGGTGGCCGTGCTATCCCATTGAAACGCAACATCGATGATGCCTTAAAAAATCCTGATGTTACTACGGTTGAGAAAGTCATAGTGCTGAAGCGCACGGGCGGCATAGTGGATTGGGTAGAAGGCCGAGATGTGTGGTGGCACTCACTGATGGAAACCGCATCTGAGTACTGCCAACCAGAGGAAATGGACGCCGAAGCGCCGTTATTCCTGCTGTATACCTCAGGTTCAACCGGTAACCCCAAGGGCGTATTGCACACCACTGGTGGCTACATGGTTTATGCGTCTATGACCCATGAGTATGTGTTCGACTACAAAGCGGGAGAAGTGTACTGGTGTACCGCCGATGTGGGTTGGATCACTGGCCACTCTTACATGGTTTACGGCCCACTTGCCAATGGTGCGACTGTGCTTATCCATGAAGGCGTTCCGAATCATCCAAGCCCTGCCCGTTTAGGCGAAATGATAGACCGCCATAAAGTGAGCATTCTTTACACAGCGCCAACCTTAATTCGCGCGCTGATGGCCGAAGGTAAACAACACTTCGATAAGTTCGATGGCAGCAGCTTGAGGATCATGGGCTCAGTAGGCGAACCCATCAACCCAGAAGCATGGCGTTGGTACCATGAGGTCATAGGTCATGAACATTGCCCTATCGTCGATACTTGGTGGCAAACTGAAACTGGCGGTATTTTGATCACGCCACTGCCAGGGGCGACCGACACTAAACCTGGTTCAGCAACCCGTCCATTCTTTGGTGTTCAACCTGCCTTAGTCGATAACATGGGTAACATTTTAGAGGGTGAGAACGAAGGTAACTTAGTGTTACTCGACTCTTGGCCGGGCCAAATGCGGACTGTGTATGGCGACCACGAACGATTCGTACTGACCTATTTTAAAACTTTCCGCGGCATGTATTTTACCGGTGACGGTGCCCGCCGCGATGAAGATGGTTACTACTGGATCACAGGCCGCGTCGATGACGTAATCAACGTATCCGGCCACAGATTAGGTACGGCAGAAGTCGAAAGTGCGCTGGTATCACACGAACTGGTCGCAGAAGCGGCAGTAGTTGGCTACCCACACGATATTAAAGGCCAAGGTATTTATGCGTATGTCACGCTAACCCGCGGTACTGAAGAAACCGAAGAGCTACGTCAAGAGCTGCGTCAATGGGTCCGTAAAGAAATTGGTGCGCTGGCAACCCCAGATCTCATCCAATGGGCGACAGGCTTACCTAAGACTCGTTCGGGCAAGATCATGCGCCGCTTCCTGCGTAAGATTGCCGCTAACGAAGTGACCAATTTAGGGGATGCATCAACCTTGGCCGATCCAGCTGTGATCGAAACCTTGATTGAATCACGCTTGAATCGTACAGAGTAATATCCGAGTTACGAACAACGTCCACAACGCTTAGTCTATGCCCAATAGGCTAAGCGTAACCTGAACCTCCCTTTTTAAACCTCAGGTTAATAGTGAACCCTGTTGAGAGAGTGTGTGATTGCTCCTTTCTCTAGCTTGCCCCTCCAACCAGGGGCATTTTTTTTGCCTGTTATGTTAAGCTTGCGACCTCACTTTTATTCAGCATAGATTTTTTATCAGCGTGTCAGTCAAACTCAGAGACTATCAACAGCAAGCGGTTAATGCCGCCATCGCCCATTTTAGGCAAAGCCAAGCTTCCGCCGTACTCGTATTGCCCACAGGCGCCGGCAAAAGCATAGTGATCGCCGAACTGGCGCGCATCGCCAAAGGCAGAGTCTTAGTACTCACCCACGTGAAAGAATTAGTCGCGCAAAATGCTGAGAAAGTCGGCCTACTCACGGCACAAGCCAGTATCTATGCGGCGGGGTTGAATCAAAAAGCCACTGAGGGGAAAACCGTCGTCGCCAGCATTCAATCGGCGGCGCGGGGGTTAACCCAGTTCGATCAGCCGTTCTCGTTAGTAATTATTGATGAATGCCACAGAGTCAGCCTTGAGAAAACCAGCCAGTATCAACAAGTGCTCAATCATTTACGCACGAAAAATCCCCAATTAAGATTGCTCGGTCTCACCGCCACGCCCTATCGCCTTGGCACGGGCTGGATTTACCAGCAGCACTATCACGGCAAAGTGGGTTCGCCCGAACATGCCATGTTTGAACATTGTGTGTTCGAGCTGCCCATCAGGCCACTCATTAAACAAGGTTACCTCACAGCACCAACGCTGTTTGATGGCCTCAGTGCCCAGTACGATTTCAGCCAACTGAAAGCCAACGACAATGGCGAGTATGCTGAAGCCGAGGTTAACGATTTACTGGGGCATTACGGCCGCGCGACCACCGCGATTGTGAAACAGCTCATTGAACTGAGCCAACATAGAAAAGGCATTATCATCTTTGCGGCAACGGTGCGCCACGCCAATGAGATTTTTGGCCTACTCAACCAAGCTCACGCTGCACAGAGCGCCATAATCACGGCACAAACGCACGACAATGAACGTGATGCGACGATTGAACGCTTTAAAGCCCAAGAGCTCAAGTTTTTGGTCAACGTGGCTGTGTTGACGACAGGCTTCGACGCGCCTCATGTGGATTTGATTGCGATTTTGCGCCCAACCGCCTCAGTCAGTCTGTTTCAACAAATGATCGGCCGTGGTTTACGAATCGCTGAAGGTAAAAAAGATTGTCTTATCATCGACTATGCTGCCAATGGTTATGACTTGTATTTCCCCGAGGTCGGCCAAGCGAAACCCAACAGTAAATCGGTACCCGTGCAAGTGCATTGCCCTGTGTGCGATTTTGCCAATATTTTCTGGGGACTCACGGACGACGGTGGCGACATCATTGAACACTTTGGTCGCCGTTGTCAGGGCATAGTCGAACAGCAAGGTAAAAAGCAGCAGTGCGACTTTCGATTTAGATCTAAATCTTGCCCTGATTGCGGTGAAGAGAATGATATTGCCGCGCGCATTTGCCAGCACTGCCAATCGACTCTCATCGATCCCGATAAACGCCTTCGCCAAGTGCTCAGCCAGCAGCACCATCATTTGTTCCGCTGCCAACATATGACGCTAATCGACGATGACGGCAATCTGAAAGTGCAATACCTCGATATCGACGGCAATGAATTCAATCGCCGCTTTAAATTGCAAACTCCGGCCCAGTGGCGAGCCCTATATGCCTTATTCATCTTTCCCCATAGCCGTACACCGGGATTAAAACCGAAAAAGTACACTAAGGTGACAGAGTTAATCAGCGACGCGGATAAATTCCGCATGCCCAATCTCTTGCTACTGAAGAAACATAAAAAAGGCTGGGATCTGCTCGAAAGCTATTTTGATTATCAAGGCCGCTATCAAACTGAAAATAAACTCGGCTGACATTATCAATTCACTTAGGCCTATGGTATAAAACGACTAAAGTAATCCTAAGGAGCTATTATGTTCGTTGTTATTTTTGGCCGTCCAGGCTGTCCTTATTGCGTTCGTGCTGTGCAATTATCTGAGCAACTCGTTGAAAAACGTGATGACTTTAAGTTCAGATATGTCGATATCCACGCAGAAGGCATCTCTAAAGCAGATTTAGAGAAAACTGTTGGTAAGCCAGTTGAAACAGTACCGCAGATTTTTGTCGATGAGAAACACGTCGGTGGCTGCACGGATTTCGAACAATATGTTCGCGAAAACAATCTGTTAGATTAAGCACCGCTGATATGTGACCCGCTTAATGCAAAAGGAGACCTAAGGTCTCCTTTTTAGTTTTTATCGCAAGCAAGTAAGATTAGAGCACATACTTAGCCGAGAACATGATGTGGCTCAAATCACCATCATCGCCATTTTCTTTACTGTTCTTGGCGTACATATACTCGACCCCAAAAGTCAGCGGTTTGCTTGGCGAGTAAAGTAAGTTGATATAGCCAGAATAAGCATCCTTATTCACGCCTGAACCGGTTAAAGCCACATCGTTATCCGCTTGCATGCCTGACAAGGTTATACTGCTGCGCCACTGCTCATTCCACCAATGACGGTAAGACACAAATCCACCTAAAGTACGAATCGACTCGATATCACCGTTAGCATCCAGCACACCCGCATTAATGTAATTGAGTGCCATATAACGACCTAAGCCTTCACCATAGGTGGCCGTGAAGCGAAGATCATCTTTGCCGACCGGAATAATGCCCGCCACACTTGCGCCATATCCTAGGGCTGAGCTATCAATCTGCGTCGCACCTATCTTAGTTTCTAAATTCAACTGACGGGCAATACCCGCAAAAGAGAACGCCGCGCCGCCATCCGTTTTGAGGTTATACCGCGCGATAACATCTGGGATTACCCCGCTACCACTGGTAATGCGGGCACCGCCCTGATTTGGCGTGACTGTGGTTTCAGGATTTTCGATCGCGAATTGGAAATTACCTTGGGTATAGCGCAATAGCGTTTGGCGGGCGAACGGGGTTCCGTCGGCAGCACCAACAAAATCGAGATTCTCAGGCAATGCCGCAGCATTTTGGAAGGTGGTCCACGTTTGACCTACGGTCCAATTGTCATAGGAGACAAATGCATGGCGAATACGAGGCGAATAGCTGTTGGAAGTGCGTTCATTGCCATCGGTGTGGGTCATAAAATCGAGTTCAATAAAGCCAGAAAGTTTATGACCATCAACATCGGTCGTCGCTTTGAAATTAAAACGTGTTTCGCGAGCTTGAAAATCCACGACTTGATTTCCATTACCCTCTTTTCCATAAATAGTGCCAGGAACATAAAACTGCCTAGAGATATCCCCCGAATCCGGTGCGCCATTGCCATAATCACTGAACATAATGTCAGCTTTGATATAACCGCCAAACTCAACATCCGTATCTTTTAGTGATGCCGCATTGGCCGAACTTGCTAATGCCAATAATATTGCACTACCCATCAAGCTTAGTTTTGCTTGTTTCATTTTTTGTCTTTCCCCAATTGTTATTATTTATCCGCAACCAATATGGACAAATTAACAAGTGAGAAACATTGGCAATAGGTCTATGAGACAAAAGTAGAAAATGTCAGGATAAATAATATGTTAGGAAAATATTTGAAACGAAATAAGTAAAACGAAGGTATTAAATCTAGTACTGAGAATTGGAATTTAACTTGGGAAATTCATGGAGGAACTTGAGAGAGATAAAGCGGGGTAATAAGTGGTGGGTCGTGAAGGATTCGAACCTTCGACCAATTGGTTAAAAGCCAACTGCTCTACCGACTGAGCTAACGACCCATCTAGGTATTGCGATATAACTGTTCACTTATTTGTTGCATTTATCATGCTGATAATAAGTGGTGGGTCGTGAAGGATTCGAACCTTCGACCAATTGGTTAAAAGCCAACTGCTCTACCGACTGAGCTAACGACCCATCTAGGTATTGCGCTGATTTATGCACTTTCAGTAAAGTGGTGTCTCGTAAAGGATTAGAACCATTCGACTGATTGGTTAAAAGCCAACTGCCCTAGCTTTATTAAAAAAAGCGACTGAGCTAACGACCCATCTGGTGTTGCGCTGATTTATGCACTTTCAGTAAAGTGGTGGGTCGTGAAGGATTCGAACCTTCGACCAATTGGTTAAAAGCCAACTGCTCTACCGACTGAGCTAACGACCCATCTGGTGTTGCGCTGATTTATGCACTTTCAGTAAAGTGGAGTGCCGTGCAGGATTAAAACCATTCGACTGATTGGTTAAAAGCCAACTGCCCTAGCTTTATAAAAAAGCGACTGAGCTAACGATCCATCTAGATATTGCGATAATACGGTTCACTTATTTTTGGCATTTATCATGCTGATAATAAGTGGTGGGTCGTGAAGGATTCGAACCTTCGACCAATTGGTTAAAAGCCAACTGCTCTACCGACTGAGCTAACGACCCATCTAGGTATTGCGATAAAACTATTCACTTATTTTTGGCATTTATAATGCGAATAATAAGTGGTGGGTCGTGAAGGATTCGAACCTTCGACCAATTGGTTAAAAGCCAACTGCTCTACCGACTGAGCTAACGACCCATCTAGGTATTACGCTGATTTATGCACTTTCAGTAAAGTGGAGTGTCGTGGAGGATTAGAACCATTCGACTGATTGGTTAAAAGCCAACTGCCCTAGCTTTATAAAAAAGCGACTGAGCTAACGACCCATCTAGGTTTTGCGCTGATTTATGCACTTTCAGTAAAGTGGTGGGTCGTGAAGGATTCGAACCTTCGACCAATTGGTTAAAAGCCAACTGCTCTACCGACTGAGCTAACGACCCATCTGGTGTTGCGCTGATTTATTCACTTTCAGTAAAGTGGTGTGTCATCAAGGATTAGAACCATTCAACTGATTGGTTAAAAGCCAACTGCCCTAGCTTTATAAAAAAGCGACTGAGCTAACGACCAATTTTACTACTTACTATCTCGTTAAATACCACTAACTTATTCTATTTGTTAGAGTAAGTGGTGGGTCGTGAAGGATTCGAACCTTCGACCAATTGGTTAAAAGCCAACTGCTCTACCGACTGAGCTAACGACCCATTTACTGGTATTTTACGCCCCGAACGACCTCGCCGCTCTGAGGGCGCCTATAATACCTTTTTCATCTTCTCATGCAAGCGCAAATTCCCAATTTTTTGTCGTTTGCATGAAAAACAGACTAAGAGTATGTTTTTTAGTTAATTACGCTTTAATTGCAGCCAGTTGCTGCTGTGCAATGCGCGCTGCTGCGCTGTTTGCGTAATCTTTGACGACTTGTTGGTAGTATTGCGTCGCCCCAGCCTTGTCACCGGTTTTCTCGGCGATCATGCCAAGCTTCACTAAACTGTCACCGCGTTTATTAGAATCACTAAAACGGTCAACCACAGTTTTGAAGGCTTGTTTGGCTTCTGCAAACTCGCTCTTATTAAATAACAGCTGTCCTAACCAATAGTTAGCATTCGCAGCATACACAGAATCTGGGTATTGTTTGATAAAAGCACGGAAGGCAGGAATCGCATCATCATACTTACGCTCTTTCAAGACTAAGTTAACTGCACTCTCATAGCTTGCAGTTTCACTTAAACTACTTGAAGCCGCATTCGTCGAGGCTACAGAAGGTGTGGATGTCGCAGCTGCGGCTGCAGGAGCGGCAGATGCCTTTGAGGATAAATTAGCAAGTTCATCATATAACTGACGCTGACGCTGTTGCATCTGCTCAATCTGATAATTCTGTTGTTCGGTTAAACCACGTAAATCGAGCACTTCCTGCTGCAGTGTATCAAGACGGCGCTGCATATCGAGCTCGCTTTGTTGTCTTGATTTTACAATACGTTCTATGCGAGCAAGTCTGTCATCACCCGAACCACCAGCAATATCTTCCACAGGAGCAGGTGCTGCAACAGCAGCACCTGCACCAAGGAACATTGCCGTAATTAAGACGGCACGTTTCATTGTGTTACTCTCCGAGATTCAATCTTAGTAAACTAAAACTGCACGACGGTTTTTGCCAAAACCTTCATCAGTGCGAGAAAAATCAAGTGGTTTTTCTTCGCCATAGCTGACTATGCTCATTTGGCTTGGCTGTACGCCCATACCTTGTAGGTATTTAGCAACGGCTTTAGCACGACGCTCGCCCAGAGCAATGTTGTACTCAGGCGTGCCACGCTCATCCGCATGACCTTCAATCAGTACGCGCACACTTGGGTGCTCAACTAAGTAAGTGCCATGGGCTTCTAATATTGCGGCGAAATCAGTTTGAACTTCACTGCGGTCAAAGTCGAAGTAAATGATGTGTTGCTTTCTTAAGTCTTCTAACTGCTGGCGTTGTTGCTCTTCAGCAGACAACATTGCGCCTACACCACCAGTTTGAATGCCACCACCATTCAGCTCACTACCTGAACCGTTTGTTGAGCCCATTGCATCAGTTTCTGATTCTGAAGTTGAGCTACATGCACTAAGAGCCATAATTGGAAGTGCTACCAACATAGCTTTTAACAACTTATTCAGATCCATTACGTGTTCCTTATAAAATTAAATGTGATTAAATCAAGGTATAACATTAGAGAAACGGTGACCAAGAAGGTGATTTCACCTCACCTTGACCTGCCGGTAATCTTGCTTTAAAACGTCCATCCGTAGAAACAGCTGCTAATACTTGCTTGCCTTGGTATGTAGTGCCATAGATCACCATAGTACCATTAGGGGCCACACTTGGAGATTCATCCAAACGTGTCGATGTCAGCACCTGCATAAAACGCGTACTTAAATCCATACGCGCAATATTAAATTTACCGTTCGTGCGATTAACAAAAATCATACTGCGACCATCAGGGGTAATTGAACCACCGAGGTTCCATTCACCTTCAAAGGTCTCGCGACTGACTTTACCTGAGCTCAACTCTACGCGATAAATCTGTGGTCTACCACCGCGCTCTGATGTAAAAATCAGCGACTTTCCATCAGGATACCATGATGGCTCAGTATCGATAGCATAGTGATTGGTAATACGCTTAATCGCTTTAGTTGCAATATCTATGATGTAAATTTCAGGCTGACCGTCTTTAGATAAAGTCACAGCCAAAGATTTACCATCGGGTGAGAACGCCGGCGCACCGTTAATACCAGGGAAAGAGCTCACTTTAGTGCGCACTTGGGTATAAAGGTCTTGCACGAAGATCTCAGCTTTTTTGTTTTCAAAGCTAACATACGCTAAACGACGACCATCGGGTGACCAAGTCGGTGACATCAACGGCTCTGGCGAGCGCAGTAACATTTGTTCATTAACGCCATCATAATCAGCAACCATCAATTGATATGGGGCTTTTTGAGTATGATTGACCACAACATAGGAGATCCGCGTTAAGAATGCGCCGCGAATACCAGTTAACTTTTCATAGACGATATCGCTGATCCTGTGTCCATATTGGCGAAATTGCGCCGCTGAAATCACAGTTTGACGGCTGTCCATCAAAAATTCTGTTGCACTAACTGGGCCTTTCAACGCTTGGTTTTGAGCTTTGACTAAATCAATTAAATCAAAGCTCACCAAATATTGATCGGTACCATAAGGTTTAACGGTGCCTAGCACTAACGCTTCGGCGCCAACACTTGACCAAGAATTAGCTTGAAACTGTGCCACAGTGCCAATATTACGCTGAGGCAGTCCAAGTTCGTCTAAAGGTTTAAACGTACCGCTACGTACTAAGTCTGACATCACTACATCCGCAATCGCTTGCGGCGCGGCGCCAGGACCTTGCCAAACAAAAGGCATCACAGCGATAGGACGCGCAGCATCAACACCTTCTGTGATCACAATATCCAATGCCGCTTTTGCGGGGGTGGTGCAAAGCAGAACCGCCAATGCTAACCATTTTGCCAATATTTTCATGGGACTCCTTTAATTAAAACGTTGGTTCAACGATTAAGTTAATTTCTTTCATCAAGTTATAAACCGCAGGGTCCGGAGACACTGGCAATTTACCCGCCTTCAAAATCGCTGCTTTTGCTGCACGACAAACATTTGGATCACCGCCTTTAGTTTGACTGCTGATCACAAAACCATCATTTGCTAATCGTACAGAGACAGTACAAGTCTTGCCACGCATAGATTCATCCACCACCAAATTTCGTTGGATAGTCGATTTAATCATTGCCTGATACTTACCCACTTCACTCTGCATCTGCTTATTCATGGTTTGCGACAATGCCGCCTGCTCCGCCGCTAATGCATCGGCCATTTCCTGCTCCTGCTGGGCGCGGGCTTTGGCTTCAGCATCCGCTTTGGCCTTAGCATCTGCTTTAGCTTTAGCTTCGGCCTTGGCTTTCGCTTCTGCATCAGCCTTGGCTTTATCAGCTTTGGCCTTAGCTTCCGCCTCCTTCTGCTTACGATCGGTCTCGGCTTTTGCTGCTGCAGCTTCTTCCACTTTGCGTTTTTCCGCAGCTTTCTGCGCGGCATCTTCAGCGACTTTACGCTCCTGCTCTTTCAGCTTACGGTCGGCTTCGGCTTTAACTGCTTTTTCCTTTTCCTGCTGCTGTTTTACTTGAGCGAGCTTGGCCGCTTCGTTGGCCTTTTGGGTTTCAATTTCCTGCTGCTTACGTTCTTGCTCTAGCTTTTTAATTTGAGCCTGTTCACGTTCGCGCGCTTGCTTCGCTTCTTGCGCTTTGCGCTCAAGCTCGGCTTGGCGTTCTTGCTCACGGCGTTCAGCATCACGCTTTTCTTGCTTAAGTTTCTCAACTTGATTAGCGACTTTTTGCTGATCAACCATCACAGCTTTAACCGCTGGCGCACTAACTTGTTGCATAGGCTCAGGTTTATGAGAAAAATCTATCCCCAACGCCAGAATAATTATCACGCCAATATGAATACCCGCTGAAATTGACAGAGGTAATGTTACATCTGACTTATCTGCCACCTATTTCTCCTTGGGTGAATCCGTCATCAAACCGACTGATGGCACGCCAGCTTGCTGCAGTGTCACCATCAACTGAATCACTTTATCGTAAGGAATATTTCTATCGGCCTTAACCACCACGGGACGCTCAGGCTCTGTCACCATAAGCGCAGCAACTTCCGTCGCGAGCTCTTCCAAGTCCATAGGAACGTTGGTTGAACCACCTTTATTCAAATAATAATCACCGTCACCGTCAATCGAAGCCACCACTGGCGGTTTACTATCAGCGGGTAAAACTTCCGCAGCCCCTTGAGGCAGCTCCACTTTTACCCCTTGAGTGACTATGGGCGCTGTTACCATAAAAATAATTAACAGCACGAGCATCACGTCGATATAGGGCACCACGTTGATTTCGGCAACGGGGCGACGACGTTTGCGCTGATAAGCTGGTTGCATTATGCCCCTTCCTTCTCACTGTATGCTTGGCGATGCAAAATGCTGGAGAACTCTTCCATAAAGTTTGCGTAGGCCATTTCTAATTTATCGACTTGAGTCGAAAAACGGTTGTACGCAATAACCGCTGGGATCGCAGCAAATAGACCCATAGCCGTTGCAATCAAGGCTTCAGCAATACCTGGGGCCACCATAGCTAAGGTCGCGTTTTCCATCGAACCAATGGCGATAAATGAATTCATAATCCCCCATACCGTACCAAATAAACCGATATAAGGGCTAGTCGAACCTATGGTCGCTAATAAGGGTAAGTTTGCTTCTAACTTTTCCATTTCGCGAGAAAGTGTCACACGCATCGCACGTGATGTACCGTCCATCACAGCATCAGGCACTTTGCTATTTAATTTATTCAGGCGTGAATATTCCTTAAAGCCAGTGACAAATAATGACTCTAAACCGCTATTATCTGGACGAGTTGATAATTCTTTATATAAACGGTTTAAATCAACGCCAGACCAAAATTTATCTTCAAACTTCGCCGATTTACTTTTTGCGGATGTCAGTAAGCTACGGCGTTGTAAAATCACCGTCCAAGACATCACTGACAAGCAAAGTAAGGTGAACATAACAAATTTCACTAATAAACTGGCTTGTAAAAATAACCCAACAATCGACATATCAGCTTGCACTGTCAAACTCCTGCACAATATTTAAGGGAATAGCTCGGGGACGCATTCGTGACAGCGCAACACAAACAACCAGCACTGTGCCTTCACAATAACAGTCTCCCTGTTTATCGACCAAGCGTTGATGAAAGATCAACGAGGCCTTTTTCAACTCTATGACCTTAGTTTCAACAATAAGGTTCTGTTCAAAACGTGCCGCTTTGCGAAAATCTAATTCCGCACGCTTTACCACAAAGGCGGTATCGTCGGCTAAAAGCGCAGTCTGACTCACGCCAAGGGCTTTTAGCCACTCGGTTCTCGCCCGCTCAAAAAAGTTGAGATAGTTCGAATGATAGACAACGCCGCCAGCATCGGTGTCTTCGTAATAGACTGAAATAGGCCAATGAAACATCATTTGAAAATAAGCAAATTTTGGTTGAAAAATTGACGCTTACTATACCTAGGGAAACAAGACTTGTGAATGACCCGACGAAGATATAGATAGGAATAGCGCGGGTTTCAGATGAATAGGAGCAATTGTAAAAAACAATGGGGTCAAAGGACCCCATTTTATTAACATAGTTAGTTATTTTGCGATAGTTTGTGGCAGTGTTAAGCCAAAACTCTGCCACAAGAAACTGTAGATATCGGCAAATTCGTCAATCTTCATCGCCGTTGGTTTACCCGCTCCGTGACCCGCATTAGACTCGATACGCATAATCACAGGTTCAGTGCCTTGTTGCTTATCTTGCAACATGGCCGCAAACTTGAAACTGTGCAATGGCACGACGCGATCATCATGATCGGCCGTCATTACCATAGTCGCTGGGTAAGCTTGCTCTTTCACATTGTGATAAGGCGAATAAGCCAATAGCGCTGGGAATTGATCGGCTTTATCGGCACTGCCATATTCACTCGTCCAAGCCCAACCGATAGTGAACTTGTGGAAGCGCAGCATATCCAGTACGCCCACCGCAGGTAATACCGCGGCGAAAAGTTCAGGGCGTTGAGTTACCGCAGCGCCCATCAACAGACCACCGTTACTGCGGCCATAGGCACCTAACTTAGTGCTATTAGTGTATTTTTCACTCACTAGATATTCCGCGGCGGCAAAATAGTCATCAAACACATTTTGCTTTTTATCGAACATACCCGCTTGATGCCAGCTTTCACCGTATTCAGCGCCGCCACGTAAACTCGGCACAGCGTAAATACCGCCCATATCTAACCAAGCAATGTTGGCCGGACTAAAGCGTGGTGTCATCGAAATGGCAAAGCCACCATAGGCATACAGTAATGTTGGGTTTTGACCGTTCTTCACTAGGCCTTTTTTGTAGGACAGCATCATAGGCACACGCGTGCCGTCTTTACTGCGATAAAACACTTGCTCAGAAACATAGTCATCGGGATTAAACGATACTTTAGGTTTGGCAATTACGCTTGATTCAGCGGTTTTAAAGTCAAACTTATAGGTGGTTTCAGGTTGAATATAGCTATTAAACACATAATAGAAATAGTCTTTGCTTGCTTTACCAAAAGGCCCAGCCACATTGCCTTGACCAGGTAATGCCACGTCTTGGCGTTTCTGCCCACCCATGCTGTAAATCGATAATTGACCTAATACATCATGTAAATAACTCACCACTAAATGGTCATTAATTATGGCGACGTTATTTATCGGATCTGTAGACTCTGGAATAATGGTTTGCCATTGGGATTTATCGCTATTGCGGGTATCAATCGCAATCACTTTCCCATTAGGCGCATCTAAGTCGGTTTTAAAATAAAACACTGAACCATCATTACCGAGAAACTCATATTCAGCTTCTAAGTTGAGGATCAATTCCACCACTTGTGATTTAGGCTCAAATAAGGATTTATAGAAGAAACGATTACGCTTATCCGTACCTTGAGAAATCGACAGTAATAAGTATTCGCCTTTCTCGGATACCTCGATACCAAAGCCCCAATCTTTATTCTGTGGGCGCTCGTAAATCAATAAATCTTGGCGCTGATCTGTGCCTAATTTATGGTAATACACTTTTTGGTTGAAATTAACGTCGGCTAAGACATCTCCACCCGCAGGGGCATCATAGCGAGCATAAAACACACCTTGGTTTTCTTTATCCCAGACTGCGCTAGAAAATTTAATCCATTTCAATTCATCGGCAAGTTTCTTACCGGTTGCGATATCAACAAATTGCCATTGCTGCCAATCTGAGCCCGAATTTGACACGCCATAGGCTAAAATTTTACCGTCATTACTCACTGCAACACCTGATAGTGCCACAGTGCCATCCGCAGACAGTTTGTTTGGATCGAGAACTGGCTTTTCAACGCCATCTAACCCTTTTACATACAAAACAGATTGCGCCTGCAGGCCATCATTACGGTAGTAAAATTGATTGTCGCCATTCTCAAATGGGGCGGAGACTTTTTCGTAATTCCACAACTCAGTGATGCGATCGACCACAGCTTGTTTATTGGGGATCTTGGCTAAATAGGCTTGACCGAAGGCTTGTTGTTCTTTAACCCAAGCTTCCGTTTCTGGCGTATTGGCCTCTAAATGGCGGTAAGGGTCCGCCACGGCAACACCGTGAATGGTTTCGACGAGATCATCTTTTTGAGTCACAGGATAAACCAATTTATTTGCGCTTGCCTGCTCAGTCGAATTTTGTTCAGGTGCATTGCCACTTTGGCAGGCACCGAGTGCCATTCCCAATGTGGCCACTAACAAACCTTGCTTTGCAAGGCGAAATCGTAATGCCATCTTGTTATCGTCCTTCTTGTGGTTTCGGGCTTAAGGCCTTTTCAGCAAGTACTATACAAGCAAAAAAAATCATGGCAATGCCGTAACTTAATAAGAAGATTTTTAGGTTGTATCGCAGATTTAACAAAATGGCAGCAAGGATAAGCTTATTGAAGTGTATTATTATGCACTAATAGTGATTTATAAGTTATTAATCAAGGTAAATAGTGACTTAAGTGACATAGATCACCTTTGCTTTCATTAGAATTACTAATGTTTATGGGCAATTTTTCTCGTTTGTTTTACCGTCGAGTTCGCCATAGAATGTGCTTGTTTTCAGGAGATACCTGCTTGCAGATATCGAAAACAAAGAACTTTTAAACTGGTGTGTTCCCAACACTTCAGTTTCTTCCCTGGTTCTTATGCTTGACTTCCTTCCTTCAATTTGTTGATTGCAAATGCATTATTTTTGCGGCCCGCTTAGTTTAAGCGGGCTTTTTTTTATCTATTTCAAACACCATCCTACTTACGACGATATCAAGCTTTAAATCGCTATCACTATTCATGCCCTAGCCTCACTTTAGTTTTATTTGCGGCTTAACGATTACCTGCTCGCGAACATCACAAATAAGAAAAACTCATAATCCCATTCAAAGCTCGCTGATGCTGCAAAGGTTGAGGTTGAGGTTGAGGTTGAGGTTGAGGTTGAGGTTGAGGTTGAGGTTGAGGTTGAGGTTGAGGTTGAGGTTGAGCGAAATACTGCCAAGCTATCCAAAAATAACCACCTCCGCATCTATAAATAACAACGCCAAGTCAGTGACTTGGCATTGGATTGGGCTTAACTATATTGATGTGGCACAGGTTAAACAGTGCACAAATACACTACAAAGGCTTACTGATCCGTATCACAACGCGGCGGTTACGTGCCCTTTCATCCATATCATCGTTCGAAGCCACATGACGGCGCTCACCGTGCCCTACAGTAACGATACGATCTTGCGGAATACCGCTGGCAACAAAGAAATCTTTTACCGACTCCGCCCGTTTATCCGAGACTTTTTGGTTAACTGAACGGCCACCGTAACTGTCGGTATACGCATCCACCAGCACTAGCTCCACCAAAGGATCATAGGCTAAGTATTCTTGAACCCGAGACAGTTGCTGCTGGGAGAAACGAGTTAAATCGGTTCCGCCTTCATCATAGTTCAGCACAGTAAATGCGATATCTTCAAAACTATAGGGCAACAGGTGTGCTAGACAAGCTTTGAACTCGCTATATTTACGGCCAAAATTAACCGATGACAAACCCACAGCGATCTTATTTGACTCGTTATACCAATCAGCATAGTAAAACGTCGGTTCCATACCGCGACTCAACTCAGCCAACATAGACCAAGCGGCACGTTTAGGCACCTCACCATTAAAGTACTTTTGATAATGCAGTGAAGTGATTTCTTTTGAGACCACTCCCGGCCGCCACTGCGGCGCGCGGCTAATTAACTTAGCTTGCGTGACTTGGTCCGGTTTTACCCACATGTCTAAGGTAAAATTCATATTCTGCTGCTTACCCGCTTCGCTGGTAAAAATTGCTTTACCGTAAGAAGGGATATCATGCTCGAGGCGACAAACGATGGGAGAATTCTCGCTCACTCGCCATTGGGAATCACTTAAAGAGGCGACATAATGGCGCAACTCTGCCGTTGCAGTTGCTGGAACGCATAAAATTGATACTAATATCAGTTTTCGCCACATAGCCTTTACTCATGTTTAATCGGTTACATGGCTTTATCGGCAAACTATTTAGTTCCTTTAGCTCATAAAACCATCAATCAAGCATGACACACCCCAACACATTTAGCATAATAGCGCCTTGTGAATTTTCTAGAGTACTTTATGAGTGACATTTGCGACGCGAACAAATTGAAATACCGATTTCGAGGCTACTTTCCCGTAGTCATTGATGTCGAAACTGCGGGCTTCAACTCTCAAACCGATGCGTTGCTAGAAATTGCCGTCACCCTACTGAAAATGGACAATGAAGGCGTGATAGGAATCGACAAAACCCTACACTTCCACATTGAGCCCTTTGAAGGCGCAAATTTAGAACCCGAAGCGTTAGCATTCAACGGCATTGATCCCACTAATCCGTTACGCGGAGCTGTGAGCGAGAAAGAAGCCTTTTTAGAAATCTTTAAAGCAGTGAAAAAAGCCCAAAAAGCCTCTGACTGCCATCGCAGTATCATAGTGGCGCATAATGCCGCCTTTGATCATGGTTTTGTGAGTAAGGCGATTGAACGTTGCGACTTAAAACGCTCGCCGTTTCATCCTTTTGCTACTTTCGATACTGCTACACTCGCCGGACTTGCCATAGGTCATACGGTACTTGCCAAAGCATGCATCATGGCGGGCATTCCCTTCGATAATAAAGAAGCCCATTCTGCGCTATATGATACCGAACGTACCGCAGAGCTTTTTTGTCACATAGTGAATCGTTGGAAATCATTAGGCGGCTGGCCGTTACTGGCCGTAGATGCGCTGGATGCACAAAGCGATACTGAGGAATAAGTTTAGCGGTTCACGCTAGACCTTAAGTCATTTAAAAACAAAAAAGCTGCCATTGGCAGCTTTTTTCATTTAACAGACAACTGTGATTAACAAGTACTAATTACAGTGAGCTTGCGTTTTCAGACAGGTAAGCAGCAACACCTTCAGTGCTTGCATTCATACCTTTATCGCCTTTTTCCCAGCCAGCAGGACATACATCGCCGTGCTCTTCGTGGAATTGCAGTGCGTCGATCATACGTAGCATTTCATCAACGTTACGGCCTAATGGCAGATCGTTAACAACTTGGTGACGAACCATGCCTTCTTTGTCAATCAGGAATGAACCACGGAAAGCCACACCCGCTTCTGGATGCTCAACATCGTATGCTTTACAGATTTCATGTTTAACGTCAGCCACTAGCGTGTACTTAACTTGGCCAATACCGCCTTTTTCAACTGGGGTGTTGCGCCATGCGTTGTGAGTGAACTGAGAATCGATAGACACACCAATCACTTCTACGCCACGCTTAGTGAACTCTTCCATACGGTGATCAAATGCGATCAACTCTGATGGACAAACGAAAGTGAAGTCAAGTGGATAGAAGAATACGACTGCTGGTTTGCCTTTGATGGCTGCAGTTAAGTTGAAGCTATCAACGATTTCGCCAGAACCTAATACAGCTGCAGCAGTAAAATCAGGAGCCTGACGGCCTACTAATACGCTCATTTTATATCTCCATCTATGAGTTGAACTAAGTGTAAGGCAAGATGCCCTTTCGCCAGTATGCTCTCCTCAACCTAGGTCGAGTTAAATCCTTACTGATTAAAAGGTGTTCTTACCAATCAAATCTTTAGGCATTATAAGTCGTGTGCAGTGCCTTACAACCTATTTAAGACCAATATCACATTTTTCAAGGGCATTTCCGTTTTGCCTGACTAAGGATAGAGCAATCTGCGTATCCTGTGTGCGCAGCAATCCACATTCGGCTAACAGACAAAACCCAGCATGATCACATTTTCAGATATTTTTCAGATAAGCCCTCGGCAAACTGGACATCGACGGCCTTTGCAGTCAAAAATAGCGTCTTTGGCTTAAAGAATTAAGAAAATTGACTATGAATGCAGTCGTTATTGCAGTGTGCTTAATGTTGGCACTCAGTTTAGCTAGGGTGAATGTAGTTATCGCCCTCACCGTGAGCGCCCTTGTGGCGGGACTTGTGGGCGGAATGGATCTGCACCAAACCATAGATGCCTTTAATACGGGCTTAGGTGGCGGCGCGCAAATTGCGCTCAGTTATGCATTATTAGGTGCCTTTGCTGTCGCACTATCGCACTCTGGCTTAACCACGCTGATCTCAAGAAGCATCATCAGTAGTCTTGGGCAAGATCCTAATCCCACCAACACTAACTGGGTTCGCTGGTTACTGCTGTTATCGCTACTTGTCATGTCGATGGCCTCGCAGAATATTTTACCTATTCATATCGCCTTCATTCCGATTTTAGTGCCACCACTGTTACATGCGATGACCAAGCTGAATATCGACCGTCGTTTAGTTGCTTGTGTTTTGACCTTCGGTCTGGTCACAACCTATATGATTTTACCGATTGGATTTGGTGGCATTTTCTTAAATGACATTCTGCTTTCCAACTTAACCAGTAATGGCTTAGCGGCTGTACGTGAGCAAATTCCACCAGCCATGTTAATTCCAGCGGCGGGCATGATAGTCGGGTTACTGACAGCTGTGTTTATCAGTTACCGTAAACCTAGGATCTACGATGAGGCCAAAGTATTGGTTGCAGAGCCAGAAGAAACCCTCAATAAACGCAATATTATCATTGCCGCAGTGGCGATATTAGCCACCTTAGTGGTGCAACTTGAAACCGATTCGATGATTTTCGGCGCCTTAGTCGGCTTCATGATTTTCAGTTTCTCGGGCGCCTTAAAGCATGTCGCCGACCAAGATATTTTCAATCAAGGCGTGCGCATGATGGCCAACATCGGCTTTATCATGATTTCTGCCGCAGGTTTTGCCGCAGTAGTGAAAGAAACCGGTGAAGTGGGCACGCTTGTGGCTTCGCTTAGCGACATCATTGGTGATAATAAAGCCCTCGCCGCCTTCTTGATGCTGCTAGTAGGTCTACTGATCACGATGGGGATCGGCTCGTCTTTCTCCACCATTCCGATTATCGCGACCATTTATGTGCCATTGGCGTTAAGTTTTGGTTTTTCAGTGGCGGCGACAATCGCTTTAGTCGGCACCGCCGCAGCGCTGGGTGATGCGGGCTCGCCAGCATCGGATTCCACCTTAGGTCCTACTGCGGGTTTGAATGCCGATGGTCAACACGACCACATTCGTGACAGCGTGATCCCCACCTTCATCCACTACAATATTCCACTGTTAGTGTTTGGCTGGATTGCGGCCATGGTGTTGTAAACACGATTGAAGGGATTGAATAGCAGTAATAGAAATTAACGACAGCGCGGACATTCTCCGCGCTGTTTTTTATTGCCGGCTGCAACTTTATTGCGGTCACGTGACGAATTCACTCGATGATTAACTCAATAGCTAACTCAATATCAATAGTTAACGCAATAAATAGCCTGATAACTAACAATAGTTACCGTGTCGCTTCGAGCTTACGGCTACCCTGCTTATTCTTTTTATCCTCATACAGCGCTTTATCCGCCGCTTGCAGCACGGCCTCAAAGTTTGCATAGTCTTGGGAATCAGCGGCACCGCAGGAAACGGTCAACACATTTAAAAACTGCCGCTCTGCGACCGCTTGACGTAAATGTTCAGCCAATACCAAAGCCCGTTCAAAAGTACAATTAGCTAAGATGACGACAAACTCATCACCGCCGGTTCTGATTAACAAATCGTTTTCTCGAAATACGCCGCGCATTGCATCGACAATTTGCATGATCGCCATGTCCCCGAGTTTATGCCCGTAGGTATCATTAATGGTTTTGATTTTATCGCCATCCACACAGATCACAGCGTAATGCCCCTTAGTTGCGACATCAAACAGCGTGGTCTCATAGACTTTCTTATTGTAGGTGCGAGTAAAAGCATCCAATAACATCGCTTCACTAAACCGTTGGCGCTCAGTACGAAGTTTCCTAAGACGATTGATATTAATTTGAACGAAGAAGATCACGATAGATAACAAAAACCACAGGGGCAAATTCCACACAATAAAACGAAATATACTGATTTTGTATGTCAGTGAAGTCATGTTATCTAAATGATTTGTCATCGAATAAAACAAGAACTCCGGCGTCAGTTCAGCCCAAAGGCTATCTGTCGTGATCACCAGCTCAGTGCCATAATCTGTATTCTGCCATTCCACATGTTTATTACGCATAAAACCCGACGTCATAAAGGCCGTGTCGGCAATCACATCACCAATAAAATGATTAGGATCGCTAGATGATGTAATCGGCGAGGCCATAGATAAAATGACTTTACCAGTCACTTCATCTTGATAAGGAATGGATAACACTATGCCATCGGCCAAGGACTCTGGCGTCGCGTCTTTCGCACAATAGTGCAGGCTCTGACAAAACTCATTTGTCGAAGTACGGTCATTAATCAGCCGCGCTTTTACGTCCTCTGGGATTGGGGTTGCAAAATACACAGCATCACTACGATAAAGCCCCACATACAGGAAAATATCTTCTGCATTTGTCTTTTTACTGGAGTAGAGATAATCAAAGTAGCGTAAGACTTGCGCTTCTTCAGCAGAAAGCTCCACCCCTTGGGGCAGCATTAATCGGGTGGGATCGAGCTGAAAAGGCGCTAAAGAAGATTTATTGAAATCAATGATATCGTGCAGGGATAAGCTTTTACCGAGCAGTTCAATATAGCTCGGTGTGATTTGCTTTGTTTTTACAAAAGACACAAAGGATTGGTGTTCTCTATCGATTTTAAACGGCAATAGGATCAGCAAGAATATGACAAACAAGAGGGTCGCAAGTGCAAGTGACCGACGTAATAACAACCAGTTGAGTGCCGAATGTCCCATAATCCCTCTTAATTCTTGTTATACCGACAATATGCCTTGCCCAAAACTTAAGTAATGTCCCATTAAACCACAAAATAAACCAATAAAAACAACTGCAATTGCGAATAACTATTTGTCTTAATGCTAAACTTTAGCAGCTTAAAACAAAGTTGTTATAACTGTGGCAAACAAAAAACAAAAAGGGAGCCTAGGCTCCCTTACTGAGTACATCCGCTCAACTGAGCATCAGCTACGCTAATTATTTAGCAACTTTGATTTTTAACAGCTTTGGTTATTTAGTACCAAAGATTTTATCGCCCGCATCACCAAGACCTGGCAGGATATAGCCCTTCTCATTGAGGCACTTGTCGATAGCAGCGGTATATAACTCGATATCAGGATGCGCCGCTTCTAACGCTTTGATCCCTTCAGGTGCAGCCACTAACACTAAGGCTTTGATTGAAGTACAACCGCGTTTCTTCAATAAGTCGACGGTCGCAATCATAGAGCCACCAGTCGCGAGCATTGGGTCGACAACTAAGGCGATACGCTCGTTCATGTCGCTGGCGAGCTTTTCAAAGTAAGGCACAGGCTCAAGGGTTTCTTCGTCACGGTAAATGCCGACAACTGAAATACGCGCACTAGGAATATGCTCAAGCACACCGTCCATCATGCCCAAACCCGCACGTAAAATCGGCACAACAGTGACTTTTTTACCTTTGATTTGGTCGACTTCAACCGGACCGTTCCAGCCTTCAATCGTCACCGTTTCAGTTTCGAAATCTGCGGTAGCTTCATAGGTTAATAAACTGCCCACTTCGGCGGCTAGCTCACGGAAACGTTTAGTGCTAATGTCACCTTCACGCATTAAACCGATTTTGTGACGCACTAAAGGATGTTTAACCTCGACAACTTTCATTTTTCTCTCCTACTTTATTTTTCGGCGTATTATTTTAGGCAAATTTTTCAGATTCTAGTTGATTTGTTTACTAGGTAAAACATAAAGTTTTGCCATTAGGCCTAATCGTGAGCTATCTCCCAAGAATAATTCCCAATCGCCTAAGATACGTACCTTAATTTACTATTTTGTGACCAATCTCAAGACCTCAGAAACTGAAATACAGTTTTACTCGGCCAAAAATACTGCGCCGAGGGGCATAAATCCAAATCATGACTTTCGACCCCTAGCACAAGCTGGTAGAATACCGCCGCATAAAATCCAATAACGATGTACCCGAGAGGATCCCTCCGTGAGCACACCTACCCCACTGAGCTATAAAGATGCCGGCGTTGATATTGATGCAGGTAATGCACTGGTAAGTAACATTAAAGCAGCCGTTAAACGTACCCGTCGTCCAGAAGTTATGGGCAACTTAGGTGGTTTTGGCGCCCTGTGTGAAATCCCCACTAAATACAAGCAACCAGTTTTAGTGTCTGGCACCGACGGTGTTGGGACTAAATTACGTTTAGCTATCGACTATAAAAAACATGACACAGTCGGCATAGACTTAGTTGCTATGTGTGTGAACGATTTAATCGTTCAAGGTGCTGAGCCACTGTTTTTCCTCGATTACTATGCAACGGGCAAGCTGGATGTTGAAACCGCGACGTCTGTTGTCAACGGTATCGGCGAAGGTTGTTTCCAATCTGGTTGTGCGTTAATCGGCGGTGAAACCGCTGAAATGCCAGGCATGTACGAAGGTGAAGATTACGACCTAGCAGGTTTCTGCGTAGGCGTAGTTGAAAAAGCCGACATCATTGACGGTAGCAAAGTTGCAGCGGGTGATGCGCTTATCGCATTAGCCTCGAGCGGCCCTCATTCAAATGGTTACTCTTTAGTACGTAAAGTATTAGAAGTGAGCCAAGCAGACCCTCAACAAGATCTCAATGGCAAACCGCTAATTGAACATCTACTTGAGCCAACTAAAATTTACGTGAAATCATTGCTGAAACTGATCGCAGCATCAGACGTACATGCAATGGCACACATTACTGGCGGCGGCTTCTGGGAAAACATCCCACGCGTACTACCAGATAATTTAAAAGCGGTTATCCAAGGCGATTCATGGCAATGGCCTGCTGTTTTCAGTTGGTTAATGAAAAATGGCAACATTGCAGAATATGAAATGTATCGCACCTTCAACTGTGGCGTCGGCATGTTAGTCGCGCTGCCAGCCGATAAAGTGGATGCAGCACTTGCATTACTGGCTGCAGAAGGCGAACAAGCTTGGCTGATCGGTGCTATCGCAGATCGTGAAGGCAATGAAGAGCAAGTGGAGATCCTGTAATGCCCCAGAGCTGTCGTGTAGTTGTATTAATTTCCGGAAATGGCAGTAACCTGCAAGCGATTATCGACGGTTGCGACGATAATCTACAGGCCGAAGTTGTCGGAGTCATCAGTAATAAACCCGATGCCTATGGCCTAGTGCGCGCCCATCATGGCGAAATTGATACCAGCTGCGTGATAGCTCACCAAGGTGAATCTCGCTCTGAATACGATGCGCGTTTAATGACAGTCATCGAACAGTACCAACCCGATTTAATCGTGTTGGCAGGATTTATGCGGATCTTAACCGATGATTTCGTGAATCATTATCTAGGTCGCATGATCAATATCCATCCGTCACTGTTACCGAAATACACTGGCTTAAACACCCATCAACGTGCTATTGACGCTAACGACAGCGAACATGGTGCCAGCGTGCATTTTGTCACGCCAGAGCTTGATGCAGGTCCGGTGATTTTACAGGCAAAAGTGCCTGTTTATGAAGAAGATACCGCTGACATGCTCGCCGCCCGCGTGCATGAGCAAGAACATGCCATTTATCCACTCGTGGTGAAATGGTTTAGTCAGCAACGTCTTAACATGCAAAACGGCCAAGCCTATCTTGATGGCAATCTCATCGGCCCAAGCGGTTACGCGCCTGATTAGTTTCGCTTAAAAGCAATGGTAGCGAGATCACAAATGGAGACCTTAAGGTCTCTATTTTTTTAACTATTTTCCACAAAAGCATTGTTTTCTGGGGCAATGTGGCATTAGATAACTTAACGAAAAGTGATTTTTGCTCGGCATGACAAGAGACTATTAGATGAAAAATATTATCTGCGATATCGATGGTGTACTACTGCACGACAATAAACTGATCCCCGGCAGCGACAAATTTATCCAGCGCATTTTAAAACAAGGCAATCCGTTAGTCGTCCTGACGAACTATCCCGTACAAACGGGAAAGGATCTGCAAAACCGTTTAAGCGCCGCCGGTATTGATATTCCTGAAGAATGCTTTTATACCTCCGCCATGGCAACCGCTGACTTTTTACAGCACCAAGAAGGCAGTAAAGCCTATGTCATTGGCGAAGGCGCCCTAACCCACGAACTCTATAAAGCAGGCTTTACCATTACCGACATCAACCCCGATTTTGTGATTGTCGGTGAAACCCGCTCCTACAATTGGGAAATGATCCATAAAGCCGCAGCTTTTGTGGCAGGTGGCGCCCGCTTTATTGCAACCAACCCTGACACTCACGGCCCAGCTTACAGCCCAGCCTGTGGCGCGCTATGTTCGCCAATAGAACGCATTACTGGTAAGAAACCCTTCTACGTGGGCAAACCGAGCGCATGGATCATTCGCTCGGCGCTAAATCATATTGATGGACACTCGGAAGACACTGTCATCATAGGCGACAATATGCGCACCGATATTTTAGCGGGCTTCCAAGCGGGGCTTGAAACCATTCTGGTCACCAGTGGCGTGAGTAAACTTGAAGATATCGACAAAGAGCCTTTCCGCCCGAACCATGTGTTTGCCTGCGCGGGTGACATCGATGTTGTTTAAAACTGCACTTTAATTAAACTCATTTCCCAATGTGTGCCCTGTGCTTACAGCGCTGGGCACCATAAACTAAATAGAGGCTGTTCATAACTCTGTGTCAGGTTAATTTCACAAATCAATGTGGTTTTCTAAGCGTCTCTTAAAATGGATTGAAAGCTGTGACAGTGTCAAATTCCAATTGTGGATAGAGTTACTAGTAACACCTCTAGAACGGCATCACAAACCTCATTTTAAAACAGCTAGTTATCACCCTACTTCTTGCCATATCTACATCACGCGATAGAATGCTTCTAATAGCATTGTTTTGTGAGGCATGGATGGATAAGCAAGAGATTATTGATGGATTAGATAGACTTAAAGAACGACTACTAAGCGACGTTTATACATCATTTAATGATCGAGGTGCTAACTACGGTGCACGCAGATTTGTAAAATGGAAACATGTTACTACGGCTTTTCTTGAAGAGAATATGCCTCGAGAAGTTAAACACTTTAATGCTTTGTTCGTGGTTTATGCTGTTTTATTACGCCGAACAGAAAGCGATGCTGACTATTTCTGGATAACTGATGGAGAGAAAACATATTCATATTTAGATTCGTTAATTCTTGATATCCAAAATGATGAATATGATTTCACCCCAATCAATAAGGAAGTTAAACAAGTGGAAGCAACACCTAAAGAAAAATCAAAAAACGTGTTTATCGTGCATGGACACAACAACGAAGTCAAAGAGCGAACCGCCCGCTTCATCCAAAAGTTAGGTTTTGAACCAATCATTCTTCACGAACAAGCTAGTGGCGGCAGCACTACAATCATCGAAAAAATCTTGGAGTATGCTAAGACAACTGACTTCGCGATTGTCCTCTACACCGCTGATGATGTAGGTGGAATAAAGAATACAGAACCGAGCGATCTAAAACCAAGAGCAAGACAAAATGTTGTCTTCGAACATGGCTTATTGATTGGTCTACTTGGGCGAGAAAATGTTGTGCCATTAGTTGCTGATAACATTGAGATACCAAACGACATTAGTGGTGTGGTTTACGTCAGAAATGACTGGCAAACAGCTATAGCTAAAGAAATGAAGAAAGCAGGTTACGAGATCGACTTCAACAAGCTTTTCTAAGTTTTGATTGAAAGCCCTTACTAAACACATCAGCGTATTGTTGTTACAGTAAGGGTTACATCCTAAGTCAGTTGCCAATCATTACCGATATTCCCCCCAACAACCACGGTCCAGCTTACAGTCCGGCCTGTGGAGCCATGTGTTCACCGATATTCTGGCGGATTTTTAAGCAGGGCTTGAGACCATTCTGGTCACTAGCGGCGTGAGTAAGCTTGAAGATATCGACAAAGAACCTTTCCGCCCGAACCATGTGTTTGCCTGCGCGGGCGACATCGATGTTGTTTAAACAATTATCTAAACCTTTGGCCACCCCTGCGTAACCACTCATTCTGCGAGTCATTCCAACATTACCTATGCAACACGCCTCACCCAAAGGCGTATTGCATAGGGTAAAGCAACATTAAGTAACACATTCACCTGCCGCTCAGCCTTGTGGCTCGCTGCGGCTTGCTTCATGATAAGTCTCGCTTCTGATTGATTAACAGAAATCTAAAATTCCTTAATTAAAACAACAGTAGGATTAACCTATGCGACGTCTGTATCCACTCTGTGCGCTGGTTATGCTCAGTGCCTGTAGTCCGAATGCATCACAGCCTGATAGCAACAGCACCTTGGCTGAACTCAAACCAGTGCAGTTTAATGAAGCACGCTTTAGAAATGATATTAAAGCCCTGTCATCCGATGAATTTGAAGGTCGTGCGCCGACCACTCACGGTGAAAAACTCACCTTGGACTATTTGACTAAAGCCTTTACAGAGATGGGACTCAAGGGCGCGTACCAAGGCAGCTTTTTGCAACCTGTGCCTATGGTGAGCTATACCGCAGATGAAGCGCAGCAAGTTACGCTGGCAGGATTACCCTTTAAATACCGAAAAGATCTAGTGCTCAGCAGTCGCCACGATAACGGTGGTATTAGTATTGAGAACGCACCATTAGTCTTCGTCGGCTATGGGGTGAACGCACCCGAATATGGTTGGAATGATTACCAAGATCTCGACATGAAAGGCAAAATCGCGGTGATCTTGGTGAACGATCCCGGCTTTGCTCGCCCTGACTCGGGTAAATTCAATGGCAAAGCCATGACCTATTACGGCCGCTGGAGCTATAAGTTTGAAGAGGCCAGCCGTCAAGGCGCCCTTGGTGCACTGATCATCCATGATACTGAGCCCGCCTCTTATCCTTGGTCTGTGGTAGAAAATAGCTGGACTGGGCCACAACAAGATCTAGTGCTGAGTAAAGCAGAACAAGATAGTCGCATTCAAGTCGAAGGCTGGCTTACATTAGACGCAGCAACCCAACTTTTTGATAAATCTGGTTTATCACTGCCGAGCTTGATGGCGCGTGCCGCCGACAGCCCAATTAATGTCCCCCTTGAGCAAACGGCCAGTATCGCCTTTAAAAATAAAGCCGAATACGCGAATAGCTACAACGTAGTCGCCACGCTCCCCGGCAGCACACAAGCCGACGAGCATATCCTCTATACCGCCCATTGGGATCACATAGGTAAAGACGAGACGAAAGCAGGCGATCAGATTTACAACGGTGCCATGGACAATGCCTCAGGCACTGCCGGCATTCTCGAAATCGCCAGACAATTAGCCGACAATGCGAAACAAGGCCACGGTTTAGCGCGCTCGGTCACCTTTATTGCCACCACAGGTGAAGAACAGGGCTTACTCGGTTCACGCTATTACGCCGCTAATCCACTTTATCCTATCGACAAAACCGTGGCAGTATTAAACCTCGACAGCACCAATATCTACGGCAAAACCAATGACTTTACGATTGTCGGCAAAGGGAAATCTGAGTTAGAAACTTACCTTATCAATGCGGCGAAACAACAAAACCGCATCGCCATGGGTGAGAAAAATCCCGCTTCGGGCGGTTTCTTCCGTTCAGATCATTTCAGCTTTGCCAAACTGGGCGTGCCAGCGGTCTTTGCCGGCGGCGGTAGCGACCCCGTTGATGATGCCACGGCGGCTTATAAAACTCAGATGCAAGCCACAATGAAAGGCTGTTATCACAATGTCTGCGATGAATACCATGAAGACTGGGATTTGAGCGGCGCGCTGCAAGATTTGCAAGTCTACTACCAAGTCACGCGCACATTGGGTAGCAGCAAAGATTGGCCGGGATACTATCAAGGCACAGAGTTTAATAGCCTGCGCCCAGCTAAAACGACGCTTGTGACAGATGCAAAATAGCAGCTTTTATCAGTGACAGCTTGTGAGAGGCGACTTGGTTAGTCGTCTCTTATTGACGCATGCTAGTCGCACCTGCGAAATAAAGCGCCATCTCTGCCTGTAAGCCAAAGCACCAGACAAGATTGAAAAGCACGTGAACCATTCACGTGCTTTTTTTGTTTTCAGCTCACAAACAATGCCGTTATCGCGAAATATCCATCCTGCGACACCATTCTGCATAGGCTTATGCCATTGGTTGATGTCAAACTCGGCGCATTAATTGATTAAAAATAAAACACTTAAACGAGCCAACTCATTATTTATGGTCTTTTTTAACGGTTTTTCTGTCATCGACACTTTTTTAAAACACATTGTGAATTCCCCAAAACCCCTCACGCCAAATCAGACAATAAAAACAAATCATCAAAAATAACGTAAATTAAATGAATTATTCTCAAACAAAAGCATTAAACATAAACACCTAAATCAACAAAAACACCAATAAACAGATAAAACATCAAAAATAGTGTTTGGCAAATACCTAAATTGCTGGCACATTAAACCTCAATTGAGACATCCTCAAATGACAGACAGTGTGGGAGTTGTACTATGTGTTCAATCTTTTCGATTTTAGATATCCAATCTGATGCCAAAGAACTGCGCCAAGTCGCGCTAGAAATGTCTAAGCTAATGCGCCACCGTGGCCCTGACTGGTCAGGTATTTATGCCAGTGATAAGGCAATTCTTGCCCACGAACGTTTAGCGATTGTTGACATTGAACACGGTGCTCAGCCGCTACTGACCGAAGATGGCAGTTTGATCCTTGCGGTCAACGGCGAAATCTATAACCACAAAGAATTGAAAGCCCAGCTAGGCGATAAGTACAGCTATCAAACCAACTCTGACTGCGAAGTCATTCTGGCGCTGTATCAAGAATATGGCACTGACTTCCTTGATAAATTAAACGGTATCTTCGCCTTTGTGTTATATGACAAAGCCCAAGACAGATACCTTATCGGCCGCGATCACATGGGGATCATCCCGCTATACACAGGCCGTGACGCTGCGGGTAACTTCTATGTTGCCTCTGAAATGAAAGCGCTGATGCCAGTGTGTAAAACGGTAGAAGAGTTCTTACCGGGCCAGTATCTGTATTCAAAAGATGGTGAAGCCGTTAAATACTATAGCCGCGATTGGCAAAACTATGATGCGGTTAAAGATAACCCAGCCAGCCAAGAAGAATTACGTGACGCATTAGAAGCGGCGGTCAAACGCCAATTAATGTCAGACGTACCCTATGGTGTGTTGCTATCAGGCGGCTTAGATTCATCGATCATTTCCGCCGTGACGCAAACCTTTGCTAAACGCCGCATTGAAGACGATGGCGAAACCAACGCTTGGTGGCCACAGTTGCATTCTTTTGCTGTCGGCCTTGAAGGTGCGCCAGATTTAATCGCCGCCAAAAAAGTCGCAGATGCCATTGGTACGATTCACCATGAGATCCATTTCACCTTCCAAGAAGGCTTAGATGCGATTAAAGAAGTGATCTATCACTTAGAAACCTACGATGTCACCACCATACGTGCCGCGACACCTATGTATTTAATGGCGCGTAAAATCAAAGCCATGGGCATCAAAATGGTGTTATCGGGTGAAGGTGCTGACGAGCTATTTGGCGGCTATTTATACTTCCATAAAGCGCCAAACGCACAGGCATTCCACGAGGAATTAGTCCGCAAACTCGATAAGCTGCATCTGTTCGATTGTCTGCGTGCCAACAAAGCCATGGCCGCTTGGGGATTAGAAGCCCGTGTGCCCTTCCTCGATAAAGAGTTTATGGATGTGGCGATGCGCATCAACCCAGAAGCAAAAATGTCTAAGGATGGTCGTATCGAGAAACACATTCTGCGCCAAGCCTTTGAGCATAAATTGCCAAAAGAAGTGGCGTGGCGTCAAAAGGAACAATTCAGTGACGGCGTCGGCTACTCTTGGATTGACGGTTTGAAAGAACAAGCTGCAGCGCGGGTGGATGATTTACAATTGGCAAACGCGAAATTCCGTTTCCCATACAACACGCCAGAAACTAAAGAAGCCTATTTCTATCGCTGCTTCTTTGAGGAACATTATCCATTGAGCGGCGCCGCTGAAACGGTTCCAGGTGGTAAATCCGTCGCCTGTTCAACGCCAGAAGCATTAGCTTGGGACGAAAGCTTACGCGGCATTATCGACCCATCGGGCCGAGCAGTACGCTCTGTACACACCTCAAGTTATTAATAGCCTAACGTTAAAGTGCTCAGTTGATAAACTAGGTTAATACGCTAAATTAAAAAGCTAAGTGAATCAGCTGGATTGATAAACTGGTTAAGATAGCCAACCACAAAAGCCACCCTAGGGTGGCTTTTGTATTTCGATGCTGTTTACTTTTATTGCTTACTCGTGCACATAATTGTGTCTTAACTCTAGAATTAAACTAGGCCGACAGCGCACTGAATGGCTTGATTTGAGCCTGAGCCAGGGTATGGGCATTAGTATGAACTTGAGTGTGTATTTGAGAGTGAGCCTGAGTATGAGTATGAAAATGAACATTCATCTGCGTCAACGCCATCGGATCTAAGCTTAAAAACTGCTTTCCGGCACTCATGCCCGCATGGTAATCATGGCGTAAATCGGCATCGGTGCTACCCAGTAACTTACTCTGCAAATTTTCAGCGGCAAAAATCTGTACTATCTCCACATCCTCTGGCGGATTTGCCATAAAATCCAATTCATCCTGATAGGCTTGTTCGTGCTGCACTAAATAATCTATGGTTTTCGGGCAAAAACCAGAAACACAAATCCAAGATTTAAGTTTATGCACCCAAGCCGATTGCGCCTGAAAATCCTCACTCACAGTGCGGATCACCACAATTTTACGGGCACCACGACGATAGGCCTCCCGCACAGGTAAAGGCGCAGCTAAGCCGCCGTCGAGATAAAAATCACTGTCGATAGCTTCGCTCAATGCTGCGCTGTGATGCGACCCGCTATGATTAGCCGCGCCGTTATTACAGGCCTTGTCACTATTACAGGCATTATCATTTAGCCAAGGCGTGAGTTTCACACCTTGTTTATACAAAAATGGCAATGCGCTGGAGGCTTTAAGCAATTCGCGCCATTGGCTTTTACTGCTTGGACTTAAAAAATAACCCTTGCGATCACTGGCATTGATAGTGGTGATCAGTAACTGCCGATCACCGAGTGAGGCTGTCGCCGCGTTAAGATCTAATTTAAACATCCCTTGTCGCGTCTGCTCAAAATACCAATCTAAATCGACTACATTGCCGCCGACTAACCCCCGACCGAGTCGATAGAAACGTTTATGCCGCGATAAACCGCGGATCAAACGTTTGGCATAACCCTTTTGACGGGCTAAAAAACTGCTGAGATTCTGTGAGCCTGCAGATGTACCAATAAATAAATCAAAGGGATCGAATCCGCCATCAAGCCAAGCATCAAGCACGCCTGCGGTGAAAATACCGCGCTGACCACCACCTTCTGCAATCAGGGCCACCTGTGGGCTAGCGTTAGATTGAGCGTCTTTGGAGGCTAAGTGGCTGACTGCGTGCATAGGGAAACCTTATCGAATAGTTCATATAAGGCGAGTCTAAACAAGACGAATGAGAAAGGATAACGGATAGAAGCTATCATCTTAATAGGAAAATACTATTAAGATAGTGTGCAAGCATTAGCCGGTGATGATAACGACAGCAAATACTGGCAAAAATAATGGCAATGATGAACAAGGTTAGGCAGGTTAGCTTGTTCGTCATCCTTAACGAACAAGCTATTTTCACATCAATGCATTAAAACTTATGACTCAGTTCAAGGGTGATATTACGCGGCTCACCGGGGAAATGGCCATTACGCTCACTAAAACCACTGACGGCATATTCTTTATCGAAGATATTTTTAAGATTTAAGCGAACTTGAGTTTGATCCCACTGGGTCGTCCAGCTCATATCAAAAATCGTATGGGGCTTCACCGTTTGGCCATCGAGGCTGAACTGTTCACCCACGTAATCCATACCAAAGGCAATCGCCGAATCGATTGCATTGATATCGTAACGAGTCCATATTCCCGCTTGATGACGCGGCGCATTGGCAAAGTGCTTACTGTCGAAGGTATTGGTTAAATTGTCGTTCGTCACCCCTTTAACCACTTCAGTCTCGTTATAGGCATAGTTTGCTGTGACGGTCGGTCAGGTTATCGGTTAAATCCCCCACCAGCGTCCATTCAAGGCCTTGACTGTGTACTTCACCCAAATTAAGTAAAGCGGGAATGCCATCGTCATCGCCAGTATTTAAAGGGTTAGCTTGAGCGACATTTTGTTTTTCAATGCGATACACAGCGAGCGTGGTCATAAACTGGCCATCAAGCCATTCATTTTTCATCCCAAGCTCAATTTGATTGCCCGTTTCTGGATCGAGGAAACCATCACCAATATCTTCCGCTTGATTGGTTAAAGATGCTGGATTAAAGCTCTCTGAGTAATTCAAATAAAAGGACATTGAATCGATTGGGCGATAATTAAGCCCTGCCCTTGGCGTTATCGCGTTATCGCTGAAGGAGAAACCGGTCTTTTTATCATAATCGTCAAACTGGCTGAAACGCAGACCGGCAATCAATGACCACTGTTCATTAAAGTGCAAGTGTTCCTGCACATAAAGGCCAAAACGGTTAGCACGGGTACCGTCGGTATCCATGTCTTTTAATTGATAAGTACTAGGATCCGTCTCACCATAGTTAAGGTCAAAAATATTTAGGTTACCCACGCCTTCCTTGCTGGTCGCGAGCTTGTAATGGTACTCGGTTTCCACATAGTGATAATCGCCACCGAACAGGAACTCATGTTCAAAACCTAAGGCATCGAATGCATAAACAAAATCATTGGTTAAACTGATTTCATCATTTGCCCGTGCTTGCACTCGGTATTCACGCTTAATGGTGCCATCTGCACTATTGGCTTTACCATCACCATTTACATCGACCCAACCTCTCGATTCATGATATTGCTGCGTGGAATCATTATTCAGATAGCGGATCTGCGTCTTGACCGAGAAATTATCGGTAAATTGATGATCGAGAATCGATTGCAGCACCAGCGCATCCATCTTCTGGAAGTCACTCTTCTCATTGGCATTATAGGATGGCGCAACGAGGAAGTTACCGTCATTATCGACAGGCACGCCGCGCAATCGATTGCCGCCTAAATCCTGCTTAATAATATCGAAAGTGGTGGTGAGCTTAGTATCATCACTGATTTCGTAGAGTAACCCACCCGCCACTTCGGCATTTTGGCTATCTGCATTATTGCGAAAGCTATCTTCCTGCTGATAATAGGCGCCAAAACGATAGGCAAGATTTTGGGTTAAGCCACCGGTGAAATCCAGCGAGCCGCCCATCATATCCTCGCTGCCCGTGCTTAAGGTCAGCTCTTTGCTCTCGACAAACGTCGGTTTTTTAGTGACATAGTTAATCATGCCGCCAGGTTCACCGCCGCCATAAAGTGCGGATGCAGGACCTTTTAACACTTCAACCCGCTGCACATTAAAGAGTTGCGGCACAGAAAATCCCGAATAGGGATCGCCCCTTACCCCATCATAAAAAACGTTGGCATCGTCGCGGAAACCGCGAAAGGTCACGCCCGAATAACTAAACTCACTCACGCCCGCAATAGAGCGGTATAAATCGGTAATATTGCGCGCGGCTTGGTCAACGATTAACTGCTCGGTCAGCACTTGCACCGACTGCGGCAATTCCATCACATTAATCGCCGTCTTAGTGCCAACTGTCGTTTCTTTATCGACGTACATTTGCATTGCACGGCCATGGACAGCAATACGCTCAGGTGCTGCGAGTGTTATCTCCCCATCGGCTGCGGATTGAGTCGATGCAGGAGTTGCAACGGGGGAGCTCGTAGACAAGGTCTGCTGTGGAGCCTCTTTATCGAGTACGGTTTCAGCGGCAAATGCCGACTGATGTTGAGCGAGTGCAAGTGCGATTAATGAGTAGGCGAAACGAGTCTTCACAGAATGTCCCCAGCGCGAGCGCATAAAAATGGCATAAACCAAAGGGTTTACAAATGTATTCAAACGAATTGGCCGTCATTATAAAGAATGATTTGTGAATGCCAATAATTATCATTCGGATTTACATAAGTGTGAAATCTGTTAGGTAAATAGCTAGCGTCAGCTCACATTATCCTTGTGATATTTGGTTATGACTTAAACGAAACAGAGGTTCAGCCGCACAGACCTTAGATAGAAATTTTAATGTGGGACAAGCAAGAGACTCACAGTATCGAGCTCAATACTGGCGTGGAACCGAAGAATGAAAACAAGTTAAAGATTTAAACTATACAAAAATAAAAACCAGCGACAATGCGCTGGTTTTTGAGCTGTTCTTAAGCAAAGGCTTCACTCAGCCTATATGGTGAATGCTTAAAAGATTGCTTCATCCAATTGTGTGAGCATTTCACTCGCCTGCTCGATTTGCTTACGCAGACTGCGACCTTGCACCGCCCAGTAAGCCATGTAGAAATCAGCAGTTTTCAATTTAGCTTGGTAAAATGCGGTTTCTTCAATGCCCTGCTCCAGCGCCGCTAATGCCACCGCGGCACTTCTGGCCCACATCCACGCCAGTGCCGTCACCCCAAATAACTCCAAATAGGCCATTGAAGCTGCGCCAATAATGTCTGGATTGGTCGCCGCATGGGTCGCTAAATAACCACTTGCCTTTTGCAAATCACCCGCACAATCCATTAAGCCACTCACATAGGGTTGCATCCCCGCATTCGTGCTATGTGACTTAATGAACTCAGTCACTAATGCCGACCATTTCTGCATCGCCGCGCCGCGGTCGCTAAGTAACTTACGCCCCACTAAATCCAGCGCCTGAATGCCGTTAGTGCCTTCATAAATCAGCGCAATACGGCTATCGCGCACAAATTGCTCCATGCCCCACTCATGGATATAACCATGTCCACCAAATACTTGCTGCGCATCGACACAGGCATTAAAACCACGGTTAGTGATAAAACCTTTCACAACAGGCGTAAACAGGGCCGCTAACTGGGATGCCGCTTTCGCTTTGGCAGGATCGGTATGGCGCTCAGCTTCATCGAGCCACAAAGCTTGTTGTCCAACTAAGGCTCTTGCGCCTTCATTAAAGGCTTTTTGCGACAGCAACATACGGCGCACATCGCCGTGAACCAAAATCGGATCGGCGGCTTTTTCTGGGGCTTTGGCACCGCTTAAAGCGCGGCTCTGTAATCTGTCTTTGGCATAGGCTAACGCATTTTGATAGGCAATCTCAGAGACACCCAGCCCTTGCACGCCCACGCCTAAACGCGCTTGGTTCATCATAGTAAACATGGCGCGCAGTCCTTGGTGCGGCTCGCCAACAAGCTCGCCAAGCGCGCCTTCAAACACCATCACACAGGTGGAGTTACCGTGAATGCCCATCTTATGTTCAAGGCCGCTGGCATATAAAGTGTTCGGCGCGCCTAGGCTACCATCGCCATTCACTAATACTTTAGGTACCGCAAACAGAGATATGCCCTTCACGCCTTCAGGTGCATCCGGCAAGCGGGCTAATACTAGATGCACTATGTTGTCGGTGAGTTGGTGATCGCCTGAGGAGATAAAAATCTTCTCACCAGTAATAGCAAAAACGCCTTCGGATACAGGCACGGCTTTGGTGCGTAATAAGGCTAAGTCAGTACCAGCGTGGGACTCGGTCAAATTCATTGTCCCAGTCCATTCACCGCTGACTAATTTACTCAAATATTTTTGCTTAAGCGCATCACTACCGTGGGCATGGATGGCGGCATAGGCGCCATGGGTCAAACCAGGATACATGGCAAAGGCCATGTTGGTTGCCGTTTGTATCTCAGTGGCAAAAATCCCCACGACTTCGGGTAGACCTTGGCCGCCATATTCAGGATCGCAGGTCAGCGTCGGCCAGCCATTATCAACAAATTGCCGATAGGCATTATCAAATCCTTCCGGGGTAATCACCTTGCCATCTACCAACTTACAGCCTTGCAGATCGCCGACACTATTGAGCGGCAGCATGACTTCAGTACTAAAGTCGGCCATACCTTGCAGGATCGCATCAACAAGATCTGGATCGATTTCATCGAACCCCTTGAGGGCATCTTGCTGATAAATATGTAACATTTCATTGAGGATAAATTGATAGTCGCGCAGCGGCGCTTGATAGACTGGCATAATCGCTTCCCTTTTCTTGTTAGACTGCAACTCAACTAAGTGATCTGACCACTTTGGTGCTCTGACCACTTTAGCTAAATTTGCCGAAAAAGAAAGCACCCCAACGGCCAGCAAAGACTTTTGTTTACACAAACGAACAGCGAAACCGTAAATTGATCGCAACAAAGCCTTATGTTATCGCGGAAAACTTTGTAAGCTAACTGCCTGTTTTTCTGATATGCCAGCAGAGTTAAGGATATTGCTACTATGGGTTCTGTCACTACTAAAAAGCACGCCAACGGGCTCGATTATGTCGAAGTGAATACGGCGTTATGTCAGGCAAGAATTTTTTTGCAGGGCGCGCAAATAGACTATTTTCAACCCGTAGGAAAACCACCTTTGCTGTGGGTTTCATCGGCTGACGATTATCAACCCGGTAATGGGATCCGTGGCGGTGTGCCCGTATGCTGGCCTTGGTTTGGCATGAGTAGTGAAGCAAACTTCCCCCAACACGGTTTCGCCCGCACCCGCATTTGGGCGCTGGAATCGGTAGAAATGCGTAATCAGTTAGTTGATTTACGTTTTAGCTTAAAGATCAGTGAGCAAGATAAAATTTATTGGCCGCATAACACTCAGGTCAGCGTGTTATTCACCCTAGGCGACACCCTGAGTATCAGTCTTGTGAATACCAACTTAGGCGATGAAACCGTGACGCTTACCCAAGCGCTGCACACTTATTTCCCGATTGAGGATATCCACCAACTCAAAGCGAGCGGTTTTAGTGGCTCAAAATACATCGAATTTGCCGAGGGACCTTATCCGCAAACCACGGATGAAGTGCTGTTTGATCGCGAGACAGATCGTGTCTATACCGATCTCGGCCCTGTGCAATTATTGCATACGCCGCAGGGGATAATTGAAGTCAGCCGTGAAAACAGCCAGTCAGCGGTATTATGGAATCCATGGATTGAAAAGTCACAACGCCTTGGCCGGTTTAATCCAGAGGATTATTTGACTATGGTCTGTCTAGAAGCGGCCAATGTTTTAGAAGATAAAGTAGTGCTTGCCCCAGGTGAAACCCACAGTTTAGTGACCCATATTCGCTGGAATGACTAACGATTTAATATCTTATTTCTTAAAATCTGGAGCTTAAAATCTAGAGCTTAAAATCGAGAGCTTAATATCTAGTTCTTAATCCTAGTCAAAAAACGATACAAACAAAAATGCCCAGTTCGATTTGCCAACGCAATCGGGACTGGGCATTTTTATCACTGCGAAATCTGAGTGTTTATCACTCCGACAGCCAAGTTTTTATCACTTCGAAACCAGAGTTTCTATCACTACAAGACCTCAGTTTTTATAACGATGAAACTTAAGGTAAAACTTATTTCGCCGATTTTTCTAAACGTGCCAACAGGCTAGACGTATCCCAACGGTTACCGCCCATGCCCTGTACTTCTGAATAGAATTGATCGACTAACGCGGTTAATGGCAAGTGTGAACCATTGCGGCGAGCTTCTTCTAAGGCGATGCCTAAATCTTTACGCATCCAATCGACGGCAAAACCAAAATCATAGCTTTGGCCCCACATCGTCTTGTAGCGATTTTCCATTTGCCAGCTTTGCGCCGCGCCTTTACTGATCACTTCAATCACTTTCTCGCCATCGAGTCCTGCCTTGCGCGCAAACTGTAATGCTTCAGCTAAACCTTGCACCACACCCGCGATACAGATTTGGTTCACCATCTTAGTTAACTGACCTGCACCAACCTCACCTAAACGCTCGGCGCAGCGGGCAAAGGCTTCAATCACAGGTTTAACACGGGCAAACACAGCTTCATCGCCGCCAACCATCACAGTCAAGGCGCCATTTTCGGCGCCCGCTTGACCGCCCGACACAGGCGCATCGAGGAAATCAATGCCCTTTTCCGCTAACACTTGATGAAGCTCACGAGCGACATCGGCCGAAGCCGTAGTATGGTCAACCAGCACTGCGCCCTTTTTCATCCCATGAATAACGCCATCACTGCCTAATACCACTTCACGCAGATCGTTATCATTGCCCACACAGGTAAACACAATATCTTGACCCTCTGCCGCTTCCTTTGGCGTTGGGCAGCAACGTCCGCCATAGGTGTCGACCCAAGTTTGCGCCTTGGCAAAAGTGCGATTATAAACAGTGACCTCATGGCCTTTGTTCAGTAAATGCCTCGCCATGGGATATCCCATTACGCCTAAACCAATAAATGCGACTTTTGCCATGAAGTGATCCTCAAATAGGTAAACAAGGTGAATCGAGTAGAAATTGCTGAATCGAGTTGTGTTTCGTCTGCCCAATATGTTACCGCTAAAACCTCAACAACAAATACTAAAAAAGTGCCAGTAAGTGTTTCAATCTATAGGTTCAATTGAGGTGTTTATTTAGGGAAATGGGCAGTGAAAAATAATGGCGGCAGTTTAGCATTCATCCCGCATAGCGTCAGGTTGAAATCGGCCCCACAGGCAAACGCACTTTTCGGCAGAGACAACAAAGGCGCCTTAAGCGCCTTTGTTGATTTAATTTATGGGGCTATTTCACCACGTGGGCTTCCATTTCGGCGCCAATCTTTTTACGCATTTCCATCAAGCGCAGCGCAGAATCGCGCAAATGAATATCATGTTCAGTCTGTGGTATCCATTCAGGCACTGGCGTAGGCTGACCATGTTCATCAACAGCTACCATGATCACAATACAGTGGGTAGTGAGATGACGTTCAGAGACTTTAGGATCGCCGGCCCGCACATCGATACCGATATGCATAGAAGTTTTCCCCGTATAAATCACCTTAGCGCTGACTTCGACTATGTTGCCCACTAAAATGGGTTGCACAAAACGAATCCCGCCCGCATAGGCTGTAATACAATATTTACCGCTCCAACCCGCTGCACAGGCGTAGGCCGCGAGATCGATCCACTTCATCACAGCGCCACCGTGGACCTTACCACCAAAATTTACATCCGCAGGCTCTGACAAAAATCTCAGGGTACTTTGTCTATCGATACCAGCCATATAACCTCAACTTATTCAGCCACTATGGCTCAATGTCTTCGTGCAATAAGCTGAGTTTACGATAGAAATCCCCAATAGCGTAAAGATAATTACGATTGGCCTCGCCAAAGAATTCGATTTAACCAAAGTGACTAATAAGCACGCAGCAAAGCAGTAGACTCGGCAGGGCTAAGCGGTAAAGCCATAGCTGTAGCGCGCTGCTAACAAATCGTGTGCCCTTCGCAAAAGTGTACACACCTAAGCCAAGCATGAAGAAACCCAGCACTTCAAGACCCGAGGACATATTGCTGTCGCCACCAACATTAATCGCCGTCACCAATAAGGAAAACCAGACGACCACGTAAGCGGCTATTGCTAAGGTAAAAGTCTTGATCCCTATGTCCATGTTAGGGTGCCAGACTTTAAATTCACCGCGGATCAATTCGGTCAGATTGGCCGTTAATGCGCCGATGAGGGGGACAAGCGGGATCACCGCAGGGTTTAACATGACACACTCCATCAAGATTAAATATATCTGTCATTATCTGTGGCCAATAGAATTAAACAAGCTTGATGAACAAAGGTTAACGTCATGGATATCAGGTAGTTAGAAAGTGATTTTTATCACAATGAAAGCGTGAAATAATGCTACTCAATTCACAATCTCAATGGATTTTATCCATAAAAAATGCGCCCTCAGGCGCATTTTTTCACTGTCTTTTTTTCACTAACAATGCAAGTTTTACACTTTCTTAAACAGTAATGAACCGTTAGTCCCACCAAAACCGAAGGAGTTACACAGAGCGTAATCCATCTTCACGTCACGGGCAGTATGAGCGACAAAGTCTAAATCACAACCTTCATCCGGATTATCCAAGTTAATGGTTGGCGGTACAGCTTGGTCGCGCAGTGCTAATAAAGTGAAAATCGCTTCAACTGCACCAGCAGCACCTAATAGGTGACCCGTCATCGATTTAGTCGAGCTAACCAGTACTTTATAAGCGTGGTCGCCAAATACAGACTTAACCGCTGCCGCTTCCGCTTTATCACCTGCTGGCGTCGACGTACCATGGGCATTGATATAACCAATTTGCTCCAGTGATAACTTAGCATCATTAATAGCATTGACCATAGCCGCAGCAGCGCCAGCGCCGTCGCTTGGAGGCGATGTCATGTGGAAAGCATCACCGCTCATACCAAAACCGACTAACTCGCCGTAAATGGTCGCACCGCGCGCTTTAGCGTGTTCGTACTCTTCCATCACCATCACGCCCGCACCGTCACCGATCACAAAACCATCACGGTCTTTATCCCATGGACGGCTCGCCGCAGTCGGATCGTTATTGCGTGTCGATAATGCTTTCGCAGCACCAAAACCTGCCACGCCTAAAGGAGAAGTGACATCCTCAGCGCCGCCGGCCACCATCACGTCGGCATCGCCATAGGCAATGGTACGCGCTGCAAAACCGATATTGTGCACGCCTGTAGTACAAGCGGTCGTCACGGCAAAATTGGGGCCTTTCATGCCAAACATGATCGACAAGTGGCCCGAAATCATATTGATGATAGTGCTAGGTACAAAGAAAGGAGAAACCTTACGCGGACCACCATTCATCAAGGCGCTATGCCCTTGTTCAATCAACCACATGCCGCCCATACCGGCACCAATAGCCGTACCGACACGACCAGGGTTTTCTTTGCTCATGTCCAGACCTGAGTCTTGGATAGCTTGGATGCCAGCTGCCATACCGTATTGAATAAAGAGGTCCATCTTACGGGCGTCTTTTTTCGTTACGAATTGCTCAACATCGAAATCTTTTACTGAACCACTGAAACGAGTGGTAAATTCACTGGCATCAAATTTGGTTATCGGTGCAATACCACTCTTACCCGAAAGCAAAGCCTTCCAAGTAGTATCGACAGTATTGCCCACTGGAGTTACTAACCCCAAACCGGTTACCACTACACGACGTTTAGACACGGCAGTCACCTTTAAATGCTAATTTGTTAATTCAGATAGAGGACACAAGGTTTTCTATCATTAGACAATTTCTTAAATAACTTTTATTTAGAACAATTCGCCAATCTGCGGCGAGCATCTCGTGGATAACACTTAAAACACGATCCAGAGACGATTGAATGGCACGGAGGCAGAATTTGACGGGGGTAAAACAAAAACAGGCGGCAAAAATGCCGCCTGTCTTCAAGAATTCAGAATTACTGATTCTTAGAAACGTAATCGATCGCTGCTTGAACAGTAGTGATCTTTTCAGCTTCTTCATCAGGGATCTCGGTATCAAACTCTTCTTCCAGAGCCATAACCAACTCAACAGTGTCCAGAGAATCTGCACCCAGATCGTCAACGAAAGATGCCGCTGGCTTAACGTCTTCTTCTTTAACGCCCAGTTGCTCTACAATGATTTTCTTTACACGTTCTTCGATGTTGCTCATTAGTTTTCTTTCCTATTCAAATTACGCACTTGCGTAAGATTGCGAGTAGTTTATTAGATTTGGCTGACAATGCAAGCTTAGTTTTCGTGGTCTAACCACGAAATTTCACTATCAATTGATACAGATCACTACTCAGTTGCGACAGAAATCCCTGCCATTCGCCCTTAAACCATGTACATGCCGCCATTCACATGCAAAGTTTCACCTGTGATGTAAGCGGCTGAGTCCGAGGCCAAAAAGAGCACTGCATTGGCAATTTCTTGCGCTTGCCCTAATCGTTCCATCGGAACCTGTGACATGATAGCTTTTTGCTGCTCTTCGGTCAGCTCATCTGTCATATCGGTCTGGATAAATCCAGGAGCGATAGCATTAACTGTAATTTGACGAGATGCAACCTCTCTTGCAAGAGATTTTGTAAATCCAATCAAACCCGCCTTTGCTGCCGAGTAGTTAACTTGACCTGCATTGCCCATGGTGCCTACCACTGAACCGATATTGATGATTCGGCCAAAGCGCTTTTTCATCATGGTACGCATCACAGGTTTTGATAGTCTAAATAACGATGTCAGGTTGGTGTCGATAATATCCTGCCATTCATCATCTTTCATCCGCATCAGCAGATTATCACGGGTTATACCCGCGTTGTTGACTAGAATATCAACATCACCCGCTTTTTCTTTGATCGAGGCGAATAAATGTGTAACAGATTCACTATCTGTGACATTAAGCACTAAACCAAAACCTTTGTCACCCAGATATTCTTGGATCGCCGCAGCGCCCTTCTCACTGGTTGCGGTTCCAATAACCACTGCACCCGCTTCGACCAGTGTCTCAGCGATCGCACGGCCAATACCGCGGCTCGCACCTGTCACCAAAGCCACTTTGCCTGTTAAATTCAGGTTGAAACTCATATAAACTCCTTACTCAGTTAATGCTGCTAATGAAGCAACATCATTAACCGCTTGGGCTGATAGTGATTTATTAATTCGTTTTGCTAATCCTGTCAATACTTTACCAGGACCACATTCCACCAGTTGGGTAATGCCTTTTTGGGCCATTAGCTCAACAGTTTCGCTCCAGCGGACAGGACAATATAACTGACGCACTAACGCATCTTTTATGTCATCAGCAGAGGTGGGTGATGCCACATCAACGTTATTAATCACTGTAATTTTTGGGGTATTAAACTGTACATCGTTTAATGCCACGGCCAGTTTATCCGCCGCAGGTTTCATTAATGCACAGTGTGATGGCACGCTGACAGGTAAAGCCACCGCCATTTTAGCGCCCGCTGCTTTACAAGCTGCTGCAGCGCGCTCAACTGCGTCTTTTTGGCCTGCAATGACCACTTGACCAGGACTGTTAAAGTTAACTGGACTCACCACGTCACCTTGAGCCACTTCGGCGCAGGCATTAGCGATACTCTCGTTGTCCAAACCGATAATCGCATACATAGCACCCGTGCCAGCTGGAACCGCTTGCTGCATCAGTTGACCACGTAATTCCACTAACTTAATCGCGTCTTTAAAATCCATCACACCGGCGCAAACTAAAGCAGAATACTCGCCTAAGCTGTGACCCGCGAGTATAGCAGGCATAGGTTTGCCTGAAGCCACGTAGGTACGCCAAATCGCCACGCTCGCCGCTAATAGGGCTGGTTGAGTTTTATCGGTTTCATTTAAGCTTTCAACAGGACCTTGCTGAACCAATGCCCACAGATCATAACCTAAGACGTCACTCGCCTCAGCAAAGGTTTGTCCAACAACAGCATGAGATTCGGCAAGCTCGGCTAACATGCCGAGGGCTTGTGAACCTTGACCCGGAAATACAAAAGCAACATTTTCCATATTCAAATTACCTATGGCTAACTTAATTTATTGAAAAATCATGTGGAAAACACATGTAGAACTTAGAAGCGAATGAGCGCACTGCCCCACGCAAAACCAGCACCAAAGGCCTCGAGCAGCAGTAGGTGCCCACGCTGAATACGGCCATCACGCACGGCTTCATCTAATGCGATAGGCACAGAGGCCGCCGAGGTATTACCGTGTTTAGCTAAGGTCAATACGACTTTATCAAGACTCATATCGAGCTTTTTCGCGGTGGCATTAATAATACGGAAATTAGCTTGGTGTGGGACTAACCAGTCAATTTCTGACTTATCGATATTGTTGATGCGCAAAGTCTCTGTCACAACATGGGACAATTGAGTCACAGCCACTTTAAAGACATCGTTACCTTTCATGGTCATAAAGCCGACCGCTTCTGAGGTTTCGCCTTTACGTGGTGGAAATGCGCATTTCAATAAGTCGCCTTGGCGACCATCGGCATAAATGTGGGTCGAAATGATCCCTGGCGTTTCAGATGCGCCAATCACAACAGCGCCCGCACCATCACCAAATAAAATAATGGTTGAACGATCTTCTGGCTCACATAGTCGAGACAGCACATCGGCACCAATCACTAATACTTTTTTTGCCGCGCCCGTTTTTACAAATTGGTCGGCGACAGATAAAGCATAAACAAAGCCTGAGCAAGCCGCAGCGATGTCAAATGCTGGAATGGTATGCACGCCAAGCATGGCTTGGATTTCACAGGCCGCTGCTGGAAAAGCATTGGGGGCACTGGTGGTACCGCAAACGATCATGTCTAAATCTGATGCTTCTATGCCAGCCATTTCCAGCGCTTTGAGTGCCGCTTGGTAGCCCATAGTTGAAACGGTTTCATCGAAGGCCGCGATGCGACGTTCTGATATACCTGTACGTTCAACAATCCATTGGTCACTGGTTTCCACCATTTGTTCCAAATCTTGATTGCTACGCACCTGCACTGGCAGATAACTACCAGTTCCGAGAATTTTTGTATGCATAAGGAGGGATCAGTTATTTATATCTAAAAGAATCGACTCCAAACGATCTTTTATCATTTCAGGGAGTCGACGTTGAGCTTCCGTTACTGCCAAACTAATTGCTTGTAAATAGGCAGTTTCATCCGCGTTTCCATGGCTTTTTACAACTATTCCGCGCAATCCTATCAGACTTGCACCGTTATAGTGGTCGGGGTTCATCTGACTAAGGACCGCCTGAATACGTGGGGCGATAAGTTTAGCCAGAAAACGAACAAATAAACCTTGGGTTAGTCCCCGTTTTAACTGATGTACCAATAATTTGGCAATGCCTTCAGAGGTTTTAAGCGTGATGTTACCCACAAACCCATCACAAACAATGACATCCACATTACCGGAGTAGATTTCATCCCCTTCGATAAAACCCGTGTAATTGATTTGTTCTGTGTGTTGCAGTAACTGCGCCGCTTGCTGAACTTGATCGTTACCTTTAATCTCTTCAATGCCCACATTGAGCAAAGCGACTTTTGGCCGAGATTTCTTATCTACCGCTTCGCACAGGACTGAGCCCATCACAGCAAATTGAAATAAGGTTTCCGAGTCACAGGAAATATTCGCGCCTAAATCCAACAAATAAACAGGTTTCTGCGTTACGGCAGGTAAACAACTCACTAAGGCGGGACGGTCAACGCCAGGTAAAGTCTTCAGCAATACTTTCGCCATTGCCATTAACGCACCTGTGTTACCGGCACTCACACACGCTTGCGCGCGGTCGTCACGCACTAACTCAATCGCCAATCGCATGGAACTGTTTTTACGTGTACGCAAAGCATGCACAGGTCGATCGGACATACTAACGACTTCATCGGTATGAATGATTTCTATGCGTGAAAGTAGATTTGCTTCGGTTTGACGTAGATAGACATCAATTTCAGTCTTGTCACCGACTAAAATGATTTTAAGAAAAGAATGTAATTTTAGTGCCCGCAAGGCTGCAGGCACCGTGACGTGGGGGCCATGATCACCACCCATTGCATCTAACGCAAGCGTCAGATTCGTCATTAGGAAACCAACAAATTACTTGTTGATTACCTTTTTACCGCGATAGAAGCCATCTGCAGTCACATTGTGACGCATATGGATTTCACCGCTGGTAGCGTCTACAGACAGCTGAGCAGTGCTCAGTGCGTCATGTGAACGGCGCATTCCGCGCTTTGAACGTGATTTTTTGTTCTGTTGTACAGCCATTGGCCTGTCTCCTAGATTACTTGCTCTTCAGTTTTTCTAACACTGCAAACGGATTTGGACGCTCCTCTTGAGCGGGTTCGATCTCGCCTACAACCATGTCTTTAGATCCCGCACTGCAATCAATTTCTTGATGCATTGGGATTATCGGCATAGCGACTATCAATTCATCTTCGATCAATTGATGTAGACGCACTTCGCCAATTTCATTGCACTCAATTGGGTCATACGCATCCGGGAGCTCATCGATTTCTGCCTTAGTCCGGCATGGACCGAAGCAAAACTCGACCGTAACCTCAGTGGTAAATAGTGTCATGCAACGTTGACATATCAGAGTGAGCTCCGTCACAGCCTTCCCTTTCAGGTAGACTATCCCCTGTAAATCTACGCCACATTCAAGCGACACTGCCACATCGGAACAGTCGCCGGCACATAACTCATTTAATCTTTTCAATTGCACACCAGGAACAACGCCCTGATAAACTAGGCGACTCGAGGCGGCGCGAAATGGATCAATTGAAACCGGTATCTTTACTGTTTGCATAAGGCGCGCATATTATAGTTTGAAAACGCTAGAGTCAAAGAAAAATTACTAACTTAAGTCCCAGTTTGCGACTTAAGCCTTTCTCCAGCCCCAACATTGAAATTGACGGAAGCGAAATAGTACCCAAGCACGAGGTCGCATACAAGCATAAGCCGACTAAAATAGTCGCATTCGCTGAAAAGAAACCGTAAAAGACAAAATTCTTGCACTCTCTCGCGCAGATTGGTCACAATATGAGTCACTCTTTTGCGGATACCCCATTATGCCAACCCGATTGATATTAGCTTCGACCTCTGTATACCGACAATCTTTACTGCAGAAACTCGGTCTTCCCTTCGAATGCTGTAATTCTGATATTGACGAAACAGCGTATATCGATGAATCGGCCCATGCCTTAGTGCTTCGATTAGCCCAAGCAAAAGCCGTCGCAGGTGCAGAACAATTCCCCGAGGGGCTGATTATTGGCTCCGATCAAGTTGCCGTCATTGATGGCAAGATTATTGGTAAGCCACATCATTTTGACAATGCCGTCGCGCAGCTCACCCAAGCCTCTGGTAAAGCCATCACCTTTTATACGGGTCTTGCACTCTACAACGCCGAAACGGGCGCCATGGCCGCCGAGGTTGAACCCTTTACGGTTCATTTCAGGCATCTTAGCCATGCGCAGATTGTCGCCTACATAGAAAAAGAAGAGCCCTACTACTGCGCGGGCAGTTTTAAGAGTGAAGGCTTAGGCATAGCCTTATTTACCGAGCTTGAAGGTCGCGATCCGAATACCTTAGTTGGCTTACCACTGATACTACTGACAGAAATGCTGTTGGCCCAAGGTGTAGACGTTCTCGCTTAACCTGCTTACACGTTAGCTTATTCGTTTACTGAGGTTTTGCTCAGCGTGCTCTGTTTAATAAATCGATTAAGCGCACCAATAAATGCCGAGCAGCAGATTCGTTTTATTGACGAGAAGATAGGACGTAAATAAAGGTAACTAGGAAGTACTCATGCCTAGCGGCATGAATTGCCGCTTCAGCACTAAATAGCAATGCTAGAGGTATTGCAGCAATTGCGCAGGTGAATCAATCAAGGCAATAGGTTTCGCCCGCAGCAACTTTTCGGCACTATGAGCGCCATAGGTCACACCAACGCTATCAATCCCTGCATTGGCCGCCATGGTTAAATCCAGCAGAGAATCACCCACCATTAAGGCTCTGTTCGGTGCAATATTCAATTCTTTCAGTAAACTTGAGATCATTTCAGGATGGGGCTTGCTGTGCACTTCATCAGCGCAGCGTGACGCAACAAAGTATCGACCTAAGCCCGTTTGCGCAAAAACGCGGTCAAGTCCCGCACGGGCCTTACCGGTTGCAACGGCTAATTGATAACCTTGAGCATGTAACTCATCGATTAAAATAGGTGCTTGTGCAAAGAGCGGTGTTGGCGTGGCATCTAAATGCAAATATTGCGCTTTAAACTCGGCGCGCATCTGCTGATATTGATCATCTTCGCCTTGACCAAATGCATTTTTAGGATGTTGAGGCTGAGAATATACAGAAGAAGCGCTAAGATTGAGTCCCTGAGGAAACAGGACTCGCAGCGCTTCTGTCATAGAAAGACCGATAATATCGCGAATATCGCTTTCGCTTGGGATAGGTAACTGCAATACCCTAGCCATATTTTCAATACAAGTGATAATTTTACCGATGGAGTCCATCAGAGTGCCATCCCAATCGAAAATCACTAAATCGTATTGCTTTATCTTCATCCTTGAAACCTATCCCTGTTAATTACGCACGCTTTAACTTATCGAGTAATTGCGACAAATTTTCATCTAAAGGCGCAGAGACCCGCATCACTTCATCATTTTCTGGATGAATGAACATCAACTCAGCCGCATGTAAAAAGAGTCGAGTTAAGCCTAATGCACGCATGCTGTCGTCAAACCTTTGCTCGCTGTATTTATCATCACAGGCGATAGGATGACCCGCAAATTGGCAATGCACCCGAATTTGGTGAGTCCGCCCAGTGACAGGGCTTGCCTTCACGAGAGTACAACCTTGGTAACGCTGCATAATTTTAAAGCGCGTTTCTGAAGGTTTCCCTTCCGCATTAACACGTACAATGCGTTCACCGGATTTAAGGGTGATTTTTAATAAAGGCTGTTTAACGGCTTTATCTTGAGCAGACCATTCACCTTTCACTAAAGCCAAATAGTCTTTCTGCATCTTTTTATATCGAAGCTGATCATGCAGATGTTTAAGCGCACTACGTTTTTTCGCCACCAACAACACACCCGAAGTATCTTTATCGAGACGATGTACTAACTCTAAAAACTTCTGTTGAGGGCGCAGCGAACGCAGGGCTTCAATCACACCGTAATCGACACCACTACCGCCATGCACAGCAATGCCTGCAGGTTTATTCAACACGATCAAATGATTGTCTTCGTGCAGAATACGGTCTTCGAGTTGCGAAACTTTGCTTAAGTTCGCCGATGGCGCAGTACGATTATCTGGCTCTGCCACTCGGACAGGCGGAATACGTACTATGTCACCAATCTGCAATTTATACTCGGGTTTGATGCGTTTCTTATTCACTCGAACCTCGCCCTTGCGGACAATCCGATAGATCATGCTTTTCGGCACGCCCTTCAGCTTGGTCATTAAGTAGTTATCGATACGCTGTTCGAAGTGATCTTCATCAATCGTGATCAACTGAACCTGTTGTGTGGTGGATTCTATATTCATGATGCGCCATCTAATTATAACGGTCGCCATTGTACAACAACTGAGAAGAATTGTGCCTTTCCATTGCTGAATTTTTTGATTATTGCTATATTTCACCAGCGATTAGGGATAAGCCGTGAATAAAGTGTTCACAACGCCCTGATCCCAAGCGGAAAATTTAACGGATAAAAAAACACTTTCCTGATAGCAAGTCATTGATTTGCAAATCGTATAATAAGTAAAAATACCACAAATGCGTTTTTTACGATTAAATCGAGAAAGTCGCCTTACTTTAATAAGGTTTACCCTAGATTTTCCTCCCCGATTTCGAAGGATATTTTAACTTGTCGTCAGACAAACCGATTCGACTTGGGCATTACCGGAAAGAAACTAAAGAATTTATGGGGTTGGTTGATGTTTTACAACGAATTCCTTGTTTTTGTAATCATTAAAAAATAAGCCATAAATAGGATGCGACACGCAGCGACTGCGTCTAACAGCAATGCGCACCTCTTGCCTAGCCACCAGCCGTGAGGCTCAGTTGACCTACTGCTAGGCCCGTAATGCAGCGAAGCGCGATGTTTGATGACCTCTATTTAAAGAAGAATGACGTCATCATGAAACGTATGTTAATCAATGCAACTCAATCAGAAGAGTTGCGTGTTGCCCTTGTTGATGGGCAACAACTGTATGATCTAGATATTGAAAGTCCAGGTCATGAGCAAAAAAAATCAAACATTTACAAAGGTAAAATTACCCGCGTAGAACCGTCTTTAGAAGCCGCTTTCGTTGACTACGGTGCCGATCGTCACGGCTTTTTACCGCTAAAAGAAATCGCCAGAGAATATTTCCCGAAAGGGTATTCATTTCAAGGTCGCCCAAATATCAAAGAAGTGGTCAGTGAAGGACAGGAAGTTATTGTCCAAATTGACAAAGAAGAACGCGGCAATAAAGGCGCAGCCTTAACGACCTTCATCAGCCTTGCAGGCTCTTACTTAGTATTAATGCCAAACAACCCACGTGCAGGCGGGATTTCTCGTCGCATCGAAGGTGATGAGCGTACTGAGTTAAAAGAAGCAATGGCCGATTTAGAAGTGCCAGCGGGCATGGGGCTTATCGTTCGTACTGCCGGTGTAGGCAAAGAATCAGCCGAATTAAAGTGGGACTTAAAAGTTCTGCAACACCACTGGGCTGCTATCACCGAAGCTTCACAAGTTAAAGGCGCTCCTTTCTTAATTCATCAAGAAAGCAACGTGATTGTGCGCGCTATTCGTGACTATTTACGTCGTGATGTAGGCGAGATCCTCATCGACCACCCACGTATTTACGAAGAAGCTAAGCAACATATCGCCTTAGTTCGCCCAGATTTCGTCGAGCGCGTAAAACTTTACGAAGCCGAAGTGCCATTATTTACTCACTTCCAAATTGAATCGCAAATCGAATCCGCTTTCCAACGCGAAGTGCGTCTGCCATCTGGTGGGTCGATTGTTATCGACCCAACGGAAGCCTTAACCTCAATCGATATCAACTCTGCCCGTGCCACTAAAGGCGGCGATATTGAAGAGACTGCGCTGAACACTAACCTTGAAGCCGCCGATGAAATTGCCCGTCAATTACGTCTACGTGACTTAGGTGGATTAGTGGTGATCGACTTTATCGATATGACGCCTGTGCGCCATCAGCGTGAAGTTGAAAACCGTTTACGTGATGCTGTACACCACGACCGCGCTCGCGTGCAATTAGGCCGTATTTCTCGTTTCGGTTTGATGGAAATGTCGCGTCAACGTCTACGCCCATCACTCGAAGAATCAGCGGCGCACATCTGCCCTCGCTGTCATGGCCAAGGCACAATTCGCAGTACTGAGTCTTTAGCACTGTCGATTTTACGTTTGATGGAAGAAGAAGCCATCAAAGAAAACACCTCGCAAATCGAAGCCATTGTGCCTGTCGATGTAGCGGCATTCTTGTTAAACGAGAAACGCAAAGCCATTCGCATCACAGAGCAACGTCACGATGTCGAAGTGTATGTGATACCTGATGCGCACATGATGACGCCAGATTATCGCGTGATCCGTCACCGTAGTGATGATGAAATCAGCGAATCGAGCTATAAGCGTATCGAACAGCCTGAAGCTAAATTGTATGAGCCACGTAAACTGGAACGTACCGCAGCGCCTATTCCGGCATTAAAAGGGTTTGCCGCGCCACAGAAAGTGGAACAAGCCCCATCACCAACGGTGAAAGTTGAAGCGCCACAACCAGGCTTCTTCAGCAAGCTTATGAGTGCAATCAGTGCCATGTTTGCACCAAGCGAAAAAGCAGAACCCGTAAAAGTTGTTGAAACTAAAACAACTGATACCAGTGCAGCTAACGCTAACCGCCGTAACCGTCGCAACGATACTCGCCGCCCACGTAATGCCCAAGATGCCGACAAAGCAAAAGAAGGCACTCGTGAGCCACGCAGCCGTAATTCGAAAAAACCGGCCGATGCAGCGGTAAATACAAGCGCTCAAGAACGTCCTGTTCGTGAGAAAGAAGAAACTAAACGTCCAGCGCGATCCGAACCTAAGCCACGTGTACAAGCACCAAAAGACGTGGTTGCTGACGTAGAGGCCGATGCACCTAAGCAAGAAGTCGCCCGTGAACGTCGTCAACGTCGTAACATGCGCCGTAAGGTGCGTATCGATAATGGCCATAACACGCCAGATAATGCTATTCCAATTGCACCAGAAGATGCCGCTGAAGTATTAGCTGAAATTGCTGCCGTTAACGCCGCGGCGGCGAGCACTATCAGTGTTGACACTAAAACTGAAGTTGCCCAAGCACCAACTGAAACAAAAGCACCAAGAACACGTCGTCAGCCTCGTAAAGAAACGGCACCTGTTCAAGAAGCGGCAGAAAATATTGCAGTAGAAGAAAAAGCGATAATTTCTACAGAAACTGAAGCCCCAGCAGTTGAGCCAGTGAAAACAGCTGAACAAACTGAAGTGGTTACAGCTGATGTTACAGCACCTATGGATGCGATATCGCAAGATAACGACGCAATTGATACTGAAAGTGAAACTGCTGATGATCAAACAAAACGCGAGCAAAGAGATGGTCAACGTCGTAGCCGTCGTAGCCCGCGTCACCTTCGTGCAGCGGGTCAACGCCGTCGTCGCGACGAAGATGACCAAGGTACATCAACGCCAGCGCAATTCATCCCTAACGATGAATTGGGTGCTGACCAAGAGTATCCAAGCGAAGTCGCCAGTGTCCGTGTAGAAGCGCCAGTTGTTGCAACTAAAACAGATGCAGTGACTGAAACTCAAGTAACTGCTAAGTCCGTTGAAGTAGAAACAGCACAAGCTAGCGAAGCACCTGTTGTTGAAGCTCCTGCAGTCGTTAAACCTGAAGCGAAAGTTGAAACGCCAGCAAGTGACGTTGCATCAGTCGAAACTCAGCAAGTTGATACTAAGCCAGTTGAGACTAAAGCCACTGAAGCGGATGCGCCAAAAACGGTTGAAGTGAAAATTGACGTTGCACCAGTCATTGAAGCTCCAGTAGCCAGCGTTGCAGTAGAAACCGAAGCGGTTAACGCCCCTGTAGTTGAAAGCCCAGCGGTTACACCAGCTGCGCCAAAAGTTGAAGTGGCTAAGACTGAGACTGCTGTAGAGCCAAGCGTTGCACCGAGTGTTGAAGTTAAAGAAGCGGTTAAAGCAACAGCCTCTGCCCCAATGGCAAAACCTGCTGCTATCGCTAAACCTCAAACAACAGTGCAAGCGGCTCCAACGACAGTGAATCCGCAAATCACTGACGCCCTTGTAGTCAACAAGCCGAAAGCCGCAAGCCGTTTTGGTTCTATGGTGTCTTCGGATATGACCAAGCCTGTAGTTGAAGTGAGAGAGCAAGTGGCAGTGCCTAAAGGACGCGAGTATGAGAATACTACAACCGAAGAGCCTACCGCCAAAATTAAACTCACTAACGGTGCTGAGTCGGATATGGCTCGTCCATAACCACTTTAGTTAGTCAGAAAAGCCATGCGATTGCATGGCTTTTTTATTTCTATCGTAAAACTCACACTATATTTAAGGTTTAGCTCAATCCATTTTTTTGTTAGTATTCGCGCCTTATTTTTATCCACACAACAACTTAATAACAGAGGTTCAATGTTTGATCTCATTCGCCACAAAACGTGTAGCCATAAAGCCGATGTGCTTTCAGGGCTAACAGTTGCACTTGCGCTTATTCCTGAAGCGGTCGCATTTGCCTTTGTCGCCCATGTAGAGCCTATGGTTGGACTTTATGCCGCCTTTATTATGGGGCTAATAACGGCACTGATTGGTGGCCGTCCTGGAATGATTTCGGGTGCGACGGGCGCTATGGCCGTTGTCATGGTGTCTTTGGTCGTTGAGCACGGTGTCCAATATTTATTTGCTGCCGTGGTCTTAGCGGGACTTATCCAGATCTCTGCCGGCGTGTGTAAACTCGGTAAATTCATTCGCATAGTGCCCTATCCCGTCATGATTGGCTTTGTGAATGGTCTAGCGATTGTAATTTTCCTCGCCCAGTTAGGTCAGTTTAAAGTTAAGGATGCCAGCGGAAATCTAGTCTGGCTGCCCCAAGAACCATTAATGTTGATGTTAGGTTTAGTGGCTCTGACGATGGCCATTATTTATTTTCTGCCTAAGATCACCACAGCAGTCCCTTCATCATTAGCCGCAATCCTCACTGTGACGGCACTTGTCGTAGGACTCGATCTGGATACTCGTAACGTACTCGATTTCCTCAAAACCATGAGTGGTAACGACAATGCGACCATAGCAGGTTCATTACCTAGCTTTGCGATTCCCTCTGTGCCTTTTAATCTTGAAACCTTATATATCATCCTGCCCTATTCCTGCATCTTGGCGGCAGTCGGTCTTATCGAATCTCTGCTAACGCTGACTGTGATAGATGAGATGACCAATACCCGTGGCCGCAGCAACAAAGAATGCGTCGGCCAAGGCCTTGGAAACATCACCAGCGGTTTCTTCGGCGCTATGGGTGGTTGTGCCATGATAGGTCAATCTATGATTAACATTAACTCGGGTGGACGCGGCCGATTATCAGGAATTACAGCTGCAGTCGCCCTGCTTGCCTTTATCTTATTTGGCGCTTCATTTATTGAGATTATTCCACTTGCGGCGCTGGTTGGAGTGATGTTTATCGTTGTGCTCGGCACCTTTGAATGGGCAAGCTTTAAGTTTATGGGCAAGGTCCCGAAACACGATGCCTTCGTTATCGTGCTAGTGACAACGGTAACCGTATTTACCGATCTAGCATTTGCGGTATTTGTCGGTGTCATCGTTTCAGCCTTAGTCTTTGCCTGGGAACATGCCAAGCATATCAATGTGACTGAAGAGCAGAACAATCAAGGCTGGAAAGTCTACAAACTCAATGGTCCATTGTTTTTCGGCTCAATCGCAAACTTCCTCGAATTATTTGACCCAGCAAAAGATCCTCAAGATGTGGTTATCGACTTTAAGAACTCTCGAGTTGCCGATCACTCCGCATTAGAAGCAATAGACACGCTCGCTGAGCGTTATGGCAATGCTGGTAAGAAGTTACACTTGATCCACTTGAGCGCTGACTGTAAAGCCCTACTGCATAAAGCGGGTGATCTCGTCGAAGTGAATCAACTCGATGATCCTCACTATAAAGTGGCCGATGATAAGCTGGATTCATAACCTAAGTTTCAACAATAAGTGCTAGCTTATATATGAAATACCAAAGCCTGAATCGCAATGTTCAGGCTTTTTTATTATCATTAATCATTTAACGGTAAAGCTGATTTATATCAATAAGTAACTCCTCATCCCCTCAGTTCTAACACGTCTAAACTTAGTCATGACGAGATTTATAGTTATGCATTCACCTACACCAACAGACTCCAAAGCAATAATAATGTCACTGCAATGTCTGCTTTTCCAGATCCATGCAACGAGAATATGATGGGATAAATGCGTTATCGGCCTAGAATTGAGGTTACGCTTACACTGAATACAGTATCGAGAATACAGTATCGAGAGGTGTAATAGTGTTTAATGCAACTGATGCAAAACATGGAGGATGAATCGAAAGAGCTTTATTGAAGTTTAACTCTCTAGAAATGATGTGTCTTAGAGATAAAGAGAAAATCTGAAAGTAGGTGCTAACAACTATTACGATAGACTAAGAAGCAAGTTGAGCAACCTAAGCTCATTAATCTAGCGGCTATTTGTATAACTTTTAACGGAGAAGACTACACAATCTAGAAGACCAACTAACCTTCAAAAGAATGTTAAATTTCACACAAATAAAAAGAGCCATGGAATAAACCATAGCCCTTTAATCCATTGCTATCAGCTCTAGGCTAACAGCACTGAAAATTAACCAATGATAGTTACGTTTTCAGCTTGTGGACCTTTTTGACCTTGAGTCACAGTGAAAGACACTTTTTGGCCTTCATCAAGAGTTTTGAAACCGTCAGAGTTGATCGCACGGAAATGTACGAATACGTCTGGACCAGATTCTTGCTCAATGAATCCGAAACCTTTGTCAGAGTTGAACCACTTAACAACACCAGTAACTTGAGACATGATATAAATCCTGTAAATAAAAAATTAAAGCCTTAACGGCGGTGGAGCTGGAAAATGCCGGTATTACTTATGTTTACAGGACGAACTGGTCGTATTGAACACATAAATATAAGCCCAACCTTCAAGCTGATAAGACTATAAACCATTCTAAAGATAAGTCAACACACTGCGACACTTTGGATTATTTATTTTGCCTAAATCTACTTTGCGGTTTTGCAACCGGCTAGCAGAACATTCAGTTCATGCTGCTTAGCATTTACAGTTAAACATTTTAAATAATTTATTTCAATAGCTTAATCTATTCACTTATCTTGAAATGCGATGCACTTCAATTTGGAAATCCAATTCACAGCTTAGTCCTTGCAGAGCAAATGCTTGCTTTTGCGCATCGGTAAACTTCCAAGCGTAAGGCGTCATTTCTAAAAAATGAGCAATATGATCACTTTTTGTCAGTTCAAGCTGAGAAATTAAGCGTTCCTGATGCAGGCACACAAAACCAGCAATATACGCAGCAGATACAGGATGCAATCTAGGTTCTGCATATATTTGTTGCTTCAAAGCGAAGTGATGCGAAGGTCCGGGAGAGACTGTGATCAAAACGCCACCATCGGCCATAATGCGTTGTAACTCTTCAACTTTGGAAGGGGCATAAATGCGAATGACAAGATCGACACTTTGAGAGGCGATGGGCATCTCATAGGCACTTGCCACACAAAATGCTAAATTGGGGTAGCGTTTAGCCGCATATTTAATTGCTGACTTAGAAATATCTATGCCTTGTAAATCACAATCATGGTGCTGACTCAACACATTGAATAAACGCTGGCTGTAGTACCCTTCCCCACAGCCTATATCAAGGATCTGTTTTGCATCAGCACCAAACTCGATCGCGAGTTCATTCACTTTATCACTCAAGCCTTGATAATACCCTTCGTTTAAAAATTCACGCCGAGCAAACATCATCTGCTTGTTATCACCAGGATCTTTTGAGTTTTTCTTCTGTACGGGCAATAAGTTGACATAACCCTCTTTAGCCATGTCAAACTTATGTTGCTGTGGACAACCCCAAGTGCGGTCCGTTAACGTCAGCGGCGCGGAACACAGGGGACATAAATAGTGCATAGTGGACTCTTATCTTTAACTAACTTTGGGCAAGAAAGGTTTACGTTTCGTCTTCCATTAATCGGTCAACCATCTGGAGCAGTTCTGGTGGTGCAAGTAACTCATAACACTCTAATTTTCTTAATAACTTGTCTGTGTTATCAGCATCATTAGCGGCGCGACTATAATTGGGACGCTCAAACATATGGGTATAGGTTCTAAATAACCACTGTTGTTTCTGAAGTAACAAGGGATCGAGCCTTAATACCTCGTCGGCAAGACTAGCCTGACATTGACCAAGCTCCCCACGTAAAAAAGCTTGTAATTCTAACCTAACTTGCTCAATTTCGGTCATGTAAATGGCGAGGGATTCAGATGATGCGGCATAATCGTATTGCCTTGCTAACAGAGCTTTAGCGACCATTAGCGCTTTAGGTTCATGCAAAACGCGTAAATCGGCTTCTAAAGGCACTAACTCAAACTTTGAATCCGCTTGTAAAGCAAACGTTAAGCAATTATCTATGACTGAATTACCTTCATCTAAACCATTAGTCATGTCTAAGGTAAAAGATACGCCCCGTCTCAATTCTGCCGCGCAAAATTTTGCAGCAGTGCCCATTCGCGTATAGAGCCGAAAACCTTGCCCAAGACTTCGAGTGATCGGTGTATTAAAGGCCTGTGCACTTTGCGGTAACGATTCAACTTTAAGACCCATAAACGGTTGAAAACGAATCGCAATATTTTGTGGGGTTCCAGCTTCAGCAATAACGATAACCTCTAGTAAAGGCGCACTGAACGCCTGTAACACAATAAAATCACTGATATCGTCGGGTAACCGCAACGTGAGTATCGACGCTTTTTCGGCATCAAGCACCATAGGCTCATTTAAAAATTGATGATACATAAGACATTATTCCCCTGTTCAGCCGCGATTGTACCTTTGAATCTGAATGAAGATCACCAATGAAGTCTTTATATTCTCAAGATAATGACTTAATTACCTTAATGGTGTAAATGTTCATTCGGGGAGTTTCGGTGTTAAGATGTTATTATTCGACAAACTGTCATTTGAATTTAATTATGTCTAACCATTCCCAGCCAAGCATATTTTGGCACGACTACGAAACTAAAACCACTTAACCATTGATTAATAATACAAAAAACAATGTACACACTCCAGTTCTGTACACTCATATGTACACAATTAGTTTAATAAACTTCCAAATTAACTGTTCTGAAACAACAAGATTACGTATAGCCTCAATATTCTTTCATGTTAAATCTGTTTTCTCCCAACATTTTTGATTCTCATTTGCAGTCGATATGTGTCATTTCAGATGCAGCTATTTCGATGTTTTATTAACCAAGAACACAAACCGAGCACAATGGGTAATTGACAATATAAACCTGAGAATAAACAGACCGCATTCTACCCAGAGTTCCAATACATAGAAATATAGTGCAGCGTATATTACCCGCTCAATATCATACTAGTGGCCCTTAGCTTTTGTTATCAAATCTGACATAACTTCTGCAGAGGCGGCACAATATAACTACTCGAAAATCAACGTGATGGATCATGAGTCTGTAATGTCATACGATACCCCACTCCACTGTCCTGCATTTGGAACTCAGCAAGTTTAGTGTCGAGTCATCCGGCAAGTGTTACTCTTTTGCCTTTTGATTTGTCAACTGCATGCCATTTCAAAAATCTATAAATTTACGAGTTAACAAATAGCAGCTCAGCTAGATCGGTCTCTTTAAATCCATACCCCCAGTTGCCTCAAAATAGCAGCTAGAATATTTGCTTATCCTAGTTGGTGGAGTGCTCACATATCGTAAATATTTAATGAGTATAATTTATACAAGTCATTAGTTTTTTCGCCGTTCAGACCAATTAAGCTATAGTCTATTTGAGGATGTAGTAAATAGGTTTCTGAACATGGACATGAGTTTCTTATGTATAACTTACAAATATTTAGAATTTTTTTGAGTGTTATTCTCTTGATGGGCTTAACAAGTATCCCCATCACTTATGCTAACGATCAGTTCATAATCAATCGTTCAGAATCTAATCATGATGATCGATACAAATATACGTATGACCTTTTACAACTTGTTATTGATGCAACCAAAGCCGATTTTGGCCAAGCATCATTGGAGGTTTCCGATGTCATTATGAGCAGAAATCGCATATTAAGAGAATTGCAAGATGGTCAAAATATTAATGTCATAGCTGAAGCCTCAAGCTTAGAGTGGAATACAAAGCTTATACCAATAAAAATCCCCATACGTAAGGGAGTTCAAGGATTTAGAGTTTTCATTATTCAGAAGGAAAATGTGAAATCGTTGGCTCAAATCACCTCTATTATGCAGTTAACTTCTCTTAAAACAGGCTCAGGTAGTCAATGGTCAACTAAAGTTGCCATGCAACAGGCTGGATTTGAGGTCATTGAAAGCGTTCAATATGATAGTTTATTTAACATGCTATCAAAGGGAAGATTTGTTACATTTGGCCGTGGAGTGAATGAAGCTTATCAAGAACTTAAGCAGTTCAATCTACAGTATCCAAATCTAGTGATTGATGAAAACATTTTGCTGCATATCCCTCTTGCGACCTATTTTTATGTTTCACCTAATAAGCCTCACTTAGCCCAGAGAATAGAAGTCGGTCTTCGAAGAATAATCAACAATGGTGAGTTTGAAAAATTATTTTACAAACGTCATTGTGATTTTTTGATAAAAAGCAAAATGAATCAAAGGTTAATATTTAAAATTGACAATCCTCTTATCTCCGAAGCTGAGATGACTTCAATTGTAGGTAAAGATTTTCTACTCAATCCTAAGGATGACTTTTCCATTTTGTGTAAAAAAATCACTGATAATGACGTCTGAAATTTTGAATAGCACCGCAAACATAATGCAAATTAGGTATCGATTTAGGCCATTGTAGCCATCGTCCAAAAAAATTTGCTGCATGCACTGGCTGAACCAGGTAGTTAATCATCACTAATCCCTGCGGTCTTTCAGACCAAAATACTGCAGATTGTCCAACTGGCATTGCAGGCATGACCACGAACAGTCTTCCTTAACCAACTTGTTTAGCGCGAGCTTTTTACTCTGGCAAGCATTCAGTCATGACATACAACACTAACCGGTTAGCAAATTCTGAATGATTTAGTTATCAGTTAAGTGATTTTAGGATAAAGCTAGAACGAGATGATATGCCTAGGTGGTGGCACTCAGATGTATTCAAACTAAAGGTAGGTTTCTCCCCTCACAGTTCTCCGCTTTATAGTGACTCGCTTACCCATAGAGGCAAAATATCGGCCCATTCAACAAAGATCAAAGGATCACAAAATCGATCTAGTGAAGTTGGTATATCCGAGCACACCAATTTTTTGAGATTCTGAGAAAGCATGCAAAATAATCTATTACAATCAACACTATATATAGCGTTCAAAATTATGAACGCCCCCTAAAAGCCCGCTAATAAAACAACAACCAAGCCCTCTAAAATCCTCATATGTAGTGAAGCACTGCGTGTCGCTGCCCCCGCAATCAACCGCGCCGGAAGGACCCGCGATGATAATGGTTCGCATCTGCAGCAAGTTGAGAGCGATTCTCATCATCATAAAGTGTCGCGTTCGGTTTCAATCAAACCGTGAGCATCGGCGAGACACAAAATCCGCCCATCTGAAAATCAAAATTCCTCATAATTGCACATGATCATCGCTCTATTCCTATCCATGCAGGATGACTAATATAGGTAAAGATAACGACTCTGGCACTCGGTTAAAATGAGCCTAGTCCTAGACAGAAGCAATTCACCTAAAACCGTCTAAAACCGTTTAAAACCTTGGCTTTTACCCTCTTCACCCCATTGCCAACATTTAACACCAAAGCAACAAATACACGCTATTGCATCCTTCCTTAGGGTTGATGCAATGACTCGTCTGTGGCCCTACTGCTGCATGGGCTAGAGTGCTCCCAACTTTTTGAGGCTATCTAGGGATTATCTAGGCCGCATAGAAAAACGGTTGAACCATATTGGTGCAACACACTGAACAACACCCATTGAATAGAAACATATCAATAACAATTAAGATTAAGGCCGCATGAGCCTAAAAACGCGTTCAATCACCCAGAAACAGTGTGCAGATCATCCCAGTTCGCCTGCTTTCGATGACTAAAAACGGGGAGCGGATAACGCCTTCGCAGGATGAGGCCGCTACCGAAACAGTGAGCCGAATAGAAGGATCCATTTGGGCGCCATCAATTCACCCAGAACTACCAAAAAACTCACCTTTTGCCCTACCCTTTACGCCCCGCAAGCGTTAACACAAAAGCAACAAAAGCGAGTCGTTGCATCCTCCTCTAGGGTTGATGCAACGACTCGCCTGTAGCCTTACTGCTGCATGGGTTTGAGTGCTCCCAACTTTTTGAGGCTATCTAGGGATTATCTAGGCCGCACCGAAGAACTGTTGAACCCTAATGGTGTAACACCCCCTATCGCCACATAACATATCAGTAACAACTGCAACTAAGAAAACGTGTAGAATTCTCACTTGTCATCGTCGCACAGCACGTCTATATCTGCCCTATTTATGCCTGCTGCACCCACAGACATTAGCGAATGCCTGAACGACTAATACATCTGCAGGTAAAGCCGCTGACAAAAACGCAAACATGCACCTTGATGCCAGGCATCAATACCTATGCCCTATCCATCCCCTTATCCCAAGCCAGCGTGAGATTAGCGGACACACCTGCAGGTAAACACACGGCAGGATCATAGGACCAAGCAGAACAACAAGCTTAGGTACCGGCCATCATCGACCACCGGCATTAACGTATTGCTGTTCAGCACTCATGATGCGCTTTGGGATTGGATAACACGCCTGCAGGCGAAAAGAGTACAGTTCAAGAACATGCCGCACTAAGCCTGCAACTGGCCACGATGCCATTGTGATTGGGTAACACGTCTGCAGGTGAAGTCGTAGTCCAAGAACAGGCCGAGCTGTAGCGAGGTCCAGCTCCACTGTTTGTGATTGGAAAATGAAGCTACTTGTTACACGTCACTCTTCAATTTATCCAATTCGTCAGTGTTCAGTATTTTTGGGGTTACACGAGGTAAACCGGAAGAATTAAAAAGAGGAGAGTTTTTATATCTTCCATTGATGCGGTTCGTGACCACGATCCATATAAAGCGGACTAAAACCCCCATAAGTCCACGTTGCTTTGGCTTCGCTTGGCCTAAGGCAGTATCAGTGTTTAAAATTGCAACGTCTGCTCCAAAGTCTTTATCCATTTGCTGCCGGTCTAGGCAGCTGTGAATAAGGCCGATGAATGATGCTTTCCGGCTTGCCATAGTGTTACCAATAGGCGTTCCGCAACATGCAGCATACCAGCGGATCATACCGTTTTCACTGAGTCGTACTGCCGATATAAAATGTTCCCCTTGGTAGAAGAACAGGTGTTGTTGAGACACTTGAACGATCTCAGTTCCGCCTTGTTCATCTAGTACAAAAGGGGCTTTACCAAGAAAATGTGCGAACGCTCTGCAATCCGTGCAATAGCAGATGAGACGATTGGTAGTTCCAATTTTGTTGAGTTGTCCTTTAACAGCACCGCACTTACATTGAATTAGATGCATAGTTATCAACTTTCCTTAGTCAGATTACAAGCAACGCTGTGCTCTTATAACGCCCGCCATCACCCGAGCGAGGTACAAGCGTCGGTTGCATGGCATTGTTATAGCGCAACCGGTTCATCACGCATTTTTTCCCATGTTTGTACCATAAGCTTCTTAGTTGGTCCCCAGCGATACCCCCCAAGCGCACCACTTTGCTGTATAACCCTGTGACAGGGGATCAGCAAAGCCACTGGATTTGCTCCAATAGCGTTACCAACAGCCCTTGCCGACTTGGGTGCACCGAGTGATCTGGCTACTTCGGCATAGCTGACCACAGCGGCCGGTGGTATTTTCAACAAAGCACGCCACACGGCGATCTGAAAATTAGTCCCTGTCACATGGAGCGACAGCGGGCCTTGCCCGGAAGCTGTGTCACTGTTAAAAAATGCATCAATAGCGTGTCGCGTAGATGCCAAGCTTTCTCTGATCGAACTGAGAGGCCAATCGTTATGTAAGTCATCCAGCAACTCCTCCATGCTATTGAAGTCCATGAATGCTGCCCGGCAAACACCACGCAGGGTTACGGCCACAAACATGGGCCCCAATGGGGTCGGATGGACTCCATACTCGATCTGTACGTCCTTACCTCGATTTTTATACTCGCCAGGTGTGACGGCTTCCAGCTGCACAAAGTGATCATGCAACCTTGAACTGCCGCTTAATCCAAGCTCATGTGAGACATCAAGCAAGGAGCGAGAATTATTAAGCAATCCTTTGCCCCGCTCCAATGTCAGGACCTGTAAAAAGCGCTTCGGCGTAGTACCTGCCCAACGACAAAACAGCCTTTGAAAGTGATACGGACTCAGATGCACATGGGCGGCTATCTCTTCAAGGCTGGGCTGATCAATTGCCCGCTCAACCAAATAGGCCATGGCGCTTGCGATTCGGTCATAGTCTGACATGGCCCGGCCTCTCAAACACGATTTATAGATACACCGCCATCGACCAGCATTGCAGATCCAGTGGTGAAGCTGGAGGCGTCGGAGGCAAGGTACAATGCGGATTGGGCAATTTCATCTGGTGTCGCCATACGCTTAAGAGCATGCAAATTATGCACAAATGCCAATGCTTCTGGCGTATTGGCAAACTCACGTCCTGCTGGCGTATCAGTACCACCGGGCAAAAGGGCATTGACCCGGATATTCTGAGGCCCGTGCTCGGATGCCAGCACTTGAGTCAGTCCAATCAATCCCGCTTTACTGGCTGCGTAGGCTGCCATGCCTGGCATACCTGCGGTGTAACCAACGAAGGTAGAGGTGAAAATTAACGAACCTCCTTTTCGGGCAGCCATGGCAGGCAGCTGGTACTTTGCGCCCAAAAATGCGCTGGTTAAGTTGGTCGCAATAACTTGATTCCAGTCCGTGAGCGACATCTCCGGGACAGGGCCCATAGCACCCAGAATGGCAGCATTGTTAAAAGCGATATCCAAGCCACCAAAGTGGCTTACTGCTTTATCTACCAAAGCTTTGGCAAACGCTTCTTCACCAACATCACCGGCGAGTGCCAGTGCCTGCCCGCCTTCCGTATTGATTAAGTCCACCAGTTCATCAAGCTCCTTCTGTCGCCTTGCAGCCACCACTACGGCAGCACCTTCTCTGGCAAAAAGCTTCGCGGCTGCGTAGCCAATGCCGGTACTGGCACCGGTAACAATAGCAACTTTGTGGGCAAGTATGTTCATCGTAATTCCTCTAGGATCTGCTTGCTATAAAAGGGCATCTGCCCGAACAGAAGCTATCTTAGGAGGCCGAACGACTAATGCCGACCCGAATCTTGCTGTATTTCAATTACGCTATAGCGCCTCAATAAAAGGCAAAAATAGTTGATTTAAATAAGCGACACAGGACAAAAACCAACTGTTGTTGTCCTGCTTTAACGACTAGTTAGGTTGCATTTTTCTCATAAATTTGACCATTGCTGTTTTAAACCAATGAAGTGAATAATACCAAAACTTAAACAAATCAATGAACTCCACATCCAAAACTCAGGAGAACGCCCCATAGGAGAGCTGACTAAAAAGAAACCGGCAACACCGCGAAGTAAATAAATAAAAGTGATGAGAATAAGAGCTAAACGAAGTAAAGGTAAACGAACAATTACACCTGCCGCAGAAAATGCGTAAATCGACCAAATAGAGAGAACAAGAACAATACCACTGGTAATTAATGTAGGTTGAATACTACCGCGCTCAGCAAGCAAAGCCATTTGTTCACCTGCACCAAAAAAACGATACCAAGGAGCGCCAAAATAAATACAACCTATATGAAGAATGGCTACAACGGCACTTAATGCACCTGCAATAATTAAGAATACATTCATACTGCGACAGAACCTCCGTGTTAACTAACGCCCCAAGCAGGGCAACTTTTAAGCCGGCTAAAATAAGGAGCGAAGCGACAGGACCAGCTTAAAATTCAACTTCCTCGATAACAAATTGCCCTGTTGATTCGACCCAACTTCCTTCTGGAACATCTAATTGATAGTTACCTAATTCATTGTCAGATATGACAGGAAGCAACGAATTAACCATAAATAATTTTTCGTTATCTTCGTCTAGTTTGAAGCCGCCGTATGTGCCAACAACACTCGTTGCTATAGATTTAGTTTGTTTATCCGTTAACTGCCAGTTAGCGTGCCAATATCTTAGGTCGGCATCTTTCAATTTATTTAGAGGAAAACAACTTTTAAACCAATCAATACTACCAATGAAATAGCAGACAATAGTTAGATCAAAATCAGGGAAGTAAACCTCAGCTTCACCTTCATTTTCGCAACTGCATGGTGTGATACTTTTTACGATTACTCGATATTTCATATTGAATGCTAACATCCCGCGCATGCGCGCGAACTTAGGAACGTCACAGGAGGTGAATACCCCGAATGACGCGGATTGTTATCAGTTTCCAAGCATGAACGCACGAAGCTGTCGCTCCTCTCGCATGACAAAGAGGACGAAAACTCGCTGCTCATCCTCACGATAAAAAATGCGACAGGGTGGAATCACTACCTCTCTGTATACCGAATCCGGGAGCTCAGGAGGAATCCGCCCGGATTTGGAGAAATTCTCCAAACGTTCTGTCTTGTCGAAAACTGCCTTCACGAGATAGCTCGCAGCAGCAGGGTTGTCCAAAGCAATATACTCAGCAATGGCATCAAGTTCTTGAAGGGCTGGCTCTGTCCAGATCACTTCAGCCATTTAGTCATCTTATCTCTGGCTTCACTTTGGCTATACGTTCTTCCCTCAAGTACAGCACGCTCTCCACGAGCGAGCCCCTCAAGCAGCGCAAGCCGACGCTGCATGAATTCATAATCTTGAACATCTACAAGGTATGCAGATGGCTGACCATGCTCTGTAATCAATACGGGCTCTTTCGACAAGTGCAGATCTGCCAGAATCTTTGTCGCTTGACGCTTTAGATTCGTAACTAGCTCAACTTTCATAGGTTCACCCTGTTCTAAATTTAAAGTGACACTATAGTATCACTTTGCGAGCAAGGCAATCCCAGCTAACGCCCGCCACAAACGCGAGCAACGTGTTGCGAGTCGAGCGCCCAACGGGCGCGTTTTTGATGGCGCTTGTTAGGCATTTACAACACCTGAACTTTTTGCTGCTTGCTTGCCCAAGGCAACACCAAACAAAAGCGCAATAGACATACTGGCATAATCAATTTGCCAGTCGCCCAAAAGAACCTCGCCAGCCATCAAAAACAGAATACATGATGCAATTAAAGAACTCAGCAAAACAACTATAAGTGCATGTATAAATGCAAACTTTGCCTGATTTTTCACTAGAAAATAAATGATCGTTGCTTCAACAACCATAGAAAGGAAAATAAAGCTCCAGTAAATCCAGCTCGGAATCATTTCACCAGCTGAATCATAGCGCCCAATAACATACCCCAATGGCACACCCGAAGCAGTCGAACAGATAAAGTAAACCACTGTGTATTTAGCAATTCGTGCCCAGTTCACGTAAAGTCCTTTTAAATGCCTAACGTCTTAGTATTTATGCGCTGCGCTGTTTGCAGGGCATAAATCGCTTGTTGGACTTGGCCGCTGCCTCATCCAGATTACTTGGTATGCTTCATGCTATAGGAATTTGCTTTTTTTGAGGCAAGGTCTGAGCTGCAGAGCTGTTTTGAGCAAATAATATTGCGTGGTTTCTGCGTATTTCATTGAAAATCCTTTGTCATGGTTGTGTTCCATCGCATCTTCTTTAAGTCTAGCTGATTCAAGCTGGCTTAATCATTCCACTAAATCGCAGTTAAGCTCCGCGCAGCGGCATATTTGGGGCGACTGGAGCGCAGCGTAAGCCGTCCCAGCCACGATAGTAGCGACAACAGCGCCTTGTTATGTGGCGACTTGCAAGCCGATGTTATTCTTGAAATTCCCACGGGATTTCCTTCTTGAATAGTGCAATTGTTTGCTCTACAAGCTCAAGATCGAGTTCCTTTTTGTAAAGGGTCACTTCTCTGGTTTTTTTGGTGTCATCCCGAAAAACTTCCATGAGCATGTCGTTGCCGGAATATACCTCAATACCGATCCCATCTCGACCAAGGCCAACATCACTCGCCACAATGTACTTTTCGATTTTGGAATTCTCATCCATGCCCGTTACTCAACGATTCCACATAACGCCCAACACAACGGCTGGCACGTAATTGAGCAGCAATTTGAGTGACAGGTTTGACAGTCCGTTGCTGCTTGTTATGCGATTTCTGCAAGCTGAACATCCGTTGGCTCCAACTTCTTCAGTTCACGAGATTTATTTACTATTTCATCTATGAATCGGAGCGCATCCTCACCTGATTCGAGTAATTTAACCATACGGGACGTGAATTCTTTAAGCTCTATTGCCCACTCTGTATCGTGAGGGTTGCTTAGCACCTGATTGAAATATGAGATGGCTTCGTTTCTGTCTTTGGTCAGAACACATGACATACCTTGATGAAACTCAGCCCATAACGTTGGCCGATGGTTTTGCAACGAAGAAATCACGTACTGTTTTACTGATTTCGGGCTAGATAACAGCTTTCTGATTTCTAACACTTTGGATTTGGCAATTTCGGCGAACTCTTGAGCTTTAAGCTCAAACTGCTCATCTGATTTATATTCGACAAAACCTGCTTCTCTATAACCAATATCGAAAGATAGGTGCTCTTTGGGGTACCACTGAAAATTAATACCCACATTTAGGTAAGTTCCTTTTGACCATGAAGAAGGTTGAAATTCGATTACTGTAATCCACCATCCATTGTCATCAAGCCAAACCCTCGATTGGCCTTTTCGATTAACACCAACAGGCTTCAAAGCCTGCCTTGCTACTCTGTTGATAATTTTACTGTGTGGAGGAGTACTCATAAGCTCACTTCGCATAACGCTCGCCTAAACGGCGAGCAACTTGTTGCAAGTCCAGCGGCCGCAGGCCGCGATGTTTAATGTTAGAGATCACAGCTTGATGACTGCCAACATATCTTCACCATCTTCATCCAAACCCACTTCCTGAAAGCCAAAACGTGAATAAAAATCTTTGGCCACCGGGTTTTGAGGGGCATAGCAAATTTCTATTTCTTTTACTTTGTCACTGGATTTGATTTCATTGAGCGCCAAATTTAGTGCAACTCTGCCAATACCAGATTGTTGATAGCGTTGATCCACCATAAAGCGCCAGATAGAAACTTTTTCAGGTGTTTCAGATACCCACATGAAAAAGCCAACAGGTATATCGTTTTGATAGATTGCCTTACAGGTATGCCCTTGGCAGTAATGTGACTCAACCAAAGACCACATATTGCTCGCAACATATTCCTGTTGCTCATCAGTGACATCTAAGTCACATACTGCTTCATAATTTGAACTTGTAATTTCTTCCAATGTGATGCTCATGACTTTCCTTAGCTCTAAAACCCGCAACAAACGCGAGCAACTTGTTGCGAGTCGTTTTTGATGGCGATTGTTATATTTCCGATCGGACTAAAGGCGCTAGCTCACCCATGTAAATACTGACAGGAACAAGTAAACGCTTATCATCCTGCTCTCGAAGTTGATAATAATCTTCGGTGCATTCATACGAAAATGTGTTATTTTCCCGAAGCACTAATTTTCGGATAACGCCATTGCCGGTTGTTGCACTGAGTTGCCCATCATCGAATGTAACCGTCATAACCGTATCGTCTGCACCTTTGTATTGACCAATCAGAATCTTAGCTTGCTCTGTGATGTTTTTATCAACAATTGGCGTTGGTGAAAGGTTAAGTTGCCTTGCAATCATATTTAACAAAGCTGGACCAGGGTGAACAGAGTCATTGTTGCCGAATACTGTGCCAAGTAAATCATATGAAGGAAAATAGATTGACCATGCCATAAAACCTGGCACCTGCCCTTGATGACTGTACGACGGTAGGCCACTTATAGGATATACATCGGTACCAAAACCATAATTTACTGATTCACCGTTGTTTAATTTCGCTCTACTTACCATCAACTGATAATTTTCAGCCGAAATTACCTTCCCAGAACTTAAACCACTATGCCACAGGCTCATGTCATCAAGAGTAGATGCAATTGCACCTGCCGCATAAATCCAACTGCGGTCAACGGTTTCGGGAGCCAAATACAGATTAGGCGCGTCTCTATTTGTGGTATAACCTTTAACGATTTGCTTTGAGCTTTCCCCATTAGTCACAACAAACGAATTCTGCATACCTAAAGGAGAAAAGATATTTCGCTGTAAATACTCGCTATATGTCAGACCAGAAGCGACTTCAATCACCTTTCCCAACAAAATATATCCGGTATTTGAATACGCATAATCAACACCAGGCTTTCTAAGCACAGGCATTTTACTCACCTGATTGATCACTTCATCAATGGTGGCGTATTTGTCCCACCGCTGCCTGATCCCTGCATCCAAGTTGTAATTTGGCAGCCCAGAAGTATGGCTTAGCACACTTTCAATCGTCAGCCTTGTGTACTCGACGGGAATATCTTTAATAAAATCACCCAAGGTACTTTTTAAGGATAACTTTTTATTTTCAGCAAGTTGAAGGATGGCTGCAGCAGTAAACTGCTTTGTAATTGATCCGATTTGAAAAGTGTCATCAACTTTTAGTGGTTCGCGAGTGCTTATGTCTGCAACACCAAGCACGCCTTTGAAAACATGCTTTCCAGCTTGTTCGATACTTACTGCAAGTCCCGGCTTATCCAATGATGCATGGCAAGATAACATTGCTGAAAAATCATGTTCTTGTGCATCAACACAGCTAACAAAAAATATCGAGCTAAACAGTAACTTTTTTACCATTGAAATAAACACTCCCTTGCAAAAAAATATAACGCTCGCCTAAACGGCGAGCAACTTGTTGCGAGTCCAGCGGCCGCAGGCCGCGATGTTTGAGGCGCTTGTATGCGTAACTTAATCACACTTATCAAGGTTGTTACCACTTACCCAATCCTGAACCAAACCAGTTGTTTTAGACCAGTTACTGGACATACCATAAGCTTCAACAAAAACTGGACATTTATTCTGAGGACTAACATCAACTATAATTTGGTAAAATCTATTCCAATTTACATGGGCAACTGAAGCTAATGTAACTGAATTACTATCAGCTCCACTTTTTTCGATAAACGTATCGCTTGTGCCACCATAAATATCTTGCTTACCATGCGCGAAGCATTTTTTTAATTGTCTCTCCATTAACTCAACAGTTTCATTAAATGACTTATTTGAACAAAAACTGCTTTTAGCTTTACCAGCGGTTCTAAGTTCATCTACTGACTTAGGGACAGATGCACACCCTGAAAGAAACATTAATGATATTAAGACAAAACTAGATTTCATTTCTAATCCTTGAATTACGCATAACGCCGCCATAAACGGCACAAAATAGCTGGCTATACTTGGCGACGAAGGAGCACAAGCCAGCTGTTTTGTGTCCGCGCTTTAATGGCCTTGTTAGGTGCTTTTACCCAATTTTTGCTAGTGCTTCTTGAGCAGCTACCATAACAACTTTCCATTTAGGATCTTTTAATAGCTCATCAATAGATTGATTTTCATTATCAATATTTTGCTCAAAAAGCTTTGTAAACTCCCAGAGGATTAACTTTTCATCAGCGGTGAAACTTTCTGATATTAAACCAGGCCCTTGAGGTAAGGAGTCCATAACTAAATCATCAAACCACCAACAAACAAATTCACTTTTATAGTCGATATACTCAACTTTCGATGAAAATTCTCTCTGTCTTGGCGGAGACGATAAAAAGCTCAAAATGTCTAGGCACGAATTTCTGAATTCCAAAGCAGTACTATCCATAGTTACCTAACTCCTTTGTAACGGGCAGCTTTGCTGCGAAGCAGCGCTTAAAGCTGTCCAGCCCGAAGGGCGTTCGTTGACAAACTTGTTAAGCATTGGACTACAACCCCGTATAACTATGTGAAACTTCATGACTTTTATAGGTGCCATTTTCATTTAGATTAATAAATATCTGAATGGCACAGTCATAAAACAACCAAAGAAAAACCCCTTCAAATTTACACTGTGCTTCATTTTCTCTTACGATAGCCTGATAGCGAAACGAATACTGATCATAGCTATGCGACAAGTTAGCAGATGTTAGATACGCTTCAATATCTTCTTTGCTGGCACCAACGGAAAGATTATCCTCGATGCTGCTTTGAATGCCTTCTACTGTTGTGAGTTCGCTGGCCCACAAAGAGCTACAAAGAAAAATAGTTATAAAGGCTATGGCTAACTTCAATGCTTCTTCCTTGTGGATGCATAACGCTTACGATAAGCGGAAAAATCTAGCGATTTGGCGCAGCCAGCTAGTTTTTTCCGCCTTGATTGTTTTGTTATGTGGCAACACTTCATACTCATAATGATTTTTAATTGGCGCTGCAATATGTTCTTTGCCAGTTGTATCAACAGCTGTTGCTATACAGACTATATGAAGCATACTTTCGCTCAGCTTCGGTATCTCAAACTTAAAAGTGATACTTGGAACAAAGCTTGGCTCAATATTTTGAGTCTTAAGCATTTTGTCAAAGTGCTCGTTAAGCCCTTCTAATGACTTTTGAAGTACGGTTCTGTGTATAAGAGTGCTAGGGCTGATTTCATAATTTCGAATATCAAAATATATTTCATTAACACCCGATTCCAACGCCGAGCGATATACCCAAGTGCTTTTATAGTCACCTTCCACCCAACCTAACGTACTCATATATGAATCAGCAAGGTTGTGAACAAACGACTTAATGTATTTAAGTTTAGGCACTAGGCTTCCTTAGCCACATAACGCCGCCAGCAGCGGCCGAGTGAAACGAGGTCCAGCGACCAGCGGGAGCGTTGCTGGCTGGCCTTGTTATACAGAATATACACTTAGTCATCTTGATTGTTAATTAAAAAGTTCTGATAGAATGAATTTACATCTATGGTATACCTTAAACCACCATCATTAACTTCTGGAGAGTAACCCACGTATATATAGGCATTTTCCAGTTGTGACTTATGCAATTGAACCTCTAATATATTTAAATTTGAACTTCCTAATGAGTAGCCAAGCTTAGATAGAACTAAAACTTTTGCGCCATCATCTGAGAGTTTATCATTTAACACATGGCTTAATTCTTGTTCGTTTTTATTTAAAGATAATTTTGTAATAACCAACCATGCTGATTTATCAATGAGCAAGTCATCTTGCTGGCCATTATTGACGTAGCTATCATCCAATTCTAATAGAAAACTCTCGGTGGATTCAATTTGTGAGAATTTAAATTTAAACCTTTGCGCATCTACATTATCAGGTGTAATTCGCTCAAACCCACTCCAAGCAGCATAACCATTTCCAGTATAAAAAGACAAAAAAATAATAAATAGTATTGATACCGGATAGATTTTTATTTTATTACTCATCGATAACACTCATTCTTAGGTTCGTATAACGCTCCAATCACCGGGCCAGCGGAGTGGAGCAATTTTTGTGGTATAAAGGAGCGCAGCGACACCACAACAAATTGCGCAACGTAGCAGGCTCCGCGTGCATTGGCTTGTTATGCTTGATTTTTTAATGCGCTATGAATTGCTTTTTGAAAACCACCAAACATTTCATATATGTCAACTTTAACTCCGGCCTCAACTCTTTTTGATACTGATGTGCGAGGAAAAACTAAAACCGATGTATTAAGCCAGCGCAATGCGGGATCACGCCCGTATTGGTCTTCTACTGCAACCCAACTTAGTTCTTCAATTTCTTGGGTAAGAGCGTCACCCAAGCAAATACCCAAAGCTTGTAATTTGAAGGTTTCTTCATTTGAAACCCACTCGTTGTCAAGGATGGTTTGAACCAGCTTTAGCTTAGCAGATAAGTTTTGATACTCATGCACATCATCAAAGTGTCCAGCGAGCCACTCTCTGCTTTTTGAAAGTAACTCAAGATCACTTTCATTCAATGTTTCTATTTTCTGATTCACTTCATTCTCGCTTTTGCATAACGCCGCCAGCATGCGCGGCTTTGTAGTGAAGGCGAAGCCGCAGCGGAAAAGGCGTCGCCGTGACTGGCCTTGTGTACGCCCAGCATGGGCATGAACTAATGAGGTGAAAGTCCTCTGTAGGAAGGTCACCGTTCAATAACATGCTGTTATTAAACGTTAACTACTAGCGAATGGCAAGGGCTTATCCGCGAGGATTGGTCTGAAGGAAGCCGCTAGCAAATTTGCGAGCTGATGAACAAGGACATCATATGAGGCGTAGGCTAGAGGTGAGTTGGCAGGGTCTGCCCCGCGAAGCAAGGG
>NZ_JAUOET010000019.1:0-85391 GCF_031932075.1 Shewanella sp. SP1S2-4
AAACTATCTTCCCGCTGCCGCTCGACTTGCATGTGTTAGGCCTGCCGCCAGCGTTCAATCTGAGCCATGATCAAACTCTTCAATTAAAGTTTTGTTGTTTGACTTACGTCAAACGGCTCAACGAATTCTGTCATTTGTTTCCGCATTCTTTTCATAAAGAGAAGAAAGCGAAACCAAAATTATGTACATATTGCTATGAACACTCTTCATCATTGATTTAATTCTTTGACTGCCAACCCGAAGGTTAAGCAGTTTCGATTAACTCAACACCTGTGAGTGTCCACACAGATTTCTTGTTTTATCTTGTTAAAGAGCAATTCAATATCCGTAAGAGGACTTGAGTACCACACTGAGCGCCGAACGCTTCCAGTTGGCTAGGGCTGCGTATTCTACGCATTTCCCGTTTCGCGTCAAGGAGTATTTTTCAACTTCTTGCTGCGCTTGAATTAAATGCTTAAAAGCGACTCAATTCAACCTAACTCGTCAGCTGGCTTTCGCTGTCTGCCGTGTCAGTGGATGCGCATTATAGGGAGTGAAACTTTTTGTGCAACCCCTATTTTTAAGGAAATTTGCAGTTAATTCTAATTATCTAATCTAACCACACCATACCCACCACTTACCCCCAAAGTTATCCACATTTAAGTCAAAATAATGCCTTTACTCTACATTATTCATAGCAAAAGCACATGGGATGATCCGTTGGTAAATATGAAAATAGAAGGTTCAGGTCTTTCAAAAACTAGATTCAGTGAGGTGAAGCCAGACACTGATTGGGATAGCGCCTTTAGTGAACAACCTAAAGACAGATGCACTTGGCTATTGATGCTTATTTATTAATGCTTCGTTATTTATGGAATCCTAGCCTGTTATATGGAAGAGACGAAGCATCACTATATTAGAGAAGTTATTTGTACATATATGCGCAGAGAGAAACTTACCCACAAAAAAGCCAGCTTACGCTGGCTTTTGACATCAAGTTAGCTTATCAGTAATCGATTATACGGCTGACTGGAAGATCACTTCAGAGGCTTTCTTAGTGTAAGACTCGATTTGATCGAAGTTCAAGTAACGGTAAGTGTCAGCCGCTGTGGCGTCTAACTCTTTGGCGTATTCTTGATATTCTTCAGGTGACGGCAGGCGACCTAACAGTGCAGCAACCGCAGCCAGTTCAGCAGAGGCTAAGTAAACATTAGCGCCTGTACCTAAACGGTTAGGGAAGTTACGGGTAGAAGTCGATACCACAGTTGCACCTTCAGCTACACGTGCTTGGTTACCCATACACAGTGAACAGCCTGGGATCTCGATGCGCGCGCCTACACGACCGAAAATCGCATAATAGCCTTCTTCAGTCAGCTGATCTCTGTCCATCTTAGTCGGTGGAGCAATCCACAGACGGGTTGGCAGGGTTTTAGCGAACTTGTCTAACATCTTACCGGTTGCGCGGAAGTGACCAATGTTGGTCATACAAGAACCGACGAACACTTCGTCAATCTTAGTTTGCGCAACAGATGACAGCAGTACTGCATCATCAGGATCGTTTGGCGCACACAGGATTGGCTCTTTGATGTCGTTTAAATCGATTTCGATCACTGCAGCGTACTCAGCATCTTTATCGGCGCTCATCAGTTCAGGATTCGCTAACCACTCTTCCATACCTTTGATACGACGTTCAATGGTACGACGATCGCCGTAACCTTCAGCGATCATCCACTTCAGCATGATGATGTTTGAGTTCAGGTATTCGATGATAGGTTCTTTGTCTAACTTGATGGTACAACCGGCAGCAGAGCGCTCAGCTGAAGCATCAGATAGTTCGAAAGCTTGTTCAACTTTCAAGGTTTCAAGACCTTCGATTTCCAGTACGCGACCAGAGAAGATATTGACTTTACCTTTCTTCTCAACGGTCAGCATGCCCAGTTCAATGGCTTTTAATGGGATAGCATGGACCAGATCACGCAGTGTGATACCGGGTTGCATTTTGCCCTTGAAGCGCACTAATACTGATTCCGGCATGTCGAGCGGCATAACGCCAGTCGCCGCAGCAAACGCCACTAAGCCAGAACCTGCTGGGAATGAAATACCAATTGGGAAACGCGTGTGTGAGTCACCACCGGTACCAACGGTATCTGGTAGCAGCATACGGTTTAACCATGAGTGGATAACACCATCGCCTGGACGCAGTGATACACCGCCGCGGTTCATGATGAAATCTGGCAGAGTATGATGTGTGTTCACATCAACAGGCTTTGGATAAGCCGCAGTGTGACAGAATGACTGCATAGTCAAATCAGCACTGAAACCTAAGCAAGCTAAATCTTTCAGCTCGTCACGGGTCATAGGACCTGTGGTATCTTGTGAACCGACAGAAGTCATCTTAGGTTCGCAGTATTGGCCAGGACGCACGCCAGCTACGCCGCATGCTTTACCAACCATCTTCTGCGCTAGCGTGTAACCTTTACCCGTATCAGCCACGTCTTGTGAACGCACGAATACGTCAGATACGCCTAAACCTAATACTTCACGGGCTTTGTCAGTTAAACCACGACCAATGATCAGTGGAATACGACCACCAGCACGGACTTCGTCTAACAGCACTTCAGTTTTTAAGCTGAATTCTGAAATCACTTCGTCGCTGTCGTGACGCTTAACCACACCGGCGTATGGGTAGATGTCAATCACATCGCCCATTTCCATTTTGTTTACGTCAAGTTCAATTGGCAGTGCGCCCGCATCTTCCATAGTGTTGAAGAAAATCGGTGCAATTTTACCGCCAAGGCAGAAACCGCCAGCGCGCTTATTGGGTACGAATGGAATATCATCGCCCATAAACCACAGTACTGAGTTAGTCGCTGATTTACGTGATGAACCCGTACCCACAACATCGCCCACATAGACTAGTGGGAAACCTTGCGCTTTTAACGCTTCGATTTTTTTCACTGGGCCAACGGCGCCAGCAACGTCAGGCTCGATACCATCACGGGCGTTTTTCAGCATAGCTAACGCGTGTAATGGAATATCAGGACGTGACCAAGCATCTGGTGCTGGTGACAAGTCATCGGTGTTGGTTTCACCAGAGACTTTAAATACTGTCAGAGTGACTTTGTCGGCCAGTTTTGGACGGTTTAAGTACCAATCTGCATTCGCCCACGCTTCAACCACTTGCTTAGCAAACTCATTGCCCGCTTCCATCTTCTCAACCACATCGTGGAAAGAATCAAACATCAACAGAGTGTGAGATAAGGCTTTAACGGCTAAAGGTGCTAACGCTGGGTTATCCAGCTGCGCGATCAGAGGTTCGATGTTGTAGCCGCCTTGCATAGTGCCTAATAACTCAGTAGCACGCTCAGCAGACAAAATAGGTGATTTTTCAGTGCCTTTGGCAACCGCATCTAAGAAAGCAGCCTTAACATAAGCGGCTTCATCAACACCTGGGGGAATTCGATTTTCAAGCAGGTCGAGAACGAAAGCCTCTTCACCTGCGGGTGGGTTTTGAACTAACTTAACCAGTTCAGCCACTTGATGTGCATCTAATGGCTTAGGGACTACGCCCTCTGCAGCACGTTCTGCGACGTGTTTACGATATGCTTCTAGCACGGCAACATTCCTCTTTGTTTGGCGCTCTAACAACGAAACTGCACGTCTTCTTAATTGAAGCTGACAGTCCGACATGATCGACCCGTATTTCCGGCCTGCAGTATACTACAGCTTTGCAAAAGTATGAATCAGGTCACACTCGGCAAAAAGCGAAATAAGGACTAAATCCGGCGGCGAATGCCAACTTACGGGAATATTAAAACAAGTGAAATTAGACAATAGTTTGAAAACAGACAAAAAACCATACACTACAAATAGTTAACAATGTTTCATTAATTTTAAATCGAACAGGCAATTTTCAGCGCCCTAGATCAAATATGTGTAAATTTTTCTCATCTTGCGGCATTTTGGCTTTTAAGATGCAGTGCGAGAACTTACACTCAGGCTTAATTTACTGCATATCTCAGTTATTTCCCCAGTCCATCGGAGTACCAATGACATCCCTTAGCATTCAAGCCGTTATTTTTGATATGGATGGCGTTTTAATCGATTCAGAACCCCTATGGCAGCAGGTCGAGTATGAAGTGTTATCCGCACTTGGCGTGCCCGTGACCATAGAAACGATTCAACAAACCACAGGTTTACGCATCGACCAATGCGTGGATTATTGGTACCACAAGGCTCCTTGGCCTCACTACGACAATGCCAAGGTCAGCCAAGCGATTGTTGATAAGGTCGCGAGTGAAATTCTGATTAGCGGCGAAGCTATGCTGGGCGTTCACGAAGCAATTGATCACTGCCAAGCACTGGGTCTTAAAATCGGCTTAGCCACCTCCTCGTTTTACACCATTATCGAGGCGGTGCTCTCTAAGTTAGGACTCAGCGATAAATTTATGGCGGTGCAATCGGCCGAGGGCCTCACCTACGGCAAGCCGCACCCTGAAGTGTATTTGAATTGCGCTAAGGCGCTCGATGTCGATCCCCGCTATTGCCTTGCGATCGAAGATTCTTTTAACGGCTTAATTGCCGCTCGAGCGGCCAATATGCAAACGCTTGCGATCCCCGCGCCAGAGCAAAGAGGCGATGCTAAGTGGGTTATCGCCCACCATCAGGCTGAGAACTTATTGGCCTTGCCGACACTCTTAGCTCAATAACGCCATAACACGCCTAGCCTTAACTGGGCGGATAAGCTGAATTTTGGCCATATGGGTAATGAGTTTTTACCATATGGATGAATAGCAGAATGCTGTATGTACGAGAGGGGAGCCAATGAAGTACCTGTCTTTATTATCACCCGTATTATTACCCATGGGCTTAATACTCATGTCCGTCAGCTTGTCCGCTAATGCGGGTGGTGCTATGCACTGCAAGCAACAAGTGGTCAACACTGGCGATACCTTAACCACTGTGCAGGAGAAGTGCGGCTCACCCAGCGATATTCGCCAGTACAATCTGCCAGCGACTTATCTCAACTCAGACGGCGACCGAGTGATCGATCCCAGCAAGTTGCCGACTGAGTATCAAGAATGGACCTATGACTTTGGACCGACACGCTTAATGCGCCGGCTTTATGCCACTGATAATAAAGTCACAAAAATCGAATCCTTAGGTTACGGACATTAATCAGCAGCATCCTTGATTATTGTCATCAATAAAAAAGCCAAACATTGTCTGGCTTTTCTTATTTCAATCTACTGCATGTATTACCAAATTTTTACACGCTCATCTGGTGTTAAATACATTTCATCGCCTTCTTTCATCTCGAAAGCTTTATAGAAGGCTTCTACGTTACGGGGTGTCCCCATAGCGCGGTAGTGACTCGGTGAATGCGGATCTGTCAACAAGCGACGGCTCAGCTCTTCATCACGGTAGTTACGACGCCATACTTGCGACCAACCCACAAAGAAGCGTTGCTCACCCGTTAATCCATCAAGCACTGGCGCGGGTTTGCCGTTGAGGCTCATTAGATACGAGCGTGCCGCTACGGTTAAACCACCTAAGTCGCCGATGTTTTCCCCTAAGGTCAAATCACCGTTAACAAACTTGCCGGGCAGTGCTTCATAACCTGAGTATTGCGCTGACAGTTGTTTACCGCGTTTTTGGAACTCTTCGCGGTCTTTATCTGACCACCAATCACGCAGGTTACCGTCGCCATCGTACTTAGCACCTTGGTCATCGAAACCATGGCTGATTTCATGGCCGATCACAGCCCCAATACCACCGTAGTTCACCGCATCATCGGCATCCATATTGAAGAATGGCGGTTGCAGAATCGCCGCAGGGAATACGATTTCGTTTTTCACTGGGCTGTAATAAGCGTTCACCGTTTGTGGCGTCATGCCCCATTCGGTACGATCGATTGGCTTGCCAAGCTTGTTGATCATGTCTTGATATTCAAACTGAGCATAACGCATGTAGTTACCCACTAACTCGTCAGCCTTGATATCTAAACCTGAGTAATCTTTCCACTTATCTGGATAACCGATTTTATAGGTAAACTTAGCCAGTTTTTCTTGGGCGGCGACTTTGGTTTCTGGCGTCATCCACTCAAGTTCATTAATGCTGACCTCAAAACCTTTGATCAAGTTTTTGATCATAGTTTCCATACGCGCTTTAGCTTCTGGCTTGAAGTATTGCTTAACGTACTCTTCGCCCACTAACTCACCAATCACTTGGTCGGCGCCATCAACCGCCTTTTTCCAGCGTGGTTGTTGCTCTTCGATACCCATTAAGGTTTTGCTCTTAAAGGCGAAGTTCAAATCAACAAAGTTTTTGCTCAGTAACTCGGCGTAGCTATCTACTAAGTGGAACGCGAGATAATCCTGCCAAGCCGATACAGGAAAGGTCTCGAAGTCTGCACCGAGTTTTTCGAAGTAAGAGGGCTGGCGCACTATGATGTCAGTGACTTTGTCGCCTAAACCTGCGCTGGTCGCGAAGGCATTGAAATCAAATTGACCCGTTAACTTTTGCAGTTCAGCGCGATCTAACTTGTTGTAAGCCTTATTGGCGTCGCGGGATTCCACTCGGCTCCACTGACTTTTGGCGATCATCATTTCGATGTCGGCAACGTTTTTAGCCGCGCGTTTAGCGTCCTTGTATCCCGCTTCGGTCAGTATGTCTGTCACATACTTAGCCATGGCTTGGCGATTAGCGGCAAACTTAGGGTCATCTTTCAGGTAATAATCACGGTCCGGGAGGGTAAGGCCCGACTGACTTAGATATACGGCGTACTGAGTTGAGTTTTTAGCGTCATTATTGACGTAAAAACCAAAGGGAATACCAGAGCCGGTCGTCAACAATTTACCCATAACGGCTGGTAAATCAGCGTGTGTTTTTGCGCCAGCAATATCGGCCAGCAATGGCTTAAGCGGAGTAACGCCTAAGGTTTCAAGCAAATCGGTATTCATAAAGCTAGCGTTGAAATCACCAATTTTTTGCTCATTCGAGCCAGCAGCGGGATTCTTTTTAGCGGCCGCTTCGTCGATGATCTTTTTCAATGCATCTTGGCTTTGATCGTACAGCACAGAAAATGCGCCGTAGTTAGACTTGTCGGCAGGAATAGGCGTATTCGCCAACCATTTACCGTTAACGCTGTAATAGAAATCGTCTTGATGGCGAACTGAGGCATCAAAGTTTTGCAATTCAATGCCAGAAATCGCGGCGACTTCAGTTTTAGGCTCAGTACTACAAGCGGCTAAACCTAAACTCAGGGCGATACCCAGTGCCAGTGTGCTTATCTTCTTCATTGTTTTCCCCAGCTTCCTTAAGAGTTATTATTTTTCCCGCAAAACCTTAGCATCTTGCCACGCCCCACAGTAGCAAGATTTTGTAAAAGGATATGACACTTTTGCGACGCGCGAACTGATTTAGATAAGATGACATCAAAGTCGTTTAGGATTTTCATCGCACAAAAAGTAAGGGCACAACCTCAGTCATGCCCTTAAGATCTTCACACGCATCACTCGCTAGAAGTTTTTACCCACAAATAAATAGAAGGACTTATCGCCAAGATCTGTGATCCCAAAGCCGATTGCCGCAGGCCCCATGGAAGTATCAGTACCAATGTAGAGACTCGATGCATAAATCAAATCGGTAAGAGTGACTTCAGAGCGCTCATCCCAGACATTGCCCGCCTCCAAACTCCAACCTAGATACAAAGGATAATCTGTCATTCCGAGCGCATCACGCCCGAGATCATATTGATAAACAAAGGCGCCAAAGACTTTATGCGCGCCTGTCAGTGAGTCTTTATGGTAGCCAGATAGATTTAAAAATCCGCCCAGCTCAGATAGATGCAGCGTGTTCATCCCATCATTATCGTTGGTTGAAATCGATGCCTTACCCACAAAAGCATGATTGCCGACACTCAAGGCGCCCTTCCAGTCGGCCTCTATCTGCACACTGTATTCGTTTTGGTTATCGTCGATAATGTCATCGAAATCTTCATTGCGCACATAAACGTTTAAGGTCACGCGATTACCCGACGTCGGGAAACTAATACTGTCTAAGCTGTCGTAGCCGAATCTAAAGTAAGCTCCATAGGAGCTAAAATCCAAGTCCCTTGAAAGCCAAGCATCATTAATTATCGCGCCCTTCTCCGCCACTAAACCCAGCTCAATCATGCCCTGTGAGGTGTAGTTGTAGCCGATCCCGAGTTCGATGGTGTGGGTTTTCTTGTCAAAGGTGAGCAGGCGATTGTTGTTATCGTATAAGTCCCAATTACGGGTATCGTATTGATAACGGGCGCGGCTAAAGAATTGTTGGTCTCTGTCTAATGGCTGATAGAACTCAGTCGCAAACAACTTTTCCATACCGAGTTTGATTTCATTGCGCCACTCGCCGCCATTGAAGGTCAAATCCGTCATGGTATAGGCCATGTCAAAACTGATGGCAGATTCAGAGTTAAAATCATCCTCCCAGTTAAAGCCCAATTGGAAATAATTTGGCCCCCAAGACTTAGCTTTAGTGGTCACAGTCAGTACGCGGCCGTCTTCACCCTCGACAAACTCAGCATCGACACGCTCAAACTTATTGAGGGAGTAAATACGCTTTAACGCCTCATTGAGCTCGTCCTTAGACACAGCTTGCCCAGGCTTAATGTTCAAGGTTTCCGTTAAGAGATTCAGACTCACCTTAGATTGGTTATCGAAGACAATTTCATTAACAGAATGACGCACATCCGCCATTAACAACTTACCTTTGGCTTTTTTGGCCTCGACATAGGCGGCATATTCCTCAGGGCTCACGCTCATGCTGCTCAGCTTATCAAGCTGTCCATTAGCGGCTTCTTTGCCGAGCGTTAATGCCAAGGGCATGATAGTGAAATCAGTGGTGCTGAGGGCGTCGATCGCGGGACGGATCAACACGTCTTTATCAGTCAGCAGCAGTTTTTGTTTTTCGGTGCTGGCATTGGTTAAAAAGTTGGAGAGCTGATCGAGCACGGCAATAGTGCTGTCTAATTTATCTTTTTTGACCAGAGGTGAACCAATATCGACGGCAATAATAATATCGGCGCCCATGGCCTTAACGACATCGACAGGCATATTGTTGGCAATACCGCCATCGACCAATAACTTACCTTCAATTTGAGCGGGCTGCAGCGCACCGGGAACCGTCGCAGAGGCTTGCATGGCTTTGACCATGCTGCCGTGACTGATCACCACAGGTAAGCTAGTTTCTAAATCGGTCGCCACTGCACGGTAGGGAATGGCTAAATCATCGAAATTACCAAATTGCTGTACTAGATCGGTAGACTGACGTAGAAGCTGCGACATAGTCTGACCACGCAGCAACCCACTTGGCGCCCTTACTTGGCCTTCGTTATAACCAATGTTCAGCGGAATGTTGTATCGATCGCGTAACTGTTTATCCCTATAACTCAAAATATTGCGCGGGATAGTATCCGAGTAGCCACTGTCCCAATCAACGCCCATCATGATCGCTTCGACTTCGCTGGCGCTGTAACCCAAGGAGTACATGCCTGCGACATAGGCACCGATACTGGTGCCCGCGATGTAATCGACTGGGATGTTATGTTCTTCTAATATTTTGAGCACCCCCACATGGGCAGCGCCTTTAGCACCGCCGCCACTGAGTACGACACCAATTTTAAGGCGCTCTGCCGCCATCGACGGAGTCATGCACAAACACAAAATAATAGAAGCGAGTAGTTGACGCATCATGGTGAGGTTACTTTTTTATGGGATAAAAATCCGAGTTATATTACCAAACTTATCGATTTAACCGTCAGTCATATTTTATCTGGACCGACTAGTGATAAGACTGTGTACTATTTACACAAACAGATGCAGTTTAATTGAATAAATGACGAAACAAAATATCAATCATAGCTGAATATTTTGTCATTTAAATTTTAAGGACGCTGGTTTATATCTTGCTCGTATGGCCTATCGCCAATACAAATATCAAGGACGCATGATCAAACATAAACGAGCCGATAATAGGCTATATGATCTTACTTAATGCTCAATAGCAACGATTCTGTTATCTGTTTCTAAATAGCGTTCAAAATCAGCCACGCACATAGGCTTAGCAAAATAATACCCTTGAATAATATAACAGCCGCGGCTAAATACTTGCTCTAACTGCTCAACCGTCTCAATCCCTTCGGCAACCACATTTAATTTAAGGTTACGGGCTAATTCAATAATACTGCTCACAATCGCCTGATCGGCCTTATTGGTGGCGATATCAATCAAGAAGGAGCGATCGATTTTTAAGGTATTCACCTCAAAATGGCGTAAATAAGCCAGAGAAGAATAACCCGTCCCAAAGTCATCAATAGCAACTTCAATCCCCAAGGATTTCAATCGCGAGAGATGATCTTTAGCGACGTGCAGCTCTTTCATCAATACGCCTTCAGTGATTTCTAAGCCTAAAGACGCTGTCGGCATTTGGGTTTCATGCAGAATGCTTTGTATGTCTTCAATAAAATCTGGCTGTCTGAAATGCACCGCCGAAATATTAACCGACAACTTAAAGGTAGCGCCATAACGCTTTACCCAATATGCTCCCTGCACACAGGCTTGCCTTAACACCCAGCGGTCAATATCGACAATTAAACCGCAGGCCTCGGCGACTTTGATGAAAATATCGGGACGAATAAAACCATCCTGCGGATGTTTCCAGCGAATTAATGCTTCCATTCCTATGAGCTTATCGTTACGCAAAATATCAATTTGCGGCTGGTAATAAAGCTCGAACTCTTGCCGCTCTATGGCTTTACGTAAATCGGCCTCAAGCCGTAAATGATAGAGGGCTTGGGCATTACGCTCAGAGGAATAATATTGGAAATTCCCCCGTCCTTCTTCTTTGGCGTGATACATAGCAAGATCGGCATTCTTGATAAAGGCCTCGGGCTGCACCGCATCATCGGGCCAAATACTGATGCCAATGCTGGTCGAAATATAAAACTCACGGCCATATAACTTAAAAGGCGCCACGATTTGTTCCAGCAGCCGCTCGGCAATGTGGTTGATATCATCAATGCTGTTGGCATTTCTGAGTAAAATCACAAATTCATCGCCGCCAAAACGGCAGAGCATATGCTCGCTAGCAACACAGGACTGTAGTCGGCTTGAGGCTTCGACCAGTAAGGCATCGCCCATGCTATGACCATAGGAGTCATTAACATGCTTAAATCTATCGAGATCCAAGAACAATAGCGCCAATTTCTCGCCCGTTTGCTGCGCGGCCTGAATAGACTGTAATAGGCGACTAGAAAATAAGGAGCGGTTTGGCAATCCCGTAAGTACATCGTAATTGGCTAGGCGGCGTAAATCGGCTTCGGTTCGTTTACGTTCGGTAATATCCGAGAATACCACCACATAATGGGTCACTTTCCCATTGGCACTTTGCATCACAGATACGTTTAGCCATACAGGGCAAGGTTGCTGACTGGCGTTGATTAACTCACGCTCGCCCGTCCAAGACTGGCTATCACTGAGGAGTTGCTTGATTTCCGATGCCAAACCGTCATTCATCTGTACAAATTGGGTAAAAGATTGGCCAACTAAGTCAGCAGAATCGATGCCGATAATTTGCTGTGCCGCGTAATTCGCCACGCGAATACTGCCTTCGACATCTAAAATCAGTACACCTTCAGATGTGTTACCAAACGCTTTTGCCAGTAAATTCACTTCATCTTCTAACTGACGTTGCACGGTAATATCACTATAAATCCCTGCGACCCGCTCAATCTCATTGGAGTGCTTATTACGGGCAACGGGCCGCCCTCTTACCCTTAACCAGCCCCAATTACCGTCCTTGCGCTGATAGCGATATTCGGCTTCGAATCTATCTATCTCCCCCGATATCATACTATCCCACTGAGCGAGCGCTTTTTCCCTATCCTGTGGATGCACAGGCAACTCTGCTAAGCTCACAACAATCTCATTGGCATGGGTACCGAGAACTGCACCACGATTATCAAGATGAAATGCCTGAGTATTTTTATGCCATTCCCACAGATCTGAGTCACTACCGCGCAAAGATTGCCTCAGCCTGTCATCACTCTCTGTTAATGCCAGATTCATCTGCTTAAAGGTATTGATCTGACGTTGCCGATACCAAGCAAGACTTAAGGCAATAATAGCAAATAACAGCAGTAAAATGCCTTTAAAACCTTGGGATAACCACCAATGCTGCTCAACATAAAAGGGATAGGTAAAAGGTTTATCGGACCATATTCCATTGACCTGACTTAAAATATCTAAAACATAACCACCCGAAGCTAAACCTGCGAGGTTAATCTGCGACTCCCCCTGAAGCAGCACATAATTACTCTCTTCATCTTGATAACGTAATCGGTATTTAAATTGGATGGGCGAATCATCGAGATAATCTAAGTTAGTGATTTGAAAACTGACCATATTGGCTTCGGGTTTGATGGTCATCAGGTTGCGCGGCAACAGGGACACTTCGGTCGTGTTGTTATAGTACACAGAGACAGATTCAAGCATCACATGGTCATCGGTAATGCGATTGGCCAGCCTATCGACATCGAGTCGCATCACGCCCTCGGGCGTGCCTAAGTAAAAGCCTGTTTTAGGTGAGTAAAAATAGGCGCCTTCGTTCATCTCATCGGAAATTAAACCATCGAGCTGATTGAACATAGCAATCTCGCCCGTTTGGATATCCTGTCGCACCAAAGAATCCGAGCAGCCCACAAGATTAGACTTGGGCGTTTTTTGAATAAAAAACACTGAACTACAATTTAATTGCCACTCGGAGGTCAATGAAATTAACGATCCCGTTTGCTGATGGTATTCAAATAAACCTTTTTCATAGGAGCCAAACCAGATCACCCCAGGTAACATTTCTTCAATGTGACTGACCGTGGGTTGTGCTGCAAAAGCATTAAACAACTGCCGCTGATCATGAAACTCATTTTGGCCGTCGATGTACCCAAAGACTTTTTTACCGCCCACCCATAAACGACCGTCGGAGGTGCGATAAATCGTGCGGATAACGGGTCGCTTGGGGCCATCAAATTTGTCCGATGATTTATCAATATCAAAGGGCTGAGGTTCGTACAGTCCCATTTCCCAAAAATACAGCCCTGATGTGGTCGCAATCCAAATGCGTCCTTTCAGTTTAGGGTCGAGGTAGGTTTTATAAATGAGCTTATTTTTAAAGCCATCATTACCATGGGTCCACTTAGAAAAGCTGCTGCCTTGCAAAGTGTCTTTATCGACAACAAAGAGACCGCTAGTTGTCGATAATAGTAAATAATGCCCCTCAAACTCACTGATATCATAGATACTTTCATGGGGATTAAATCCCTCAATCGGCACGTTAAATGCCTTACTACTGCCTTTAGCAATAAAATCCAAATTGGAAGAACCTAGCCAAACGCCTTCATCACTGGCATGCACTGACCAAGTCATGGCATCACTCAATTGATAGGGTTCATCGCCAGTATAAGTGTCGAGGATAAAATCAGGCTGCGACGCCAATAACGCCAATCCATCGCCTGAACCTCCGACCCACATCAAACCCGCATCATCAAACAACATGGCTTTTAGCGTTTCCATGTCGGCCTCAACCTTCAACTCCTTTTGATAGTTTTCAATCTGGCGTGTTTCGGGCGACCATTTCAATAAACCGATACGACTGGAAAACCATAAATATCCTTTCGCATCTTCAACGATCGCTGTGCTCCAATCGGGCAATTCTGGCACGGGGATAATCTGCCTAGAAATTTGATCTAATTGATAAACGCCGCGGCCAGTCGCAATCCAGATCCTATGCTGAGAATCCTCTAACATATCGAGAATACTGCCCATAGATTCGGTCCAAGAGTATTGGAATACCCGCTCGCCATTTTGCTCTAGCAACTCTAATTGCAAGGTTCCCGCGACCAGCATTTGACTATTCGGCATGACCAGCAATTTACGCCAAGGGAGATCGCGGTTAACCGGCAACTGAGTAATAAGGCGCAGCTCGGACTTTGAAGGGGAGAATTCATATATCTGGCCATTATCAATTAATAATCGCCATGTTTTACTATTTTTTCGGGCTGCCGAGACCAGCGCACCACCGGGAAACTGCGGGAATAAATAGGGTGAACCAAAGGCGGTAAATTGATTTTGTGCTATGTCGTAAAGGTAAATCGCTGCGTTAGTGCTGACCAATAACTTATCACGTTCTATGTTCACCACTGAGGTTAAAAAGTCATCTGACAGTCGCGATTCGGTGCCGATTTTATCGATACGCCGCACCTTAGAATTACTCACCCGATACAAGCCCTGCTCAGTCGCTGCCCAAACAAAACCGTAATCATCTAAGGCCAAACCGCGGATACTGGTGACCGCTAAACCGTCCCTATCGGTAAACACTCGCTGCACAAAGCCACCCGCCCAAGCCGAGTGGACGCCAGTCAGTAAAAGGATGAAACATGTCAGAATTGTTCTAATTATTTTTGTTTGCATGTGACGGCTTACTTCATACATATACCCAAACCACCTCAAAATGCAGAATTCAGCGGCTGATGTTAACGGCATGATAACGCACTTTCAGCAAGGCTATTTATTGCTCCTGCATAAATGGCATTCACGACATATATGGCGATTGCGGCTATTTGTAGGCCTAGTGGGCTAAGTCAAAAATAGCCAACACGGCATAAAGTGCGTTGCCCCGTGGTTAACATCAGCCGCCGGGACGGAGCACCCAGGGCACTCCACTTCCGTGTTGCATCAATTCAAAAGGTGGCCGACATTTTTTCATTGATGCGCCTTGAATTGAAGCACCCTGGGCGCTCTGAAACTCGTATTTTGAGGTCGCTTGGGTATAACTGTACTGTAGCAGCTCAATCCTATCAATTCATCCGCTTGTTTACATAAAAGTTACAAAAAAATACAGGCAATAAAAAAGCGCTCAAATGAGCGCTTTTTTAATCGACAGCTAAATTACTTTTTCTTTGCCTTTGGGTTTGGCAAATCAGTAATAGAACCTTCGTACATTTCAGCCGCTAAGCCTACTGATTCGTGCAGTGTTGGGTGAGCGTGAATGGTTAATGCTAAATCTTCAGCATCACAACCCATTTCAATCGCTAAACCGATTTCGCCTAACAGCTCGCCGCCGTTAACGCCAACAATCGCACCACCGATTACGCGGTGAGTGTCTTTGTCGAAAATCAGTTTAGTCATGCCTTCACTCGCATCAGATGCGATAGCGCGGCCGCTTGCTGCCCATGGGAAAGTTGCGGTTTCGTAAGCAATACCTTGCTCTTTCGCTTCTTTCTCAGTTAAACCAACCCAAGCGACTTCTGGGTCAGTGTAAGCAATTGATGGGATCACTTTTGGATCGAAGTAGTGCTTCATGCCAGCGATAACTTCAGCCGCTACGTGGCCTTCGTGCACGCCTTTGTGAGCCAACATAGGTTGACCAACGATATCACCAATTGCATAGATGTGCGGTACGTTAGTACGCAGTTGCTTATCAACCTTGATAAAGCCACGCTCATCAACGTTAACACCTGCTTTTTCAGCATCTAACGACTTGCCATTAGGTGCACGGCCAATTGCTACTAATACTGCATCGTAACGGACTGCTTCAGTAGGGGCGCTCTTACCTTCCATAGAAACATAAATACCGTCTTCACGGGCTTCTACCGCTGTGACTTTAGTTTCAAGGATCAGGTTGAATTTCTTCTTGATTTGCTTAGTGAATACGCGAACAACGTCTTTATCAGCTGCTGGGATCACTTGGTCGAACATTTCAACCACGTCGATTTCACTGCCTAAAGAAGCGTACACAGTTCCCATTTCTAGGCCGATAATACCGCCGCCCATCACTAACAACTTGCCTGGAACTTCTTTCAGTTCTAATGCGTCAGTCGAATCCCAAATACGTGGATCTTCATGCGGAATGAATGGCAGTTTGATTGGGCGAGAACCCGCAGCAATGATAGCTTGCTCGAATTGAACCACTTTGACAGTGCCATCTTCAGCAGTCACTTCTAGCGTGTTAGGGCCAGTGAATTTACCAAAACCGTTAACCACGTTAACTTTACGCATTTTGGACATACCGCCCAATCCGCCAGTTAATTGGCCAATGACTTTTTCTTTAAAGCCACGTAACTTATCTAAATCGATAGTTGGCTCGCCGAAAACTACACCGTGAGCAGCAACGGCTTTGGCTTCTTCGATAACTTTAGCAACATGTAATAGGGCTTTAGATGGGATACAACCCACGTTAAGACACACGCCGCCTAAAGTGCTAAAACGTTCAACGATAATGGTTTCAAGACCTAAGTCCGCTGCACGGAAAGCCGCAGAATAACCTGCAGGACCTGCACCTAATACCACTACCTGAGTTTTGATTTCGTTACTCATGTTTTCCTCTAATTCTCATTCAATCCGTTGGAGGAGCTATCCTGCCAACCGAAAATGCGCCAGCGCGTAAGGTGGGCGCATTTTAACCTGTGTTTGATACTGATCACAATAAACAAAAGGCCACTCAAGATGAGCAGCCTTATATGCTTACAGAACCAAAGTACGAATATCGGACAGAATTCCTGACAGCGTCACACTAAAGCGTGCAGCCATAGCACCATCAATCACACGGTGATCGTATGACAGCGACAGTGGCAACATCAATTTAGGTTCGAACTCTTTACCATTCCACTTAGGCTTAATTTCAGATTTAGACACACCTAAAATCGCCACGTCTGGGTAGTTAACGATAGGCGTAAACGCTGTACCGCCAATGCCACCTAAACTAGAAATAGTAAAACAGCTACCTTGCATGTCAGCAGATTTCAGCTTGCCATCACGGGCACGGATAGAGATATCAGCCAGTTCACGAGATAACTCGATAATGCCTTTCTTATCCACGTCACGCACGACTGGCACAACCAAACCGTTTGGCGTATCAACCGCCACACCGATGTGGAAATACTTCTTCTGGATCAGTGACTCGCCATCGCTACTTAAGCTTGAGTTGAACACTGGGAACTGTTGCAACGTTTTAGCCACAGCTTTTAGCATAAACACTAAAGGCGTGATCTTGTAATCGGCTTTTTTCTTCGCCGCTACATCGTTTTGCTGCTTACGGAACTCTTCCATTTCAGTGATATCAGCTTCATCGAACTGAGTCACGTGAGGGATAGTTACCCAGTTGCGGTGTAAGTTAGGGCCAGAAATCTTCTGGATACGGCTTAATGGAATTTCTTCCACTTCACCAAACTTACTGAAATCAACTTTAGGTGCTGCAATCACTTGCAGACCGCCACCGTTACCTGAACCCACAGAGGTTGCCGCAGTCGCTTTCGGACGAGACAGTTCGTATTTCACATACGCCTGAACGTCTTCTTTCATAATGCGACCTTTACGGCCAGAACCTGTCACTTGGGTCAAGTCGACACCAAATTCACGGGCTAAACGACGTACCGCAGGAGACGCATGTACCGCACCGGTAGACACAGGTGTACCTGCGCTTGGATGGTGTGGCACTGGAGGACGGCTTGCAGGTGTTGGGGCTGCAACGGGCGCCGCGCTCACTGGAGCAGGAGCTGCCGCTTGAGCAACAGGTGCAGGAGCTGCACCCACTGTCACAGTTTCAATCGTCGCAATAACGCTACCTTGAGAAACCTTGTCACCCACTTTAACAGTCAAAGACAGCAGTTTACCGGCGAATGGCGCAGGTACTTCCATGGTGGCTTTGTCAGTTTCAAGGGTAATCAAACCTTGGTCAGCAGTGATTTCATCACCGACAGACACGAGCACTTCGATCACATCGACATTGCTGGCATCGCCAATATCCGGCACTTGAATTTCTTTTACCGCAACCACACTTGCCGCTGGTGCAGCAGGTGCCGCGGCCACTGGCGCCACCGTAGCGGCAGGAGCCGCCTGAGCCACAGTTGCAGCTGGCGCGCTAACGCTTGGAGCCACAGCAGGTGCAGCGCCGCCCACTTCAAGCATGATGACTAAAGAGCCTTGCGACACTTTATCGCCAACTGCGACTTTAACGTCTTTAACCACACCCGCGAAAGGTGATGGTACGTCCATGGTCGCTTTGTCTGTTTCTAGGGTAATTAAACCGCTATCAACTTCAATCTTGTCACCGACAGCAACCAGGACTTCGATAACTGATACATCGGTGTCGCCACCGATATCAGGCACAGTCACTTCAACCACTTTGGTTGCGCCCGTCGCAGGAGCAGCAGCCACAGGGGCAGGAGCCGCTTGAACTGGTGCAGATGCTGGTGCCGCCTGAGCGGGTGCAGCAACTGGAGCCGGAGCAGCAGCTGCCGCGCCCGCTGCTTGCATCATAGCAATCAAAGTACCTTCAGATACTTTATCGCCCACAGCCACTTTCAATTCGGCTAAAACACCGGCGAAAGGCGCTGGAATATCCATAGTCGCCTTGTCGCTTTCGACGGTAAGAATCGATTCTTCTGCCGCTAGGGTATCACCCACAGCCACACAGATTTCGATCACTTGCACTTCATCGCCGCCGATATCAGGAACAAAAACTTCTTTTAATTCAGCCATTTTTATTGCCTCTTACGCGTACTGTGGATTGATCTTGTCAGCGTCGATACCATATTCTTTAATGGCTTTTGCTAACACATCGACAGGCAGCTCTTTGCGATCAACCAGTGATTTCAGTGCCGCAATAACGATGAACTTAGCGTCCACTTCAAAGTGGTGACGCAGATTCTCGCGGCTGTCTGAACGACCGAAACCGTCAGTACCTAACACTTTGTAATCGGTAGGAATATAAGCACGTAACTGTTCGCCGTAAATCTTCATATAGTCAGTCGCGACGATTGCAGGTGCATCACTTGAAATCACTTGGCTGATATAGGCTTGTTTTGGCGTTTCGGTTGGGTGCAGCATGTTCCAACGTTCAGCGGCTTGACCATCGCGAGTCAATTCGTTGAAGCTAGTTACGCTAAATACGTCGGCTGTGATACCGAAATCTTTCGCCAGTGCTTGCGCCGCTTTACGGGTTTGTTCAAGGATAGTGCCACAGCTCATTAACTGAACTTTGCCTTTACCTGAGCCCGCAACCGTTTCTAACTTATAGATACCTTTAACTATGCCCACTTCCGCGCCTTCTGGCATGGCTGGTTGCTCATAGTTTTCGTTCATTGTGGTCAAGTAGTAGAAGATATCTTCTTGATTTTCGCCGTACATACGACGGATACCATCTTGTACCACAACAGCGATTTCGTAACCGTAGGTTGGATCGTAAGTAATACAGTTAGGGATAGTGTTCGCCAATACGTGGCTGTGACCGTCTTGATGCTGTAAACCTTCGCCGTTAAGCGTTGTACGACCTGAAGTGCCACCGACTAAGAAACCACGAGCACGCATGTCACCCGCTGCCCAAGCCATGTCGCCAATACGTTGGAAACCGAACATTGAGTAGTAGATGTAGAACGGGATCATAGGTGTATCGTTGACTGAGTAGCTCGTCGCTGCTGATACCCATGAAGACATAGCGCCGAGTTCGTTAATCCCTTCTTGCAATACTTGGCCGGTTTTATCTTCACGGTAGTAAGCAACTTGGTCAGAATCCTGCGGAATATATTTTTGGCCTTCGTGAGCATAAATACCCACTTGACGGAACAAACCTTCCATACCGAAAGTACGAGCTTCGTCAGGAATAATTGGCACAATATTTTTGCCAATTTTCTTGTCTTTCAGCAGAGCTGTCAGCACGCGAACGAACGCCATAGTCGATGAAATTTCACGGCCGTTTGAGCCCTGTAAAATCGAATCGAAAATCTTCAGTGACGGCACTTCCAGCTCTTCAGTGAACTTTTGACGACGTTGTGGCACGCTACCATGCAGCGCTTCACGACGGCTCATCATGTACTTCACTTCTTCAGAATCTGGACCTGGGTGATAGAAAGGCAGATCTTCTAACTGGTCATCAGGGATCGGGATATTGAAACGATCGCGGAAGTAACGGATAGACTCAACGCCCATCTTCTTAACGTTGTGAGCGATGTTTTTACCTTCACCCGCATCACCTAAGCCGTAACCTTTAACGGTTTTAGCTAGGATAACTGTTGGACGGCCTTTGGTTTTTTGTGCATGTTCCAGTGCAGCGTAAACTTTAACTGGATCATGACCGCCGCGGTTTAAGCGCCAAATGTCATCATCTGACATGTTAGCAACCATTTCGGCCGTTTCAGGATACTTACCAAAGAAGTGTTCGCGCGTATAAGCGCCACCTTTGGCTTTACAGTTTTGGTATTCACCGTCAACGGTTTCTTCCATCAACTGCAGCAGTTTACCGCTGGTGTCACGGGCCAATAATGGATCCCAGTAACGACCCCAAATCACTTTAACAACTTCCCAGCCTGCGCCGCGGAATTCGCCTTCAAGTTCTTGGATGATCTTACCGTTACCACGTACAGGGCCATCAAGACGCTGTAAGTTACAGTTAACGATGAAGACTAAGTTATCTAATTCTTCACGGGCTGCTAAACCGATCGCGCCTAAGGCTTCTGGCTCGTCACACTCACCGTCACCTAAGAAACAGTAAACAGTTTGTGCTGAACAATCTTTCAGACCACGGTCAGTCAGATATTTCAGGAAACGGGCTTGATAGATGGCTTGGATTGGACCTAAGCCCATAGAAACCGTTGGGAATTGCCAGTAATCCGGCATCAGTTTTGGATGTGGGTATGAAGACAGACCCTTGCCATCCACTTCTTGACGGAAGTTAGCCAGTTGGTCTTCGCTTAAGCGACCTTCTAAGAATGAACGCGCATAAATACCAGGGGCGATATGGCCTTGGAAATACACTAAATCGCCACCGTCTTTTTCATTGGGTGCGCGGAAGAAGTGGTTAAAACATACGTCATAAATAGTCGCGCTTGAGGCGAAGCTTGAAATATGGCCGCCTAATTCTAAATCTTTCTTAGAACCACGAAGCACCATAGCTAAAGCGTTCCAACGGATGATGGCGCGAATGCGACGTTCCATCTCTTGGTTGCCAGGCATGTGAGGCTCTTGACCCGCTGGGATAGTGTTCAAGTAAGCCGTTGTGGCGTTATAAGGCAAGTGAGTGCCATTACGACGCGCTTTATCGATCAGCTTCTCTAGTAAAAAATGCGCGCGCTCTGGGCCTTCCTGTTCCAACACGGCTTGCAGGGCATCAACCCATTCCTGAGTCTCTAATGGATCTACGTCTTGTAGCATATCTTCAGACATGACACTGTCCTTCTCTATATACATGATAATGAATGGTGTTTGCGGCATATTCCGATTTAGCAGGCAGCTAAACTACAGAACTTAAGCGCCACTCTTTAAACGGCGCAAGCTTCGCTGCAACCGGCTATCTTCTTCCCGCACAGATAACATCACCTCTTCGATGTAACTTAAGTGTTCATTCGAGGCTTCTCTGGCGGCTTCGGGATCACGACGAACGATGGCAGCGAGCAAGGCCCGTCTGTGATCGTTAGCCATAGTAGAAGCTTCTTCGCGGCGGCTTAAAAGCTCCAAGTTTTGCGCCACATTTTGATGCAGCACAGGGGTTAAACTGAGAACGAGGTGTAACATAGCCACGTTATGTGACGCTTCGGCAACGGCACGATAAAAACGCACAATGGCGGCGGCTTGTTGTTCAATATCGGTGGCGGCTTCCACCTCGAGGATCATACGTTTGATATTTTGCATATCGGCGTCAGTACCACGCAGCGCCGCAAAATAAGCCATCATACCTTCGGTAGCATGACGGAACTCCAGCAAGTCGTATTGACTCTCTGGATCAGAATTCATAAGTTCAACGATAGGATCGGCAAGACTCTGCCAGAGTTGCTCTTTGACATAAGTACCACCGCCTTGGCGGCGCATTAACAGTCCTTTTGCCTCAAGCTTTTGGATAGCTTCACGCAAAGAAGGTCGAGACACTTCAAACTGGATCGCCAGTTCGCGTTCAGGCGGTAACTTCTGACCGGGCTGCAAACTGCCCTCTAAGATCATCTGCTCTAATTGAGCCATAATCACATCAGAAATTTTTGGCTGATTAATTTTACTATAGGCCATCAGGCGCTCAGCTCCGTTGTAAATTGGTCTTACCAATTTTTTTGAGTGAGCGCACTTTATCAAATCAGCGTTTTGATGTCCAGATTGAAGATCACTCCTTAAAAGCGATCTCGATCGAAAGCACTCACGAAGAGAGAGCATAGCGGAAAAAAATGTCTATGGGGTCAGACCATTTGACAAAAGCACGGGCTTCGCCCTACTAGGCGCTGCAAAAGCGCAGCGGATAGATTCTAGAAGGAGCGTAGCGACGCCCTAGCAGCGAAGCGTTCTCGCTGCGAAGCGTCCTTCCTTTAACTCACCAACCCAAAAATGGTCAGCAGTGACAGTACCGCGACGATAAGTGTAAAGTTGCGTTTACTCAGTACTAATAATGCCAAGGTTGACTGTACACATATAGGTGCACTCGCGACCTCAGGTAAAGGTTGCGCTGCTAATGCCGTCTCAACAACGACAGTGCGAGCACTGGTATTTATGGTCAAACCATGATGGCGCCACGCGGCTAACCCTTCGCTAAATTGGCCACTTAACGCATAACCAAAGGCAAAGATGCGGCTAGGTAACCAATCCAACACGCTAATCACTTCGTTGACTAATGGCAGCTCAAGGGATTTGCGGGCATTTTCTTCAGCATAAAAACGTACAGTGCAATACAACACGGCGCCGACAGGCCCCAGAAAAATGAAGAACAAAGCAACTGCGCCATAATATCGATAGTTAATCCAAGCGACACTTTGACCCACTTTGGCGCCAAGGTCTTTCTCGGATACCGCATCCAAACACTCGCTACAATCGAGCTCAGCGGCATAATGGTAACAAGCTTGGACGTCAGAACGACAAGCCGCTTGCATATATTTCTTGAAAATATCACGCTGCTTCTGATGGTTAAAACAAACCACCGCTACGACAATCCATAGCGCTAAACTTAATAAGCCCCAAAACATCCCCGCCACTAACCAAGACAACACATACACCAACAGGGCTGGCAGCACTAACGCCAGCGCCATCATAACGCTCGTCAGTGAAGCTTTATCACCAAAAAACGTCGTTTGGTAGGATTGCAGTAAACGATCAAATTGCCATGATGAAGGAAGACATTTAAGTCGCTCCACTAAAATGGCGACCAAGAGTGAAAATAATGCCATGGGCTGTACCTCTATAATTTGTCCATAAATAGTCTAGGTTTGTGTGAAATACGTCTAAAATCCAAAAACCTAAGAGCGCAACGCCTGAGTATATTCCTTTAGCTTCCCTAAATATCTTTCCCAATCAAAACTTTGCCCAGGGTCTGTTTTGCGCATTGGCGCAATATCACAATGACCCACAATTCGTTCGGTACTCAGCGATGGATACTCAGCCAACAGAGCTTGCGTCAACGCTGTCAGTGACTGATATTGCTCAGGTGTGTAAGGCTCAGTATCAGTGCCTTCCAGCTCAATACCAATGGAGAAATCATTACAATTCTCTCTCTCACCATAACGAGAAAGCCCTGCATGCCAAGCCCTATCGTTACAACTCACGTACTGCACACGCTCGCCATTGCGGCGGATCAAAAAGTGCGCCGAGACTTCCAAGCCCTGCAGCTGTTCAAAACTGGCATCGGCATTGGTATCTAAGCACCCTTGAAATAATTGATCAATATAGGGTAATCCAAAGCAACCTGCTGGCAGACTAATATTGTGGATCACCAACAAACTCACTTCACCTAAGGGACGTTGATTAAAATGTGGCGACTCACAACGCCTCGCACTATCACACCAACCTGATTCAAACCGCATAATGAGCTTATCCTCTATGCCACAAACTCGGTTACTCTAACAGTATTCAGCCAAGCAAAGAAGAAACCCTGCGCATGGAACTGACTTCATCATCTTTTAATGTTGAGCTCATGAAGCAAACCATTCACTCCCAACTTAAGTAAGCCAGAGGCTAAGTCCTGCCGCACATTCCTCCACGTTGTTCCGTGAGACCTAAGGCCGTGGTAATCTTAACCTAAGATGCAAGTAGGTCGTCAGTAATTAAAGAATGCAAGGACCCCGCTCATGTTAGAAAACGATATTCGCCAGTCAGTAAAATCCGCCCTAAGTGAAGACTTAGGTGGCACCGAAATCAACGATCAAACCAAGGCTATTGCTTATGGTGATATCACAGCAATGTTGATCCCTGCTGATAAGTACGCTGAAGCCACCCTTATTACCCGTGAAGAAGGCGTTTTTTGTGGAAAAGCATGGGCAGAGCAGGTTTTTAATCAACTCGGTGGGGAAGTCGCACTGCATTGGCATGTGGATGATGGCGATTTGGTATTACCCAACCAGTTACTGTGTGAACTCTCAGGGCCAGCGCGCGCTATTCTCACTGGCGAACGCACAGCAATGAATTTCATCCAAACCCTGTCTGGCGTTGCGACCTTAACTAAGCATTATGTCGATAAACTAGTGGGCACGCACACTCGCCTATTAGATACTCGCAAAACCATTCCAGGTCTGCGCACTGCCCAGAAATATGCCGTCACCTGCGGCGGCGGCAAAAACCACCGCATTGGCTTATATGATGCATTTTTGATTAAAGAAAACCACATTATGGCCTGTGGCGGTATTCGCCAAGCCGTAGATACCGCCCGCAGCTTGTACCCAAACAAGCCCGTTGAAGTCGAAGTGGAATCACTCGAAGAACTCGCCTTAGCACTCGACTCTGGCACAGATATCATCATGTTAGATAACTTCGATATCACTATGATGGTCGAAGCGGTTGAAATGAACAATCAATATAAAGCGAAAGGCGCCGGCGCTAAGCTTGAAGTCTCCGGCAATGTCACCTTAGACACTTTAGCCGAATTTGCTAAAACCGGTGTCGACTATATCTCAGTTGGTGCTCTCACTAAGCATGTTCGCGCCCTAGACTTGTCGCTTAGATTGAAAGCTTAAAACCGACTTAAAGTAAACCGTAACATTTGTTACATCACAAAACGCTTTGCATGTACCAAACTCCAAAAGCAAAGCGTTTTGCCCTTGTGATACGAATATCAGCAATGGCTAAACGACTTTAATAACCAGTCGAAAATCCGCCATCACCTTGACTCTAACGCGAATACCAGTCAACCAAACTGACATTGTCAAAATTTTGTTATAACACAATGTGTTTAATCTTCTATTTCTTAGACAAATGAATCATTTTATTAGTACTTTATGAGTAAAAGTTGTTTCATTTTATGCAACTTTGTACTAACTTTTACAAAGGCGAGATGGCCGTTTGGTCAACCTCACCTAAGGTCAGCACTGGAATGCCTGTCAAAATACTCTAATTTGCGTTTCAGGAGCACATTTTGAGGGACATTAGCCTAAGGTGCGGTTACCGAAAGGATTTATTCAAACAGACATTCACTCAGTAAGTGGCTTTGAATAAATCAGCATGAGTCATTACACATGGGTCATTCAAGATCATCGGTGTACTGTTAATGTTACATAGATCATATAAATGATTTTATTGACATAAATGAGTAATAAAGTTTGATGAGATAAAACAATTTATAGGGTAAAACAGCGTTTAGGTTAAACACTCTATTCAACCACAGTAAGTCACTAAATAGTTAGCTGGAGAGAAAAATGAAGGCCATGAATTTAAACAAAGCATTAAATAAAAAAGCTCAGGGTTTTACTCTGATCGAACTAATGATCGTAGTTGCCATTATCGGTATTTTGGCCGCGATCGCATTACCAGCATATAAAGAATATGTTGACAAAGGAAAAGTTAACTCATGTTTGGCTGAAGCTTCTGCATTTGAAAAAGCATTAGCTGCAGCTACAATTGGGGGCTTAACTGCACCAACTTATACCGCCTCAGCATGTGCAAGTTCTGCAGCGGGTGCGACTGCTGGCACTACAGATTATACGGCTAGAGATTCTGTACCAACAAAAATTGTTTGTACTGCCGCAACTGCAGCTTGTAAATAACAATTAATACATACACAAAGAGCCAGAAAATATTGGCTCTTTTGATTCAGCCTAAGAATAAATTTAAAATACTAAAAATTTCTTACAAAAAATTAAACTTCATACCGTAAAACCAACGATAGAACACAAGAAAATTTATATTTATCGTTAAATCAAGTTTATTATATTGTCATTTTTAGCTTCTAGGGTAATTAGGTACTACATTGAGCTCGACTAAGGAATGTTCAAATGCCATCCACAGGCCTACATCTAGGTTTATCGACCCTATTTATCCGTAAAGGTCTGCTAAATGAAGAGCAAATGGCAAATGCCATCACTAAATCTCGGCAAAATAAACATGCCCTTGTTAGTACGTTAGTTCAAAGTAAGCTGGTGTCTGCTCGCGCAATTGCCGAATTGTGCTACGAAGAATACGGCACCCCACTACTCGATCTTAATGAATTTGATATTGCTTCCATTCCTGAAGAATTTCTGAATAAAAAGCTGATTGAGAAGCACCGCTGCTTACCGCTATTTAAACGGGGGAATCGCCTCTATATAGGCACATCCGACCCAACCAATATTGCCGCCCTCGAAGATTTCCAATTTAGTGCAGGCCTGCATGCCGAAGCGATTCTAGTAGAGGAAGATAAGCTTGCAAAAGCGCTGGAGAAAATCCTCGAAGAAGATATCAGCGGTCTCGATTTAGGCGGCATGGATGAAGCAGCGCTGGCTGCGATAGAGATTACCGACACCGACAGACGTAATGAAGAGCCTACTGGCGAGAGTAGCGACGATGCACCCATCGTTATTTATATCAATAAAATTTTAACCGATGCCATCCGCAAGGGTGCATCGGATTTACACTTTGAACCCTATGAGAAACGCTACCGTATTCGTTTCCGTATAGATGGTATTCTCCACGAAGTCTCTGAGCCACCTATTAGCCTCGCAGGTCGTTTATCGGCGCGTCTAAAGGTAATGTCGAAACTCGATATAGCCGAACGGCGGGTACCTCAGGATGGTCGAATTAAGATGAAGCTTTCCCGTACTAAGTCCATCGACTTTCGGGTAAGTACCCTACCGACACTGTGGGGGGAAAAAATTGTAATGCGGATTTTGGACTCATCCTCCGCACAATTAGGCATTGAAAAACTCGGCTACGAGCCAGACCAAGAAAAGCTCTACCTTGAGATGCTAGCAAAACCCCAAGGGATGATTCTAGTGACGGGGCCAACGGGTTCAGGTAAAACAGTTTCCCTCTATACAGGGTTAAATATTCTCAATACCGAAGAGCGTAATATTTCTACCGCAGAAGATCCGGTTGAGATTAACCTTGAAGGCGTGAACCAAGTTCACATTAATTTAAAGGCAGGGTTAACCTTCGCATCCGCTTTACGTTCATTTCTACGCCAAGACCCCGATGTGGTGATGGTAGGAGAAATCCGCGATCTGGAAACCGCCGAAATTGCCATTAAAGCGGCGCAAACGGGTCACTTAGTCTTATCGACCTTGCACACAAACTCGGCTGCCGAAACCTTAACCCGTTTAATCAACATGGGTGTACCTGGCTATAACATAGCCAGCTCAGTGAACCTGATTATTGCCCAGCGCTTAGCGCGTCGTCTATGCCCCGAATGTAAACAAGCGGAAGTGATCCCCGAGCATGAATTATTGCGTTTAGGCTTTGCCCAAGCACAAATTACTCAAGGCTTTACCACCTTTAAACCCGTTGGCTGCGAGCACTGCTCTGCGGGCTACAAAGGCCGAGTCGGTATTTATGAAGTCATGAAAATGTCCGATGAAATAGCCCGTACTATCATGGAGGGCGGTAATTCTTTGCAAATTGCCTCCCAAGCTAAAGCCCAAGGAATGCGAGATCTACGGCAATCAGGGTTATTGAAAGTGATGCATGGCGTCACTAGCATTGCAGAAGTCAATCGCGTCACCAGTTTTGGCTAAATCTAGCATTTCTCATCTAAACTTAAAAAATATAGAGCGGTGCAAACTTCAATTTTAAAGCTCGCATAATTTAGCAGATGCAGCTTTCTACTAATTAGCTATTGAAAAGCGGATTATTTTACAGGAATAATTTATGGCTACGGCAACGACAGTAAGAAAGTCTCGCGGCAAGAAAAACGAGCAAAAGAGCCAACCAAAAATCTATACCTTTGAATGGAAAGGCCTAAATCGCGACGGCAAGAAGACTGCGGGAGAGCTAAGAGGCGCAACTGCCGCCGAAATTCGTAGTCAATTAAAATCCCAAGGAGTGAATCCAAAGAGCGTTCGTAAGCAATCTTCTCCGCTATTTAAGTTAGGTGATCCGAAAATTACCCCTATGGATATTGCTATGATGACTCGCCAAATCGCGACTATGCTAGCGGCGGGCGTACCTTTAGTCACCACAATTGAACTACTCGGCCGCGGTCACGAAAAAGCTAAGATGCGTGAATTACTTGCAAATATTCTCAGCGAAATTCAATCGGGTATCCCCTTATCCGATGCAATGCGCCCCCATAGACGCTACTTCGATGAGCTATATGTTGACCTAGTTGCAGCAGGTGAACATTCAGGTTCACTAGATTTGGTTTTTGATCGCGTTGCTACCTACAGAGAAAAAACGGAAGCCTTGAAGTCTAAAATTAAGAAGGCCATGTTCTATCCAGCCGCTGTTGTCATCGTCGCGATATTAGTAACAACCTTATTATTACTCTTTGTCGTCCCTCAATTCGAAGATATATTTAAAGGCTTTGGTGCTGAACTGCCCGCCTTTACCCAATTAGTGCTTCACATTTCCCGCGGGTTACAATCCTCTTGGTATATCTTTTTAGCTGCCATTGTAGGCGGAGTATTTTTGTTCGTTCGAGCCCACAGAAACTCCCAAATTTTACGTGATAGAGTCGATGAAGCTGTACTTAAAATCCCAGCCATTGGGCCGATTTTACACAAAGGAGCCATGGCTCGATTCGCCCGGACTTTAGCAACAACTTTCGCTGCGGGCGTGCCGTTAATTGATGGTCTAGAATCCGCCGCAGGCGCATCGGGTAATGCGGTATACCGCAAAGCTATTTTAAAAATTCGTCAAGAAGTCATGGCGGGGATGCAGATGAATGTGGCGATGCAGACCACAGGACTTTTCCCCGACATGTTAGTGCAAATGGTGATGATAGGCGAAGAATCCGGCTCACTGGATAACATGCTCAATAAAGTCTCAACCATTTACGAAATGCAAGTAGATGATGCGGTTGATGGCTTATCAAGCCTGATAGAACCGATTATGATGGTGGTAATCGGTACTGTCGTCGGCGGGTTAATCGTTGCTATGTATCTACCTATTTTCCAAATGGGTAATATTGTTGGCGGCTAGTTATCACACCTCATATTTACACCTAGATATAAGAACATTAAATGTCAGAATTCATATCGCTTTTGGGCCAGTCTCTAGATCAGAATCCTTGGCTGTTTATTGCATTAAGCTTTATTTTTGCCGCTACCATTGGTAGTTTTTTAAACGTGGTGATCCACAGATTTCCTGTGATGATGAAACGGGAGTGGCAGCAAGAATGTAATCTGTATTTACAGGAATACCATGAAGACATAGTCAAAAAAATCGGTATAGACCAACTCAATAAACCTATAGATGCCTTCCCTGAAAAGTATAATCTTGTTGTGCCGGGCTCAGCCTGCCCTAAATGTAAAACGTCGATCAAGCCTTGGCATAATTTACCCCTATTAGGCTGGTTAATGCTCAAAGGTAAATGCGCCGCCTGTCACGCCCCTATTTCTGCCCGCTACCCTATTATTGAATTCATCACAGGGCTACTTATCGCGACTTTAGCTTGGCATTTTGGTCCAAGCTGGCAGTTTGTTTTTGCGAGTATACTCACCTTTGTGCTTGTCGCCCTGACAGGTATCGATCTTGATGAGATGTTGCTCCCCGACCAAATGACGTTACCGTTACTTTGGCTAGGCTTGATAATCAACCTAAATCATACCTTTGCGAGCCCAACCGATGCGATTATCGGCGCGGCTGCAGGCTATTTGAGTCTATGGTCCATTTTCTGGTTGTTTAAAATCCTCACCGGCAAGGAAGGCATGGGCTATGGCGACTTTAAATTACTCGCCGTGTTCGGTGCTTGGCTTGGCTGGCAAATGCTGCCGCTGGTGATTTTACTTTCGTCCCTCGTTGGCGCAGTCGTTGGCATCACTATGATTGTTAGTAAACGCCTGAAACAAGGGAATCCAATCCCATTTGGCCCCTATATTGCCGCAGCTGGCTGGATAGCCTTGCTATTTGGGCAACAGATTGTCGATTGGTACCTATCGACACTGTAAGAGCATGCAAACTAAGCAGAAAGCGATCCGGAGTATCTTATGTCAAAGTTTGTTGTTGGCCTTACAGGAGGCATCGGCAGCGGTAAAACGACTGTTGCCAATTTATTCGCTGCAGAAGGGATTAGCTTAGTCGACGCAGATATCGTTGCCCGCGAGGTCGTCGCTCCAGGTTCAACTGGACTGGAAGCGATCGTCACTCATTTTGGCATTGAGATATTAACACCAGAGGGTGAACTCGATCGCGCCAAGTTGCGGCAACGGATATTTAGCCATCCTGAAGAGCGCGAATGGCTAAACCAACTATTACACCCTATGATCCGCCAAGAAATGCTCGCGCAGGTAGAAAAAGCGACCTCTGCCTATGTAATTATGGTCGTGCCCTTGCTATTTGAGAACGGGTTAGATAGGTTAGTCAATCGGACTTTAGTGGTGGATATTTCACCTGAGTTGCAAATAAATCGCACCGTAAAACGTGACAATGTTGATGCATCTCAAGTTAATAACATCATTAGTAGCCAATGTAGTCGCAGCGAAAAACTCGCTAGAGCCGACGACATTATTGATAATCAAGGAGAGATATCAACCTTAAAACAAGAGGTGCTAGCATTGCACCAGCGATATTTACAACTTTCTGGTACTGATAACGCCCATGACTGAATTAGTTTACGAACAGCCCTTAAACGAGAAAATTCGCAGCTACTTGCGGCTCGAATACCTCGATAAACAGCTGCAAAGTAATCTAAATCATGACCACCAACATAGATGTTTTTATCCGCTGTTTTCCCTCTGTGAATTGTCCGAACGCTGTGATTATCGTAATGAAGTATTAAAAGATATTGAGCGGCACTTGCTGCAACTGAGCAAATGGCAAGAATTAGATCACGTCGACCACCAGCAAATCGACCTTTATATCAATGCCCTCACCCAAGCCCGCGAACCGTTGCAAAAGCCAGAACGCTTCGGCAGCCAACTAAAACAAGACAGATTTATTTCTGCGCTACGACAACGCTTTGGCATGCCGGGCGCCTGCTGTAACTTCGATCTGCCGCAACTGCATTATTGGCTAGCTAAACCTTGGGAAGAAAAACAACAAGACTACCGCTCTTGGATAGCACACTTCGAACCTTTGCTCACCCCCATCACACTATTACTCCAACTCACCCGCAGTACAGCCCATTACGACAATGCCGTTGCCCATGCTGGTTTTTATCAGGGTGACAGCGCTCAAGCACTTGCTTTGGTGCGAGTCAAAGTCGATGCCTCCCACGGTTGTTATCCTACGATTAGCGGCCATAAAAACCGTTTTGCAATCCATTTTGTGCAGTTTGAACAACAACGCCACTCCGACCGTTCGATTGATTTCTTACTGGCTACCTGTGCATGAAGTCTTTACACTAATGGCCTGAAAGACATTAGTATTGGCGGCCGCTGTATCGCCGTTAACCAAGAGAACAATTATGCCATTGACCGTTAACTGCCCTATCTGCAAAGCCCCTGTCGAGTGGGTGCCACAATCTGCATTTAAACCTTTTTGCAGCGAGCGCTGTAAGCTCATCGACCTCGGCGATTGGGCGTCAGAAAAGCATGTCATCCCTGTGAAGGCCGAATTTGATCCCGAAGCATTTGATGAATTCGATCTCGATGAAGGCGACTTTTTTAAAGAATAATGCGAAGCGCTAGCTGCTCAGCTTACGCCATCACAGCGATTAATTTGCCCAACTCTCTACTCAATAGATAAATATTATGACTAAACGCATCCATGTTGCCGTAGGCATTATTACTAACTCGGCCGGTGAAATTCTATTAGCAAAACGCCCAGACCATTTACATCAAGGTGGGAAATGGGAATTTCCTGGCGGCAAAGTTGAGGCGGGCGAAACGGTCACTCAAGCACTGATCCGTGAACTCAAAGAGGAAGTTGCACTCGATGTCACCGATAGTCAGCCATTTATGGCGCTGAGTTTCGATTATCCCGATAAACAAGTGCTACTCGATATCCATTCGGTCACTGAGTTTAACGGCACTGCCCAAGGCCTCGAAGGTCAGCTTATCGATTGGGTCACTAAAGCCGATTTAATTAATTATGACTTCCCCGAGGCTAACAAGCCTATTTTAGAAAAAATTCTCGCTCAGTAATCGAGCCATTTACCTCATTATTTCAATGCGCTCTATCCCCGAATCGCAATTCGGGGATGAACTTTTTCAATGCCTTAACTCCGCAAACCATGCAATCCTGTGATCGTTAAGCTTATAGACATAAGCAATGCGTGATCTAGCTTGCAGCAAATCAATGATCCGCTTTAATCGCATCGAGAATAATGTTTGAATCAAGCTTCATTCTTTCTCTTCGATTTTAAGGGCGCATCATGCACAATAACGTTAAGGCATTCCTAGCCACTACTGCCTTATTTTTTAGTTGTCAGGTACTAGCCAATGGTGGCTGTGGATTTGAAGAACAACAACAGGGCTTAATTGCGACCTGCAGCGAGGAGAAACAAGAAGTGATTTTAACTGGAATAGTCGAAGCACAACATTTAGTCACAGATCTCAATGAGTTTGCCGAAGGGTATAAAAGCTACCAGGTCGACACTGCGGCAATCACTCCGCTTAAAAGCGTCACCGAACCAACTGAAATTATTGTGATCATTGGTACTTGGTGTCCAGATTGTCACCGTGAAACACCGCGCTTTATCCGTATCATGGAAGAAGTCGCCAATCCCAATATCAAAGTGACCTATATTGGTGTCGACCGGACGAAGAAAGATCCCGAAGGCTTAGCGGCCAAATACGACTTTACCCGTATTCCAACCTTTATTGTGCTGCAGCAAGGTAAAGAAGTTGGCCGTATCGTAGAGCGCCCAACCGTTTCCTTAGAAAAAGATCTCGCCGATTTATTGAAATAAGCGACGCAGTACAAACAATAAAGGCCGCATAGCGGCCTTTGGTTTTTATCCATTCAGTGTCCCGTCCTGAAATACGTTGACATAAAGAGGACTTCTTTATGACAACATCAATTAACTCAAGCCGTAAGCGCACACAACGAGATTACACCTTAGCCTTTAAATTAGGCGTTGTAGAGCGTGTTGAAAAAGGCGAAATGACGTACAAACAAGCCCAAGCCCATTTTGGTATTCAAGGCCGTTCAACTGTACTCGTTTGGCTTAGAAAACATGGTAGACTCGATTGGTCGAAACCTTTTCAGCATCCCCTTATGCCTAAGTCAAAAGAAACCCCTACCGAAACGATCAAGCGCCTTGAACGTGAGTTAGCAGAAGAGAAACTGCGTAACAAAATCCTCAATGGCATGGTTGATATCATGGACAAGGAATATGGAGCTGGCCTCAGAAAAAAGTACTTATCCGGTACGTCTGGCAAGCAAAAGGCAACGGAGAAATAAACCTCGCAGCCGCATGTCGTGCTGCGGGTATGTCGAGGCAAGGTATTTATCAGGCAGTTGCTCGAATGGAAAGTCGTAGAGCTGAGCTATCGGTCATCAAAGACTGGGTCCAGTACTGGCGTAAATATATGCCAAGGTTAGGGGCCCGTAAGCTCTACACGTTGATAAAATCCAAGCTGGTTGAGCACGATATTAAACTCGGGCGAGATGGGTTATTTACCTATTTGAGAAGTGAAGGTTTACTGGTTAAACCGAAGAAAAGCTACACAAAAACCACGTTCAGCAAACACTGGATGAAGAAGCATCCTAATCTGCTGAAAGAGGAAGGGCTACATGATGCAGGGCATGTACTGGTCAGCGATATCACCTATCTTGAGTCAGACCAAGGAGTGCACTACCTGTCACTGGTCACCGATGCCAGTTCTCGTAAGATAGTCGGTCATCACGTGAGTAAAGACATGAAAGCCGAGAGTGTGGTGAAAGCGTTAAAAATGGCCATAAAAGATAAACGCTATATCGGCAACGCAGTGCATCACTCAGACAGAGGCTTACAATACTGCTCAGCCGTTTATCAGAATGCGCTTCAGGCGAGCCAAATCCAGCCGTCAATGACGGATGGTTATGATTGCTACCAAAATGCATTAGCAGAAAGAGTGAATGGCATACTGAAGCAGGAGTTTTTACTGCACCGATGTAGGACATTTGCGGAGCTGAAGATACTTGTTAGAGAATCGATAGCGATATACAACGAAATGAGACCGCATCTGAGTTTGAATATGGCAACCCCTAATCAGGTGCACAATAGAAAAGGCCAGCTACTGGAGCTGGCCTAAACACTGTCAACCTATCTTAGGACGGGACACAGAGAAAGCTTAGCTCGCTTCGTCAATAATTCGCTGCGCGAGCATCACTAAAACACCTTCACGTAATGCGCCACCAGATAAGGCTAAATGCTCTATTCCCAGCAACTCAAACAAAGCCAATAAAATAGCGACACCCGCTGCAAAAGTCGGCGCCCGCTCGCTACAAAGCCCAGCAATCCCCGTTAAGCTAATGTCTTCTTGGGCGAGAATTTCAGCCTTCAACTGAGTGAGCACATCGAGCGTTATTGTCTCAGATAAGCCACGGTGTAGCAGGACTTCAACCACAGATTGCACAGCGCCAGATGCGCCAACAACACAATGCCAGCCTAGATCGCGTAGCGTTTGTCTATGCTCAGCTAATGCGGTTAGCACTTGCTGCTTAGCATCATCGAAATCTAACTGCTGCAGCGGCAAACTGCTGAAAAATTGGCGATTATAAGTCACGCTACCAAAGGGCAAACTGGTTTTGAACAGCACTTGATGCCCATCGCCAATGATAAACTCTGTACTCGCCCCACCGATATCAATAACTAAGCGCCGGCCTTGACCACAAGTGGTCGCCACCATGCCTTGATAGATAAGCTCAGCTTCACGCATGCCTGAGATGATTTCAATTGGATGACCAAGGAGTGGCAATGCACGCCGATTAAACTCATCGGCATTGCTGATGCTGCGAAGGGTTGCGGTAGCAATCACAGCCACATGATGTGCTTCAATCTTATGTTGCATCAACATTTGGGCAAACATACTCAAACAGTCGAGGCCGCGCTGCATCACGTCATGGCTTAAGTTGCCATCGTCGCCTATGCCTTCGGCAAGCCTCACCTTACGTTTATATTTCGCAATAATATGCGGCTGACCACCACGCGTTTTGGCGATCAGCATATTAAAACTGTTTGAGCCTAATGTTATAGCGGCATAAGCGGGTGTTGGCATTTACGAATGTCTACGTGTCCTATCATGACGAGGAGGGCGAGCACCGCTGCGTTGCGCACCAGGACGACTTGCCCCAGAACGATCACGCAGGTTTCGAGTGCCGCTCGGGTGTTTACGGTGGATCTTCGCTGGCGTAGGAATATCGGCCAATAAAGCTTCACTGTCGTAATTACTCACTGGAATCGAATGATTAATATAGCTTTCGATTGCTGGCAAGTTTAACGCGTACTCTTCACAGGCAAAGCTTATCGACATGCCCTTATTACCCGCACGACCCGTACGACCGATTCGGTGCACATAGTCTTCACAATCATCAGGTAAATCATAGTTATACACGTGTGAAACGTCAGAAATATGTAAACCGCGAGCCGCGACATCGGTAGCAACCAATATATCTAATTGGCCACTGGTAAACTGCTCAAGGATACGAATACGTTTTTTCTGTGGCACATCACCCGTTAACAAACCTACGCGATGTCCATCCCCTTCAAGCCAAGACCAAAGCGTTTCACAGCTGTGCTTAGTGTTAGAGAAAACGATGGCTTTTTCTGGCCAATCTTCTTCAATCAAGGTCAACAGCAAACGCATCTTCTCTTCTTGCGAAGGATAGAAGATTTCTTCTTTGATGTTTTTGGAGGTTTTTTCTTCAGGGGCGATTTCGACTTTAACTGGCTCGTTCATATGATCGTAAGCCAGCTCTTGCACTTTCATCGACAAGGTTGCCGAAAATAGCATATTAAGACGTTGATTTGCCTCAGGCATACGTCTAAACAAGAAGCGGATATCTTTGATAAAACCTAGATCGAACATACGATCGGCTTCATCTAATACTACAGCCTGAATCGAATTCAGACCGATAATGCCTTGGCGAACGTAGTCGATAATTCGACCCGTAGTACCAATCAAGATATCAACACCTTGATCTAATACTTTACGCTGTACATCGTAACTTTCGCCGCCATAAACAATACCCACCTTTAAGTGAGTGTGTTTAGCGAGTAAAATCGCATCTTTAGCAATCTGAATCGCCAGTTCGCGAGTCGGAGCCATAATGATGGCGCGGGGCTGATTAATCAGTCGACCTTCAGGTACGGGAGTCGATAATAAGTGATTAAAAGTGGCGACCAAAAAGGCCATTGTCTTGCCAGTGCCCGTTTGTGCTTGACCAGCGATATCTTTTGATTGAAGTAATACAGGCAGTGATAACGCCTGGATCGGCGTACAAAATTCGAAGCCATTCTCGGCAAGGGCCTGTTTAACCTCAGGATGTAGAGGTAGGTCGGCAAACCTTTGGGTAGATAGATGTGTTTCGCTCATAGCGCAAGCTTACCTGTTGAGGTTGCAATAAGATACTCGATCGTTTGAAATAGCCACATTGTAAAAAGGTAACTTGAAAAGCTATTTTTCAGCCCCAATATACATGGTAAGCCATTAACAAACCAGCAATGGCACCCAAACTGGAGAACATCATGAGCGATAAAATTATATACCTGAGTGACGACAGCTTCGAAAACGACGTATTAAAGTCTGATTTGCCAGTATTGGTAGACTTCTGGGCCGAGTGGTGTGGTCCTTGTAAAATGATCGCTCCAATTTTAGACGATGTGTCTGAAGAATATGCAGGCCGCGTGACTATCGCTAAATTAAACGTTGACCAAAACAATGTTTCTCCAGCGAAATATGGCGTTCGTGGCATCCCAACTTTACTGTTATTCAAGAACGGCGAATTAGCCGCAACTAAAGTTGGCGCACTATCAAAAACGCAATTAAAAGAGTTTATCGACGCGCAAATCTAATTTGATGTGGTAATGAGTGACCTCCGGCACAAGCTATAAATTAATTGTGCCGGAATTTCCCTAAATTTCTGGACGCCCCGCTTTGTTAGTGCTACTTTAATAACCAGATTCTTTCTAATAACCTCTTCTCGCTCGTCAATCACTATCCTGAATTACATCCTTACTGATTGATCGCGGTAAGCTTTGTCGCGTAACACAAGACCCCCAAAATGAACTTAACTGAATTAAAAGACACGCCGATTTCTGACCTAGTCTCGCTAGCTGAAAATATGAAGCTCGAAAATATGGCCCGCGCTCGCAAGCAGGACATTATTTTCTCAATCCTTAAAGCCCACGCAAAAAGTGGAGAAGACATTTTCGGTGGTGGGGTATTAGAAATACTCCAAGACGGTTTCGGCTTCTTACGCAGCTCAGACGGTTCTTATTTAGCTGGTCCAGATGACATCTATGTCTCACCAAGCCAAATTCGCCGCTTTAACATGCGAACGGGTGATACCATTTTTGGTAAAATTCGCCCACCGAAAGAAGGCGAGCGTTATTTTGCCCTATTGAAAGTCAACGAAGTTAACTTCGATAAACCTGAAAACTCCCGTAATAAAATCCTCTTTGAAAACTTAACCCCACTCCACGCAGAAGAACGTATGCGTATGGAGCGCGGCAACGGCTCAACTGAAGATATTACCGCACGTATTCTGGATTTATGCTCACCGATTGGTAAAGGTCAACGTGGTTTGATCGTTGCACCACCAAAAGCCGGTAAAACGCTATTACTTCAAGGTATTGCTCAGAGTATCAGCTACAACAACCCAGAAGTGGTGTTGATGGTATTGTTGATCGACGAACGTCCAGAAGAAGTAACCGAGATGCAACGCCTCGTTAAAGGTGAAGTAATTGCATCAACCTTCGATGAGCCAGCCAGCCGTCACGTTCAAGTTGCCGAAATGGTGATTGAAAAAGCAAAACGCTTGGTTGAGCACAAAAAAGACGTAGTTATCCTACTCGACTCTATTACTCGTCTAGCCCGTGCCTATAACACTGTTATCCCGTCATCGGGCAAAGTGTTAACCGGTGGTGTGGATGCGAACGCCCTGCACCGTCCAAAACGCTTCTTCGGTGCGGCACGTAACATCGAACACGGCGGCAGCTTGACCATTATCGCCACTGCTTTGGTTGATACCGGTTCTAAGATGGACGAAGTGATCTACGAAGAATTTAAAGGTACAGGTAACCAAGAGCTGCATCTGTCACGTAAAGCGGCAGAAAAGCGTGTGTTCCCAGCCATTGATTTCAACCGTAGTGGTACGCGTCGTGAAGAAAAACTCACGACTCAAGAAGAACTGCAAAAAATGTGGATCCTGCGTAAGATTTTAAATCCTATGGATGAAGTCAGCGCAATGGAATTCTTAATCGACAAATTGGCTATGACCAAGACTAACGAAGAATTCTTTACCGCCATGAAACGCGCTAAGTCTTAATCTCAGCGAGTCGCTAAAAAAGCCGCATCATGCGGCTTTTTTGTTTCTTAAATCCTAAGATTTTTTTACTGCCAGTATTTGACCCAAGCTTTTACTCAAAGCCTGTGTGCGCTGCCGCAGCATTTCCCGCAGCAACAAGACAACAGGCGTCACATGCTCGCGTCCTGGGCACTCTAAGTACAAATCGACTGGCTCCCCTTGATACTCAGGCAACAAACGCACTAATCGCCCTGAGATTAAGTCATTGGCCAGATCTAGACTCGACTTAAATACCAATCCTTTACCTGCCACAGCCCAACGGCGGGCAATCTCGGCATCGTTAGCACTACGATTGCCCGTGACACGCACTTTGAATTCTTGGCCGTCGCGCCTAAATTGCCATTGATCGTGCGTTCGCTCATCTAACTTATAAAACAAGCAATTATGCTCAACTAATTGTTCTAGTGAATCAGGTACACCAAACTCGGCCAGATATTCTGGCGAGGCGCACAGAACACGATCAACACTGCAGAGCGGAAATGCCACTTGGTTTGAGTCCTGCGGTTTGCCGTAACGCACTGCGACATCAATTTTATCGTGGTAAAAACTGCTGATGTTGTCGCCAAGGTGCAAACGCACTTGCAGTTGAGGGAAATCGAGCAAGAACTCATCGAGCCAAGGCACAAACAGATTACGGCCAAAATCCGAAGACACAGACAGACTCAAGGTGCCGGATATCTTACCTTTATCACTGGCGATGGCCTGCTCGCCGAGCGCTAAATCGCTCAAGGCTCGTCGACAATGAATAAGATAACGCTCACCTTGTACAGTCAAACGTAAGCTGCGGGTCGTGCGGATAAATAAACTAGTATCAAGTTGTTTTTCAAGCCGTTTTATTGCTGCGCTGGCAGAAGCGGCGGAGATATCCATCTCGGCAGCAGCGGCAGAAATATTGCCACAATCGGCGACCCGCACAAACAAAGCTAAATCATTAATCAACATGATTATCAAAAATCCTTTGAAAAAATTACAAACTTTACCCTGTTTATCTCTTAGCTAATATTCCACACAATGGCCACAAGATACAAGTACACTCAAACAGATCGACTCCAACCAGTACACTCAGGGGAATAAAGATGAAAGCCATTGGTTACCAAACTGCAGGTGCAATCACAGCACCCAATGCATTAGAAGACATCACGTTAGCCGAACCGACGGCGACAGGGTTTGACCTCTTGGTGGAAGTTAAAGCCATTTCCGTCAATCCGGTCGACACTAAAATCCGCGCATCCAGCTCGGCACCAGCGGGCGAATATAAGATCATCGGCTGGGATGCGGTCGGTGTCGTCAAAGCAGTTGGCGAAAACGTCAGCCTTTTCAAGGTCGGTGATGAAGTGTGGTACGCGGGCGATATTAGCCGAAGCGGCAGTTATGCCGAATACCAATTGGTTGATGAGCGAATTGTCGGCCATAAACCTAAGAGTTTAACCTATGCCCAAGCGGCGGCATTACCCTTAACCGGAATTACAGCATGGGAGATTCTATTCGACCGCCTAGGTCTACCCCTAGATGGTTCGGCAACTGACGCCCGCATTTTAATTATCGGCGCGGCCGGTGGTGTGGGCTCTATCATCACTCAACTGGCGGTAAAACTCACAGGGGCAGAGGTGATTGGTACTGCTTCTCGGCCTGAATCTGCCGCTTGGGTGCAAAAACTCGGCGCCGATGCGGTCATAGACCACACTAAATCGCTCTCGGGCGAACTTGCCAATATTGGCATTACTGATGTGACCCATGTGATTAGCTTGACCCAAACCGACCAACACTTCGATGAGATCGTACAAGTGCTTAAGCCACAAGGGAAACTGGCGTTAATCGATGATCCTAAGAGACCATTAGATGTGATGAAACTCAAGCGTAAGAGCCTGTCATTGCATTGGGAGCTGATGTTTACGCGCAGCCTGTATCAAACCGAAGATATGGTAGCCCAGCATCACTTGCTCAATCGCTTAAGCACACTTATCGATACAGGCGAGTTACAGAGTACGTTCGGCGAGCACTACGGCACAATTAATGCGCAGAACTTAATCAAGGCCCACACTCAGATTGAGTCAGGCAAAGCCATAGGTAAAATTGTTTTGGAAGGTTTTAACCAATGAAAATAACAGTATTTGCCCAAATCATAGCGAATCAAGGCCAAAGCGACGCGCTATTTAAGATACTCAAGCAACTCGTGACAGACACGCATACCGAGGCTGGCTGCATCGAATACAAACTGCATCACTCATTGGATGATGAAAATATCTTTTGGATGTACGAAATTTGGCAATCCCAAGCGGCATTGGATGAACATATGGCGAGTGCGCATTTCCAAGCATTTGTCGCCCAAACGGCAGACTTAATCAGTCGAGCTGACATCCATAAAAGCTACGCCTGTTAATCAATAAAAAGCGCCAAACGAGTTGGCGCTTTCATTTTTCATAATGAATTAAATCAAAGTCATGGCCATCTTGCGGCGTAAATAGGCGATTTGCTGCATGTGTGGCAAATCCTTAGGACAGTTGTCTTGGCAGCCGAGTAAAGTCATACAACCAAACACCCCATCCTGATTACCAATCACATGGTAAAAATCCTCGGCACTGCGCGCATCACGGCTATCCATCTCGAAACGGGCAATTTTCATCATACCTACGGCGCCGACAAAGGTTTCACGCATTTGTTTGGTCGCACAAGCTGAAACACACACGCCGCATTCAACGCAGCGCTCTAGCTCATACAGGCGCGCAGCTTCGTCTGGGTCCATTGGATCTTCGAGGCGATGTACGCTGATATCATTGGTCTTAGGGTGTAACCACAGCTTTAAGCGCTCGGCCAATTCCCGCATAAACTTACCAGTGTTAACCGAGAGATCACCAATCAACTCAAAGCCTGGCAGCGGCATTAGAGTAATTTCGCCCTTAGAATATTTGGCGGTTAAGGTACGACACGCTAACGTCGGGAAACCGTTAATCACCATAGCGCAACTGCCACAAATGCCCGCACGACAAACAAAGTCGAACTGCATCGAGGTATCTTGTTCTTCCCTGAGTTTATTGAGGGCGATAAAGACCGTCATACCCGGCGTTTCAGTGAGCTGATAACGCACCATTTTGGGCTTATCGTTTGGCTCCTGCGGATCATAACGAAAGATATTAAAGGTGAGCGTTCGACCTTGGCTCATTATGATTTTTCTCCTAACGCATTGGCTGACGGGCTTTTTAAGGTATCACTCAAACGTTCATTATTAGGTTGTAAGCTCTCGGGTAATTCAAAGGGCATAAGCGCCCGCTGGCGTTGATAACGGTCTGCATCATCACCTAACTCAGCTAAAATCTCGGCAATCTGTTGCTCACGTTTTTCGGTATCGGGATGCACTATGGCGTTGTTAATGCCATAACCACGATAACCCGGCGGAAGTTCCATCTTCATCACATCGAGCGCTTCGTAATTAAGCACAGGTTCGAGCGCCTCTGGATCGGGCCAACTGGCTAAGGTACGATTTAGCCAGTCGCGATCATTGCGCTGTGGATAATCTTCTCGAGCATGGGCACCACGGCTCTCTGTTCGTGCCGCTGCGCCGCAGGCCACAGTCAGCGCTACTTTGAGCATACGCTTGACCCGCAGGGCTTCGACCAGCTCAGGATTGGAGTGACGTTTCTTACACTTAAGCCCAAGTTTACGCGAACGTTCGAGCAGCACTTTAAGTTCAGCGACGGCTTTATCAAGCTCAGGGCCATTACGGAAAATCCCCACATAATCCATCATGATGCGCTGCATCTCGCGTTTGAGGGCAAAGGCACTCTCGTGACCATCACCTTCGATCAGCAGATCAATCTCACTCTGCACCTGCTGCATAAAGCGTTCAGCAAGCTGAGTGTCTATCTCTAGGCTATTGTTCTCACAAAAATCGGCGACATATTTACCGATAATCATGCCGCCAACCACGGTTTCAGCCAACGAGTTACCGCCTAAACGGTTAAAGCCATGCATGTCCCAACACGCCGCTTCGCCGACGCTGAACAAGCCTTTAAGCTGCGGACTTTCACCCGTGGCATTGGTTCGAATGCCGCCCATGGAATAATGCTGCGTTGGCCGTACTGGGATCCAATCCTTAGCGGGATCGATACCGAGGAAATTCTCACAAATTTCCTGCACTTCCCTAAGGTTAGTTTCGATGTGCTTGCGACCTAGAAGGGTAATATCCAGCCACAAATGCGGCCCATAGGGGCTATCGACCCCCTTACCTTTACGTATATGTTCTGTCATGCGGCGCGATACCACATCCCGCGATGCCAACTCTTTTTTATCGGGCTCATAGTCTGGCATAAAACGGTAACCGTCTTTATCGCGCAATAAGCCGCCATCACCACGGCAACCTTCTGTAGTTAAAATGCCCACGGGCACGATAGCGGTGGGATGGAATTGCACCGCTTCCATATTGCCAAGGGTGGCAACGCCGGTTTCTAGCGCGAGCGCTTGGCCAACACCTTCGCAGATAATTGCATTGGTCGACACTTCATAAATTCGGCCATATCCGCCAGTGGCGATGGTGGTGGACTTAGCCACATAAGCCCTGAGTTCACCCGTAATCAAACAGCGAGCGATTACCCCATGGCAGCGCTTACCATCGTGAATAAGTGCCAACGCTTCGATACGTTCATGGACGGGAATATCCATAGAAATTGCTTTATTATCCATGGCATACAACAGCGAGTGACCCGTACCATCGGCCGTGTAGCAAGTGCGCCATTTTTTTGTGCCGCCAAAGTCACGGGCGTTAATTAGTCCATGGGCTTCCTGCGCCTCATGCAAGGTCACTTTTTGCGCGTTAACGATCACATCTCTTGGGCCAGCACTCACCCTCGACCAAGGCACGCCCCACGTCGCCAATTCACGCACCGCCTTAGGTGCACAGTGAGCAAACATCCGCGCCACATCTTGATCGCAGCCCCAATCGGAACCTTTTACCGTATCTTGAAAATGCACGTCTTCATCATCGCCCATGCCTTTTACGGCATTGCCTAAGCTCGCCTGCATACCGCCTTGGGCGGCAGCTGAGTGGGAGCGTTTCGCAGGAATGAGTGACAGAACTAAGGTATCGAGTCCACGTTCTTTGGACGCGATGGCGACCCTTAAGCCAGCAAGTCCGGCACCTACCACCAATGAATCGGTATAAATCAGTTTCACGCCTGCTCCTTAATCGGGTCATTTATTCTTATGTAGTTTGCGGTGTTCGACATTCTATTCACGATTAGCTTATTCATTGATTTACTTATTCATTAATTGCCGGCGGAATTAACTCGCATGGGGTAAAAATGCCAGCAGTGAAGCTATGCCTACTGTGATAAATAGCACGCTCACTATGGTTTTGATCTTACGTAATCGACTGCGGCTATTGAGATCCCGCGCCGCGCCCCATTTCAAAGCCACACGGTAAATACCAATTGCTGCATGTAACTCCACAGTAAGTAGCAAAGGCAGGTAAACCATCCACACACCTTGGTTCCAAATACGGTCGGCGCTCCCTTGGGGGCCAATGGTTTCGGGAGCCGAGCCAATAAGCCACAGATGTACTGGCAACAGCAGTAAAATCACCACACCGGTAATAGCTTGCCAACGCCATAGACGCGTATCACTGTGGTTGATCACTTGCATTTGCTGCTGCAATGCCCTTTGCTGGCGCAAACTCATGGGTAACTTTTGCAGCGCAACTAATACATGCACTAACGCAAGAGCCGCGATGCCCATTGCAATACCCGTCACCACCCAGGGATAACCGTGGCCATCGTCGGAAAGAAAACTCAGCTCCATAGTGCGCGCTACCCAATTCATAGCATCGCTACCCAGTAAAATCGATGAGACTAAGACTAAGTGGGTCCACAGAAAAACCGCGAGGATGACGCCAGACAAGCTCTGACTTAAATCCAGCCAAGCACTCCATTTTTTAATAGTTAGTTTGATCGCCATCCTCTCGCCTCACGCCGTTGACCGTATCGAGCCAATCTCATTAAGTCTTACTGCAAATTAATATCGCTCACATATCCACATGAAAACGTGAGCCAGATCAATTGAGTGCTGAATAATTAACCTAATGCTTAAATAATAGCAGTGAAACAAAATCCTGCTGCCAGCTCAAAGCCTACTCAGGCACAAAGGGCTGCACAGGAATACCCAGCTCACTGCCGATAAATAGATATGAAACTAGGCTCGCAGTACCAAGGCATAGCAAGTAAATAATCAGCACCTTGGCGAATTTTCGCAGGCCTGAGCGTTTGGTGGTTATGCCCCACTTTACCGCGACGCGATACAGGCCAATCATGGCGTGCACAACCACAGCAGGCAGCAACAGCACATACAGCAACCAAGCATTATCGTGATACACCCGCTCAGCCGATAAATGCGGGCCAATTTCAGGATTCAAAATCATAGTGAAGAGATGAACTGGGACGAGGAAAAATAAGATAAAGCCGGTGATCAGTTGCCAAAACCACGCATGGGTATCCTTGTGGTTGATGCTACCCATGTGCAAGCGCAGGGCGCGCCATTGCCCGAGCTGCGCAGGAAAACGCCGCAGTGCCACCGCCGCATGCACTATCACCACCAATAACATAAACACCGAAAACACTTTAGTAACTATAGGGAAACCATGTCCTGTGCTGCTGAACATGCCACCTTCAAGCAACTGCACTACATGGTAAAAAGCCTCTTTACCCAGCAAAATGCTCGACTCAAAATGCATATGCAGCAATAAAAAGCCGCCGAGCATAATCCCTGTCGCGCTCTGTAGCCTGTCAGCCTTTGCTGACCAAGGATGACCTTGCGATGTACTCACCCTATTGTGAACTCGAGTTATGCTTGTCATCTTGGATTCACCTATGTCGTTTGTCGTTGGCACCTCTTGGCAAACTACACCATAGCAGTAACGCAGATCCGGCTTCAGCATCACAGATTTAAAGCGTGAGCCAACTCACCTGATTGAGTGCAACTCTTAGAACAAGATCACAAAAAACGCACCAAACCAAACAAAGGTAAAACCAATTAACCAATATATTTCATGGTGTTATACAAAAAATTAAAACTGACAATTCGCTTTCCAGCACCAATCGATGCGTGTTCGCTAACACTTTGTCTACGCAGACAAAAACGCTACACCGCGATAGTCAGTCGCAGAACCTTAAGCCATGGTTTACAATAGCGCGATATTTTGAACCCTTAGCGTTTGCACACTCAGCCACAGGATGCCCCCATGCCTTGGATCCAATTCCGAATCAACACCAATAGCGACGACGCTGAAACCATCAGCGACTTGCTCATGGAAGAAGGCTCAGTCTCTATCACCTTTGAAGACGGTAAAGACACCCCTATTTTTGAACCTAAACTGGGCGAAACCCCACTGTGGCGCGATACCGTTGTCGTTGCCTTATTCGATGCAGAAACCGATCTGACACCGACCATCGCCATGTTGAAAACCTTGCCTTTCCTCGGTGAGCACTTCAGCCATAAAGTAGAACAAATTGAAGATAAAGACTGGGTGCGTGAGTGGATGGATAACTTCCACCCAATCCAATTCGGCACGCGTCTGTGGATCTGCCCAAGCTGGCGCGAGATCCCCGATCCAACTGCAGTCAATGTGATCCTCGATCCAGGTCTTGCCTTCGGCACAGGCACCCACCCTACAACTGCACTGTGTTTAGAATGGTTAGACAGCTTAGATTTAAGCAATGAGGAAGTGATCGACTTTGGCTGTGGCTCTGGCATCTTAGCCGTAGCCGCACTGAAACTGGGCGCGAAAAACGTCACAGGTATCGATATCGACTATCAAGCCATCGACGCTTCACGTGCTAATGCCGAGCGCAATGATGTCGCCGACAAGCTAGCCTTGTACTTACCAGAAGATCAACCCGCCAATCTCAAAGCCGACGTACTGGTCGCCAACATTCTTGCCGGCCCACTGCGTGAATTAGCGCCTTTGATCGCAGAACGCGTAAAAACCGGTGGCAAACTTGCCCTTTCCGGTCTCCTCAAAGAACAAGCCCAAGAAATCTCTGACTTTTATAGCCAATGGTTCGATATGGACGCAGCGGCTCACAAAGAAGATTGGAGCCGCTTGACAGGCAAGCGTAAATAGCGCTAAAGGGTGGCGCAACATGCGCCACCGCTGGCTTCCAACTATTTAGCCTCTGACTTCTCGCCGATTAAAAGTCAAGAAAAAAAATTACCTCTAGGTCATTTATTGACCTTTTCACGGCCAACAAAAAGGGCTACTATAGCGCCCCTTTGAAGAGCTAAGGTGAAACATAAAATGCAGATTGGACCCTATCAACTGAACAATCAGCTGATCGTGGCACCAATGGCAGGTGTCACCGATCAAGCTTTCCGTAATCTTTGTCTTCGTTATGGCGCAGCCCTAGCGGTTTCCGAGATGCTTTCATCCAATCCTGAAGTTTGGGATACAGATAAAAGCCGCCAGCGCATGACGCATTCTGGCGAGGAAGGCATCCGCTCAGTGCAAATTGCAGGAGCCGATCCTGATTTAATGGCGCAAGCCGCGTTGTTCAATGTTGAACAAGGCGCTCACATCATTGATATCAATATGGGTTGCCCCGCGAAAAAAGTGAATAAAAAGCTGGCTGGCTCAGCGCTGATGCAAAACCCGCCGCTGGTAAAAGAAATTTTACAAGCCGTGGTCGCCGCAGTGAATGTGCCCGTCACGTTAAAGATTCGCACCGGCTGGGAGCCAGAACACAAGAATGGTGTTCAAATCGCCCAGATTGCAGAGGATTGTGGCATAGCCTCGCTCGCCGTTCACGGCCGTACGAGACAATGTATGTACAGAGGCGATGCTGAGTACGACACGATCAAAGCAATCAAACAGAATGTCTCGATTCCTGTCGTCGCTAATGGGGATATCGACAGTCCGGAGAAAGCCCGCTTTGTGCTGGAATACACCGGTGCCGATGCCTTGATGATAGGACGGGGTGCTCAAGGACGGCCTTGGATTTTCAGAGAAATCCAGCACTACTTGGAAACGGGTAATAAGCTAGCGCCCATTGAGGTTGCCGAACAGCGTCAAGTGATGCTGGAACACCTCACCAAACTGTATGATTTATATGGTGAATACAAGGGTATCCGCTTCGCCAGAAAGCATATGGGATGGTACCTAGACCAAGAAGCTCAGCGCCAATTTAGGGCTGACTTTAATCGGCTGGAAACCGCTGCAGAACAGTATTCCCTCGTGGAATGTTATTTTGATGAATTAGTACAGAATTAATAAAGAGCAGAATAGAATGTTTGATCAGACAACTAACACAGAAGTTCACCAGCTTACCGTTGGCAAAATCGAAACCGCAAACGGCACTATCAAGCCCCAGTTATTACGTGACGCAGTAAAGCGTGCCGTAACTAACTTCTTCGCACAGTTGGACGGTCAGGAAGCACAAGAAGTTTATGAAATGGTGCTAAGCGAAGTTGAAGCGCCTCTGCTTGACATCATCATGCAACACACTCGTGGCAACCAAACCCGCGCAGCAAACATGCTAGGTATCAACCGTGGTACTCTGCGTAAAAAATTGAAAAAATACGGCATGAATTAATCCGCAAGGATTAAGTGATTGTTAGGAAAGGGGTTAACCTGTAAGGGTTAGCCCCTTTTCACATTATATGTACCCCCATATGTACCCCGAGAGAATTCCTAGTCGAACCTTTATCAATGAAAACGCCTATACCTATCTCAATACGAATTAAAACATCAGACCATCCGAAATGGCCTAAATGGTTTTCAATTAAGAACTATGATTGCCTAGCAGATCTCACCGCTGCACAATTTCTTAATGAGCTAGAGTTCAGGTTGACCCTTCACAACTCACCGACTTTACCTAATGGTAGAAAGCTGACTGACAGTAAAAAGTGGCAACTGATCCAGAAGGGCTATGTCATCATCAATTCAAATCCGATTACGCCGCCAGACTTTCCGACAGTCATCGCAATGAACCATGTTGATCTTCTCGGGATAACTGAAGAGATTAAACTCCGCAGTGGTGATCACTACTTAGACTTAGAGCCGCAACTACTAATGCCTTTGCTGGGGCAGAATCGAGACTTAACTGTGGTAGGCATAGACTTAACTAAACCCAATAAAGCGATATTGGGTGACTGTGAGTTCCTGATTAATCAGTTGCGCAAAACCCTATCAATCCCCGAATCCAAAGCGCCTGATAATTTTCAAGCAAATGAGAAAACCTTCAAAAAGCTGCTGACTTATAAGTTGATCCCCTACCTTGATCTCATGATGTATTGCTATAACCATGTCCCTTTTTATGAAGATAATTGGCAAAAGCTGGAATTTACGCAAAATGTGCTAAGTGAATTACTGCTTGGAGAAGAATCTAAACAAGAGCTTCGAATCGAGCTATATAAAAAAACCTATGCACCGTTTTATCGCAAGATTCTCGGCAACGAATCTCATCTAACGCAACTGCTTGCCAATATCAGGCACAATACTTGGGCGTTAGGCACTAAGATGCAGGATATTTAAGGGATTAAATTTGGGGTAAAAATCAAATTTCATTTTTACCCCGAAATCACAATTGCAAACAGGCAAGATGCTCCTAGGTCAAACAGAGACAATCTTCAGGAGCATTCATGTCTATCTTTAGTATCAATCCATCAGCTATTCAAGACCGTATCGTGCGTGAATCAGAGCGTAAACTCATCACCTCAATCAGCCGTTCGCAAGCTTTCCAATTAGAAAGACTTAACCGTTTCCCTAAACGAATCAAATTGGGAAACCGCTCCGTCGGTTGGCGTCTATCAGAGCTTATGCAATGGGTTCACTCAGGAGGTGAACTATCCGAACAATTCACTCAGGGAACCGGATATGAAGGTTAATGCACGAGCCCAATACGCTCAATTGCTCCAGCAACGACCGATGGAGCGAATAATAAGAATCACAGAAATGAGCCAATTACTCGGCATCGATAGAACAACCCTATACCGACGAGTAAAAAGAAAGGCCTTCATTCAACCTATAAAATGCCAATGCCGAACCATTGGCTGGTCAGAATCAAGTTACATTAACTGGCTAAACAGCACTAAGTAACACCCATGAAAGGCGGCATTGGCCGCCTTATTTTGGCCTGTAATTGCAACAAATTGCGACAAAGTTCAATCGAGTGCGATTAAATGCTGACAAATGCAAATTCAAAACCACGTTTAACCAGCAAAAAAAAGCAATCAGAACACCAGCAATACTATGGCAGGTCTGGCTTTACGCCAGATTACAACCCGAATCACGAGCAGGTTATTAATAATATTTCCGCTCGTCGCTTTACCTTAGAAGGTTTTCTATACCAAGAGACTTTATTTCAAGTGATGAGCTTTGAACACGGCATCAACTCCAGCATTATGAATGCTGTTATTAATCAACTACTAGCAGCACTGAGTCACTATTCTAAAATCCTGCTTGTCAGATTCGATCTCCGCGTCTATACAGAAACACCCAATAACAGCTTAATCAGCAAATACCGAAAAACCTTATTGAGATACCTAGATAAGAAGTACCAATCTAAAACGTGGTTGTTTTGGGTGCGAGAACAAACACCAAGAAGTGATAAAGCCCATTATCACTGCTTCATTCTGCTCGATGGACATAAAGCGAAGTCTGGCTGGGGTGCATTTCAACAAGTGCAAAAAGCCTGCTATATGCATCCAGATACTTCAGCATGGCTACCCAAATCCGCGAGCTACAAAGTTGAACGCAAAGGACTTAAAGGTTTAGATTCTGCAATTCACCGGATCAGCTACCTTGCCAAGAATTACAGTAAAGAACTCACCCCAAATAAAGTAAAACGCTTTCAAACGAGTTCAAGCCGAGCATGAAAATACTAACAAGTTTAAAACAATTAGGCTTGGGCTGAAGTGGATCTCACGCTGAAACGTGGATCAGCCATGAGTGGATCACAACAACACCAGCTTAAAACCAGATATCCATAAAAATGCATATAAAACAAAATCATACACTGGCAAAGAGTGAGGAGAGCTCAACCAAAACCTGCATAAGATCCAAAACAATGACACGGTTAACATTTTAACAACAAGGCATGTTGACAGTTTGTAAAATCAAATTCATAGAGTAAAAGTAGAAGCAATCAAGCACCAACGGCACGACTTTGCCGCACAGCGCATATTTACCCATCATAACGTTGTACCCTTTCCCCCTTATCAGTACACTTTGGCGCATCAATGCACAGGGGACTTTTATCATAACCACTTACCCCAATGTGCTAACCGAATTCATTAGAGAAAATCAGTGTCAAATCAAATCACTCTTCAACAGTTAGAATCGTTCCTCTGGGAAACGGCGGATATTCTACGCGGCAATATGGATGCGTCAGAGTTCAAAGACTACATCTTCGGCATGATGTTCCTTAAGCGTCTATCGGATTCATTTGATGAAGCCCGTGAACAGGTGATCGAGTATTATCTTGCCAAAGGTAAAACCCAAGTTGAGGCCGAAGCCTTAGCCAGTGATGAAGATGAATACGACAGCACCTTCTATATTCCTGAAGTTGCCCGCTGGTCAGCGCTTAAAGACTTAAAGCACAACATAGGTGAGGCGCTCAATACCGCCGCTGAAGCCATTGAAGAACACAACTCAAACCTTGAGGGCGTGTTGGTCACTATCGACTTCAATATTAAAAACAAGCTCTCCGATAATAAGCTGCGCGACCTGCTCAGCCACTTCAGCAAATACCGTCTGCGCAATAGCGATTTCGAACGTCCAGACTTACTTGGCACAGCTTACGAATATTTAATTAAAATGTTTGCCGACAGCGCTGGTAAAAAAGGCGGTGAATTCTATACCCCAAGCGAAGTGGTACAATTGCTGGTGGCACTGCTCAAACCCCATGCGGGAATGCGAATTTACGACCCCACCGCAGGCTCGGGCGGTATGCTGATCCAAATGCGTAATTACCTTGCGACCCATAATGAAAACGCCGCGAACCTATCGTTATACGGTCAAGAGATGAACCTCAATACATGGGCAATCTGTAAGATGAACATGTTTTTGCACGGGGTACAAAGTGCCGACATTCGCAAAGGCGATACCCTGCGCGAGCCAAAGCATACTCAAGAAGGCAGTCTAATGACGTTTGATCGCGTGATTGCCAATCCACCGTTTTCGTTATCGAAATGGGGCAAAGAAGACTGCGATAACGATAAATATGGCCGCTTCCCCTATGGCACACCACCAAAAGACTCAGGCGACCTCGCCTTTGTGCAGCACATGATCGCCAGCACGAATGATGATGGCATGGTCGGCGTAGTCATGCCCCATGGCGTGTTGTTCCGAGGCTCAAGCGAAAAAGACATTCGTAAAGGCATACTCGAAGACGACTTATTAGAAGCGGTGATCGGCCTACCCTCAGGCCTATTCTATGGCACAGGTATCCCCGCCAGTTTGCTGATTATCAATAAACAAAAGCCGAGCGAGCGCCAAGGAAAAGTACTGTTCATTAATGCCGAACTGGAATATCAAGAAGGCAAAAACCAAAACAGTTTACGTCTGCAAGATATCAATAAAATCGTCGCAACCTTCGACAGCTTTAGCGAAATCAAACGCTACTCAGCCATAGTCACACTAAAAGATATCCGCGATAACGACTACAACCTCAATATTCGCCGCTATGCCGATACCTCGCCACCCTCAGAAATCTTCGATGTGCGCGCCATTCTCCACGGCGGTATTCCACTGCGTGAAGTGCAAGACGATTATATTCAAGAGGAAATCCTTCAAGGCTTTGATGTGAGCTGCGTATTTGAGCCCAAGGTCGAAGGCTATTATCAATTCAGAGCGGAAATCGAAACCAAAGAGCAGATCCGTGAGCATGTTAGCCATGCTGATACAGAGGTTGCAGCCAGCATCATCACGCAACTTGAACGCTGGTGGGATAAGTACCATGTCTCGCTCTACCAGCTCGATGCTGAGGTGGCAGAAGCAGAGCAAATGATGCAAGGTTACTTGAAGGAGCTGGGTTATGAGTAATACCATTCCAGCTGATTGGAAAAAAAACAAATTTGAAAACCTGTTTAATATTGCAATCGGTGGTACTCCTAGCAGAAATGAACCTTTATTTTGGGACGCTGAATGTAAAACTGGCAATTATTGGGTGTCAATTAGGGATTTGAAAGGACGGATAATTTCACAAACAGCAGAGCAAATTACTGATTTAGGCATCAAGAAGTCAAACGTGAAGCTGGTTCCTAAAGGAACGGTAATAATGAGTTTTAAGCTATCCGTCGGTCGAGTAGCTTTTGCGGGAAGAGATCTTTACACAAATGAGGCTATTGCAGCATTTCAGCCAATAAATGAAAAAGCTATTGATCTACAATATTTCTACCAAGGCTTACACTCTTGGGATTTGTTAGGTGATATCGATCAAGCAGTTAAAGGAGTAACCTTAAACAAGGAAAAACTAAGGAATATTGAAGCAATCCTCCCACCACTTCCTGAACAGCAAAAGATTGCGGCGATTTTGACTTCTGTGGATGACGTCATTGAAAAAACACAGGCACAAATCGACAAGCTCAAAGATTTAAAAAGCGGCATGATGCAAGAGCTACTCACCAAGGGGGTTGGCATCAAGCAAGGTGATAAATATGAGCCCCACACCGAATTTAAAGACTCCCCCGTTGGCAAAATCCCAAAAAGCTGGGAAGTACAACCAATCGCAGATCTTTGCTCCCATGTTGTAGACTGTGTGAACAAAACAGCTCCTGTAGTCGATTTTAAAACACCGTATAAGATGATCCGTACAACTAACGTCCGTCACGGGCGAGTTGATACAGAAAATGTTCGCTGTGTATCGAAAGAAACATATGAAAATTGGACTCGTCGTATTAAACCTGAAAATGGTGATTTAATTTTTACCCGAGAAGCACCTGTTGGTGAATGCGGCATTCTTGAAGACTCTAGAGGTATTTTTCTGGGGCAACGCACCATGATGTATCGAGCAAATGAAAAAAAGACCTCGTCTGGATTCTTAATGTACTCTTTGATGAGTGAATATGGGAGAAAGCAGCTTGAGAATTTTAGTGGGGGAAGTACTGTTCCACATATGCGCGTACCTGATTGCGGAAAAATACAAATAAAGACGCCGCCACTTAATGAACAAAATAAAATTCTAGGATCATTAAATAGTGTCGACTTTTCAATTTTACAGAAAGAAAAAAAACTCGCTAAATTACTAAATCTCAAAAAAGCCCTTATGCAGGATCTATTGACGGGTAAAGTGCGGGTTAGGGTCGATAACGATTTAGTTGTCTAACCCCAATGGACGGCAAGGCATTGACCGCGACGCAGCATAAGCGCAGTACAGCCCCTTGAGTTAAGAGGATAAACAGTGGATCGCCAACTATCACAATATGATATTTTTATCAGCCAAGACGGTCAGTTACAGCTAACTGTGGCCGTCGATACCTAGACAGTTTGGTTAACCCAAGCAGAAATTTGTGTATTGTTCGACCGTGAGCGTTCGGTGATCACTAAGCATATCAACAACGTCTTTAAAGAGGGCGAACTTGAGCGGGATTCAGTATGTGCAATATTTGCACGTACTGCGGATGATGGTAAAACACATACCTTAACCAAACAAAAAAATGTAGCTTTCTCTATTAGTTATCGCGTTCAACCCTAGCATCAACCAATACACAACTAAAGGAGGAGTATGTTTAAGCCGAACAAGGATGGTAAATATTTCTTTCCACCCTCTCACTTTACAAGCATTTTTTTGCCATCTACGGCAGAAGTTGCACGGCTATTACTACTGCCCGAAAACATTCCGCAGCAAATCACATTTTTCGAACGTGTTCACGAAATTGACTCAAAAATAGCCAAAAGTTCTAAGGCAAACATACTGACTCAGGGGGTTAGCCTTCGAACGCTAACCAAACTCTATAATTTTGGTGAAAATATCTCGGTCTCTTTTAAAATATTTTTTACCACGGCAAACCTATTGAAATTATTGCGCCCCGCAAAGGCTGGCTCTAATGCGGGTGATTGGTTCGCCTTAGGATTGGGTATTAGTACTGTTAAAAACGATAATGAACTTTTTACGCTTGGAGATTGGCTTATTTCCCGAAGTGAAGCTGATTATTTAATGCTGAAAACCATAAAAAAACAAATAAAGATTGGTGAAATAGACAAAAATGACTACATCACAATATGGCAAGCCTTACTGCCAACTTGGCAACATTACAGCTTAGTCCCTCCTGAGCAGTTAGCTTATTACACCTCATACCTAAATGCCTCCGACGCTTTAAAATCGCCATCAGATGAGCCTAATCAACGCTTATATGAAGCCGTGTATCACATGATCTTTGATTTTTTCCTGACAGCCATAGCCCATTATGAAGTCGGGTTATATCAATACTATCAGCGAAAGTTTGACACTTTTGAACCATATGGGAAAACCAGCTTTTTCTCTAAGGTCATGCATACATTTGCGCACTCTGACGTCAAATGCTGTTGCTATGAAGCGGTGCTGATAGAACTTAAACGCTTTTTATCTTCGGATGATACTGAACTTAGCTGGAGAGCAATGGCAGCTTTTATTCCCATTAAAAATAGTGCAGACACTCAACAGAATTATCCATTAGCTGAAAGCTTAATTGATAGACAATATAACCAGTTAAAGTATTGGCGTAACGGAGAAAATCTACCTTCGGAGGCTAAACTAGAGGCATTTTTGACAGCATTATTCAATCAGCATGGAAACTACGATGTCCAAGCTGTATTAACTTACTTCCGTATTGCCCGCGCCATTGATATCAAAATAAATGAGTGTGTGAAACTGACTCCCGATATTCAGAGCGCTTCGATACGAGAAAAAGTACTGGCTCGCTACCCTACCTATTTTGAACACTATCGAGCCGCACTTATCAAAAAATAAAAGGCCATTTCATCACCATGGCCTTTTACCTAATACCGCTGGAGACACCATCTTTTGGTTGAACGCTGTAACGCCGTTAACTTTAGTAGTGATTTAGCGCCAACAACTTGATCCTTTCATTCTTCATCAAGTTGCTCTTGCCAATCATCTGGACGCTCATCTTCACCACGGCTCTGCCAGTAAGCGTCATTGTTGGGATTAAGCTGGTTGCTATGATTATCGTCATCATGTTGAGACATAATTACTTACCTCCCTGTTTACCATTACCAGAATTCTTTGCCGCCGCACTCTGCGCTTTGGCAGCAAAACTGCCCTTAGCTACAGTACCCCCGTTTTGATTTGCAGTTGAGCTTTGAATACGCGCGGCTGCTTGTGGGGTCATTGGTGTTTTATTGCTCATGTTATTTCTCCAATTTAGGGTTACGTTGGCAGGAGCCCCTTCCAACGAGAGAGATTGTGCCTGAGCTTTTTGAGCTTGCAGTGGGTGGGAAATCGTCCAAATTGGTATATTTTTGAATTAGCCCCGTATTCCATTGATATTGTCAGCTGCTATTCGTGCAATGCCTCTGTAATATAAAAGCCTGTTAGATTGCATAAAAAAATCAATCGTATAAAAATCAGATACAAAAGATGTCGTTAATCATCTGGTAAAGGGATAGATATGGATCAGGACGAGCTACATAAGGTCGAATTACCCGCTATTACGCAATTATCGCTATTAGGTTGGCAGTACATTGCGGGGACTAAACTCACACCTGAATACCAAGAAAGACCCTATCTACGGGATGTCGTGCTGGTGGGACGGCTCGAAGCTGCCATTAAAAGAATTAACCCTTGGATTAACGATGAAAACCTACGCAAGGTTTGCCGTGATATCACCCATCCAAACTTTATCGGCTTGATGGAATACAATCAGGCCATCTATCAAACCTTAGTGAATTACCTTTCAGTTGAGCAAGACGTTGGTAAAGGGCGTAAAGGCCAAACCGTTAAATTGATTGATTTTGATAACCTTGAGGCCAATGAGTTTATCTGTACTTCACAGTTTAAAGTCGAAGGCGTAAATCAAAGTATTATCCCTGATATTGTATGCTTTATTAATGGCTTACCGCTGGCTGTAATCGAATGTAAATCCCCCTACATTTCAGCACCAATGAGCGAAGGAATTAGCCAATTACGCAGATATGCAAACCTGCGCAATAGCGTCGATGATGAAGGCGCACAGCGGCTTTTTTGGTACAACCAACTGATGGTATCGACCTGCCGCGATCAGGCCAAAGTGGGCACAATTAGTTCCAATGCATCCCACTATGCCGATTGGAAAGATGCCTATCCCTTTACCGATGACACGTTAAGCGAACAGAATTTATCTCAGGCTTTTAGCCGTAGCAGCCTCAACGATATGCAGGTTAACGATAACCCTGCACTTTATACCGCCACCAGCTCAAACTACGATGCAATCACTGCGGTAACAGCACAACAACGATTGATTGCTGGTATATTCAGCCCAGCTAGCTTCCTCGATATATTGCAAAACTTCATTATATTTGAGCCAGTTGAAGGCAAGCTGATCAAGAAGGTCGCACGTTACCAGCAATATAGAGCGGTCAATAAAGTCATTGAGCGCCTTAAAACAGGTCAAGACCGCAAAGAGAAGTCGGGTGTGGTATGGCATACCCAAGGCAGCGGCAAATCGCTGACCATGGTCATGCTTGCCGTTAAAATGCGCCGTGATCCTGTGCTTAAGCAATACAAACTCGTGTTTATTACTGATCGTACTCAGTTGGATGAGCAGTTATCTAGCACCTTCCGCGCTGCCCAAGGTGAAACCATTTATAACGCTGGCTCAGTGACAGAATTAAAAGCACTACTGAAAAAAGACAGTTCTGATCTTGTGACTGCTATGGTGCAAAAATTTTTAGAGCTAGAGAAGGAACTGAGTGCCGACAATGAAAACGGTGGTTTTGCTAACTTAAACCCGAGTGACAAAATCATCGTACTTGCCGATGAAGCCCATAGAACTCAGTTTGGTGGCCTTGCCATGACCATCAACGCTGCCCTACCTAACGCTCCTAAAATTGGGTTTACAGGTACACCACTACTGAAAACCCAGAAAATGGATAAAGCTTTTGGTGGTTATATTGATGAATACAAGATCAATCAAGCGGTGGATGATGGCGCAACCGTTCGTATTTTGTATGAAGGCCGCCAAGTAAAGACTGAAGTCGCTGGAGAGTCATTAGGCAAACTGTTTGAGGCTTACTTTGGTAGCTATAGCAAAGAAGAACAGCGGGAGATTAAACAAAAATACGGGGTTGAGCGCGCCGTTCGCGAAGCGCCTGCCCGCATTCGCTGGGTTTGCATGGACTTACTTGAACACTACCGCAAGCACATACAACCCGACGGTTTTAAAGCCATGATAGTGGTGGGTAGTCGCCATGCGGCCACTGTGTTTAAAAAGACCTTAGATGAGTTAAACGCTCCACCTAGTGAAGTGATTATCTCGGGTGATCACAACGATGAAGCCTATATTGCTGCTCATACCGACAAGACAAAGCAAAAGAAGATAATCCAAGATTTTACTAAGCCGTTATCGGAAAACCCAGTCGCATTCTTAATCGTGAAAGACATGCTACTGACGGGGTTTGACGCGCCGATAGCACAAGTGATGTATATCGATCGTAAGCTGCAAGACCATACGCTGATGCAGGCTATCGCTCGAGTAAACCGCACCTATGCAAAAAAAGAATGCGGCTTTGTAGTCGACTACTTTGGTCTATCGAACTATCTTATCGAAGCCATGGAAATGTTCAGCAGTGATGATGTCGACGGCACTTATCAAAGCCTCAAAGATGAAATTCCCAAGCTAAAAGCAACACATACCCTCGCCATTTCATTTTTTAGACATATCAAGAATAAAGACGTTGATAGCTATGTGCTTGCACTAAAAGATGAAGCCATTCGAGCACAGTTTGATATGGCATTTAAGCGATTTGCAAAGCAAATGAACATCATTCTGCCCGATGTAGCCGCAGCGCCATTTTTAGCGGATATGAAACTGCTAGGTAAAGTCCATAATGCTGCACGAAACCAGTACCGAGATGCAGGTTTGGATATGAAGGACATTGGCGCTAAAGTGCGTAAGCTGGTGGACGAGCATATTTTAAGTACAGGCGTTGATCCCAAAATACCGCCTATTGACCTACTGGCAGCAAATTTTAAAGAAAGTATTCGACCAGAAAAATCGACTGAATCTAAAGCCTCAGAAATTGAAAGCGCGATTAAGCACCATATTACCGTCAAGCTTGAGGAAGACCCAGAGTATTACAAATCCCTCAGCCTAAGACTCAGAGACATTATCGAGAAGACCGCAGGGCAATGGGAACAGCAATTAGAACTGTTATTGTCTATGGTCGACACGATTGAGATTGACCGTCGTAGAGCCGCAAAAGATGCAGGGCTTTCCGAAACTGAGTATGCCTTCTACAACATACTTACCGCTGAAGTGACCAAAACAAGCGACATTGAAGTCATAGACGAGCACCAGTTAATTGAGATAAAGACGATCACTCAAAACCTTGTAGCCATGTTTGATGAAGCGACTCAAATAGTCGACTTTTTCAATAAGGGAGATGAGATAAAACGGTTGAAAAAAGAGATCAAACGCGCCGTTATTGATGCATCATTTAGCAACGTAGAATTGATCTCCAACCTGCAAGATAGATTTATGGAATTGGCAAAACACAAGTTTAATAAGCAATGACCACCAGCATGAAACAAGCCGAATTCATTCAAGCTAAAGGGTATCAAGCACGCATTACCCGAACCACGAGAGCCAAAACTGCCTCCATTAAAGTTGAAGAAGGCATGGTTAGCGTGGTCGTGCCCAAGGCATTACCGATAGAACGAATCGAGCGAATATTACAAGAAAAACACCAATGGATTATCGATAAGGTTGCTCTGCACAAGGTACTAACTACCTCATCAGAAAAGCAGTTTGTCTCTGGTGAGGCAATGTCATACCTTGGCCGAAATTATCGTTTAAAAGTACATGCAGGCAGTTTTGAGCCAGTAAAGCTGGTGCAAGGACGATTAGTCGTTACTGTGCCCGAAGGTTCCGCCCGTTCAAACTTAGTGAGAGAAGCACTCATAGGCTGGTATAAACGCAGTGCATTGCTCAAGCTTAAGGAAAAGGTGCGCCGTTATGCAAAAGTAATGGGAGTCGCGCCTAAATCAGTCAATATCAAAACCTTTAAAAGCCGTTGGGGTAGCTGCAATCCTAAAGGTGATTTAGATTTTAACTGGATTATTGTTATGGCTCCTAACCGCATCGTCGACTATGTGGTTGTCCATGAATTGTGCCATCTAAAGCAACTAGACCACTCCCCACTATTTTGGAAAGAAGTAGAGCGGATAATGCCTGATTACGTAGAATGCAAAGAGTGGCTGAGGGAGAACTCCCAGTTGTTGGTTGTATGAGCGGAATACCTAACACAGTTATTCTTCTGGGTTCATCACCTTATTCTATACGACCAATGTTAGCCATATAGCTAACCTTTGCTTTTTACACTATGATGTTAGCCATATAGCTAACTTTTGCTGGTGGATATATGTCAGATAGACAAGAGATTGGTGACGCAGTAAGTGAGAGTAGAAAGTCGCTAGGTTATACACAGCAGCGTTTAGCTGAACTCACTGGTATCAATAAAACGACTATTTCTGAGATTGAAAATGGCCACTTCACTGGCTCGTTCGATATCTTTGAACGCTTGCTTGATGCCGTTGGTTTGCAGTTTGACGTGATACCAAAGCAACACAAACTGCCAGATTGGGATGAAATTGATAGTTTGTTTTCGGAGGATAAATAATGACCTCTGAATCGAGCTTACCCACTAAAATCACCAACATCACGGTTTGTTCCGACAATACAGAGCTAGGTGTTTTAACCCATGGCTCAGTGCATCATTATCAGCCTACGCAAGATAAGCGTTACGTATCACTTACCATGACCCAAAAAGGTATGGATGGTTATGCTTCTGGCGCATTGCATCCAATATTTGCGCAAAACCTACCTGAAGGCTTTAACCGCCGTTTCATCGCAGAGAAACTAGCGCGATATGCAAAAGTAAACGACATGTATTTACTTGCACTGCAAGGCGAACATAGCGTTGGCATGCTTTCTTATCAAAGTGAGCTAGCCTTGCCTGAGACTGAGTCCGTTTCGCTTAGTGATATCTTGTCATACAACAGCGCAGAACCACTGTTTCCTCAATTATTAGAAAAGTATTACCTCAGAAACTCACTCGCAGGTGTACAGCCGAAGGTTAGCATCCCGAGTGCTGGCACGATTAAAACCAGTCGAACCATTGAGCAAAAAGATTTAATTGTTAAATCATTCGACGCCGAGTTTCCGCTGCTGACTGTTAATGAATTTGTTTGTATGGAAGCTGCGCGCCATTGCGGACTTGAGCCACCTAGAACCTACCTATCAGAAAGTTTAGAGACATTTGTGATAGAGCGCTTTGATAGGGCTGATGATGGCACAAAGCTAGGTTATGAGGATTTCACCACCTTACTGAAGAAGTCCAATGACCCAGACGCTAAATACAGTAGTAGCTATGAAACTCTGCTTAAGGCGACACACTTGTATACCAACAGCCAAGCGGAAGTTGAGAAAATATATCAGTACATTGTATTTAACTGCTTAATTGGTAATGGTGATGCGCATTTGAAGAACTTTGCGCTGCAATACACCTCTGACATGTCCCATATTTTTGTATCGCCACCGTTTGATGTCACCCACACTCTTATTTATGACGCTATCGATAACAAAATGGCGCTCAAACTGTCGAATAGTAAGGCTTTTCCTGATGAGTCACATTTGCTGAAATTGGCTGAAGGTGAACGGTTTAGGATCAGAAAGGCAAAAGAAATTATTGAGTCCATCTGCGATGGCATTATGGACTACCTAAAATACTCTAATGAAGTTCAGCTCTTTGGAGGATTACGTGAGTCAATTGAACGCTCAGTATCGAGTGTTCTCACACCAACTTACTCAACTAAAAATTACCGCCATGATAGGAAAAAGAAGTTTGAATAAAACCGTTAATTCAAACCTCAGCTGATACCTACACTATAAAAACAAGGAGCTAGATAGCCGAAAGTCTGCACCAGAATAATCTATTGTCGATCCTATCGATCCACAATCAGTGGCAGCGCCACCAGACAATAAACAACATATCAATGCCGGACAAAAGCATACAACTAACTTAAGGATCTGAAAATGCTATTTATCGTAAATGGTATGGTGGATTTCTTTGATATAAGAACCACCGATTTTGAATCAATATATGAAGCTGTTACTTATGAGATTTCCCCAGTAAGCATGAAGGCGGCAGTAAAATCACTTCTGGTCGGTAAACATGACGGCCTTGGTGGCGCAATAATGGATGACAGCGGCTCTCCATTTGCTATATATCAAGCGCTTATAGCTAGTGGCTACGAAGTTGTTACGTTTGATGATGAGTTTCTGGAGCAACTGCAAGTTCATAACGAATCAATGGACATTATTGATGATGAGCCTGAAGGCGTTGAAGATGGTCGACACCCACTTGACATTACGATGTATTAAAACTGAATCATTCAAGAAATATTTGCCAGAACAAGTAAAGCGACCCAACACTCATTTGAGCCGCTTTCGTTCTGTTATTTTAAACGTTTACATAGATTTCAATTTTTGCCGAAGTTCCTGAAAACTAGCCCCCCAGTAATAACGTTGATTACCACACATAGGACAAGAACAAGTACATGGCGTTTTTAAACATATACCTAAAAACTGTGCAGAGCCTTTAGGGCTACCACCCCAATAGGTAACCCGAGATTTTTTGAGTCGCGCTTTGTGATGGCGACGAATTGCACGTTTTGAAATTTTCACTTTTATACTCCCGAACAGGACTTACTATTCGGGTGGCCACTCCTTCGAATGACCACCACAGCCTGAGCCGAGATTTATCTGAAAATGCCATACTTTACGTCCGTAAATATAATTTTATGTAAGAGGGCTTCCTGCGTATCAATCTGCTACAACATCTTGTTATTTATATAGATATAGCAATTCCCGCAACCACAGCACACATCACTTGTACTTTTCTGGAATTATAACGAGAAGAGGGTCTTCTACATCGTCATCATCAAAAAAACTTGTCTCTGAATTAGCATCTTCATAATCAACACCTCGTTTCAATATAAAATCATCGCCCACTGATTCCGTATTTACGAAAAAAGATGTCCAATCTTTACTAGTCGCCTGTGCAAGCTCATATGCATGTTCTGTATGCTCGGCAAAACCTTTCAAAGGATCGTCGCTTCCTTTCAATAGTGTTCTATTCACAACCAAACTCCAAATATGATTGACCACTCAAAATAACAGGTGCTAAAAACAAAGGCTTTAATTATTTCACTCATAAAACAGTTTATAAATTTCACTATTATTATAAAAACTATCGCTTATAACTATCTGTCCCTTTAGCAATCCTAGCGGCCGTGGTTGCATCGTTTTCTCATATTGAACCAATTTAGCAACTGGCTCACCAGCCTGAGTGATAATGACTTCTTCACCGTTAGCAGCAAGACCCACCAGCTTAGATAAGCTTGCTTTTGCCTTATTAATGCTGACTTGCATAGGTTACATCCACTGCCCGAACAAAATGTGTTCAAATTTTATGCTATTCGCTTCAATATAGAAACGTTATCCGGCTTATCCGTCAGAAGATCTAAACGCTCTACCCACATATCTAATGCCGCTTTCTTTTCAGGAAGGTATTGGCTGCGGTTGTAAATTGCCATAACTCCACCAAGAGCGTGACCAAGAAGCTGTTCAACCACATATGGCGCAACACCCAAATCATTCAGTTTAGTCGCAAAGCTTCGACGTAAATCATGCAATGTCCAAGATTCTTGATGCTTTAACCAACTACATATTTTCCGACCGGAACCACTTACGGTTTCAGCACTTTTTAGCTCACCTAAAAGATAGCCAGTTTGACCATGACGCCTATATAAAAACTCGATCAAGGGCTTAATTCGCTCAGGTATTGGGCGAGTAATGAGAGTATTAGTCTTACTGTGGCTTTTAGGCACAGTCCAAATTCCTCGATCTAAATCCCACTCGTCAAACTGAGATAATCGTAACTCTTGAGTACGCGCACCGAAAACTATCAATAATTTACATAATTGACGCATGTAGAAAGAAACCTTACGCCCCTCAAGCAAAGTAAGCAGATCAGTCAACTCAATATCTGACAGCACTCTATCCTTTTTATTTTGCTTTTTGCCTACGTCCGTACCGATAAGGTCGTCAAGTGCATGAGTGATTGCATAACGCCGCACACGACAAAACCTCAGAGCCTGCTTAGCACTTTGTAATACGTAACCCGCAGCAACAGGTGCAGGTCTTTGTTTGAGACTAGGTACGCCTCGTCTTATACGGTCAAAGCACTCTATCCAATGACGAGTTTCAGTGTCCACAAGCGAATAATTCCCTATATAGGGATAAATATGTTTTGCAAACTGCGCTCTATTCTTATCAACATTGACTCTATTTTCTTCAGCATATTCTTTAAGCCAATACTCTAGGGCTTGCTCAACAGTGACGGGTAGTAACGACTCTTGCCTTGTCATACTTCGCTTTAGCTTTGGATCATGCCCTTGGGCTAACCATGTACGACACTCTTCCATTGCATCTCTGGCTTGCCTGAGAGATAAGTCTGGATAGTCGCCTAAATCTATTCGTTTATTTTGTCCATTGATCTTATAGCGAAACTGAAATCTTAATTTACCAAGTACTGAAACACGAACTCCCAATCCTTTACCGTCTGTTAGGGTAAAAGCTTCAGTCTGTGGCTTCCCGTTATATGAACGTAAAGTGGTCTCATAAATCATAAGTTTTGAGCTCTTTTATGGTGAGATTTGGGCTCTATTCCATGACCCCCATATGTACCCCCATTTAACCATAGCAACCAAAACAAGCCAATACCTACAAGAACAAGAAAACTCACTAACCATTGATAAACAAAGGAATAAATCGACAAACCAATAAGTATAAAAACAACCAAAAACACCGCTTTCGATTGTACGGCATGAACTAATCCGCAAGGATTAAGCTGTTGTATTGAGAAAAGAAAAGGCCTGAAGAGATTCAGGCTTTTTTGCTTTCTGATACACGGTTTTCTAATGTACCCCTTTCTAATGTGCGTCCTTCTTATACACATAGTTACACAGTCACCATCATGCTTGGTTTGCCACGCCTCACACGCCAACTAAGACATCATTCACCAACACTATGAGCTTGGCTGCGTCTGGTGACCAAAATCAATAGACAATCCATACCGACCCATAGCACAACCTTGACACGAGCTATCAGGTTTTAAGTTATAATGCATTTAAAAATCAGCCTGTTAATTCTAAAACTTTTTAGCCGTAGGTTTTACATTGTCATTGACTCACTCTGAACAAGATATCAAGCACAGTTGGTTTGGCCATTTCTTTATTGGCAAAGCTGATGCGGTAAAACTCAGCGCCTGTGGTATTAGCATTAATCGCACTAAAGGCGGCTTTTTTGCTCACTCTCGCAGCGCTAATGAAGTTGCCGCTGACGAACATTTTACTTGGCAGCAGCTCGACTCCCCGCCGGTTTTTACCTTAAGTCCGCTCGGATACTTGCTCAGTTTCACTGTATCTGGTAAAGCCTATCAACTGCCGTTTCTGAGCTATTTTGCGCAGCATCAATTTGGCAACGAAATCGCACTGCTTTGGGCGAATGCTAATGGGGCGCGCATTGCTGAGTTAGTGGCGAAAGTCGATAAAATACTGGCACACACTTATTTACGTGAATCACGTTTAGAAATGATACAAGCCAGAGTCGCGCGCGAATATCCGCGTTGGTTCCCTTGGTGTGAAAACCTGCCCTTGGCGGCAAATCTACACACTGTGTTAGCGAGGCTTAAGCAAATCCACCGCTGGACCCGCGCCGATGTAAAACAGCTGCGTGAAAATTACATTCAGTCGCAGCTCGTTAAATTTGCAGACTATTTTGAGCATGTAGAATCTAATCCCTTAACCGAAAAACAGCGCCGAGCTTGTATTATCGATGATAACAATAACTTGTTATTGGCAGGTGCTGGCACGGGCAAAACCAGTGTGATGGTCGGGCGAGCCGGATATTTGCTGAAGAGTGGTCAAGCAAAAGCCGATGAAATATTGCTATTAGCCTATGGCCGTAAAGCCGCTGACGAGATGGATGAACGGATTAAAAACAAGCTTGGCACGGAGGATATCAAGGCGAGCACTTTCCACAGTTTAGGCTTAAAAATTATCGCCGACGTTGAGCGCGCTAAACCCAGTTTGTCCCCTTGGGCAGAGGATGACAAAGCCAAAGAGCTGTGGGTGCACAATACCCTTGAGACTTTGATTGAAGATGAGGCTTACCGTAAGCAGCTTTTCGAGTACTTCAGCCGCTTCTATTATGTTGAAAAAAGCCCGTTCGAGTTCGAGGTGGAAGGTGAGTATTTTCAATACCTGAATGATAACGATATTCGCACCCTTAAAGGTGAGCGAGTCAAAAGCTTTGGTGAGCTCTACATTGCCAACTGGCTATTTAGCAATGGCATCGAATATGTTTATGAAACTAAGTATGAGCATGATGTGCGCAGTATTGATTTTCGTCAGTATCAACCCGATTTCTATCTGCCTGAATACCAAGTTTATCTTGAATACTATGGTATTGATGAACACCAGCATACCGCCCCTTATATCGATAACCAAAAGTACTTGGAATCGATGGCATGGAAACGCCAGCTACATCAACAACATGGTACTAAGTGTATTGAGCTATTTTATTACCAACATAAAAACGGGTCGTTAATCGGTAAGCTTGAGCAAGCTTTACAAGTCTTTAAAGTGCAATACGCCCACTTACCCGATGAAGCCATACTCGCCACCCTGCATGAACTAGGCCGCGTGACTGAATTGGCAAAAATGTTTAGTCAGCTGATTGGGCTGTATAAAGCAGCTTGCCTTGATGAACATAGCCTTGAGGGGGTATTTGCCCGCGCCGCCGATGCTCAGCAGACCCGTAAGGCATTCGAACTGCTTGAGCCCATACTCACGCGCTATGAGCAACATTTAGCAATAAATGGCGACATTGATTTTGAGGACATGATTGGCAAAGCGCTGACGTATCTACAACGCGGGCAATTTATTAGCCCGTGGCGTTTTATTATGGTGGATGAGTTCCAAGATATTTCAGAACCACGTGCCCGCTTAGTGCGTGCCTTGAGGGATTCCTGTGCGCCCCATTCTAAAGCGCAGGCGTCTTTATTTTGTGTCGGGGATGACTGGCAGGCGATTTATCGCTTTAGCGGCGCAGATGTGAGTTTAACCACGCAGTTTACTCACTATTTTGGCCCAACCGCCCGAAACGACTTAGACCTGACTTTTAGGTTTAACAGCAGTATTGGGCAAGTCGCTACCCAGTTTGTCACCCAAAATCCCACACAATTGAGCAAGGATATTCGCTCCCTCACGCAGGTCACCTCCCCCGCGGTTTCAATATTACGCCGCGGAGAAAATGAACCACCCAGTAAAGATGAACCAAGCCCGAATGCATTAGAACAAGCATTAACGGCGATAAGTGCAAGGATAAGCGCCGGAAGTGACAAACTTAACAGCGTACCGAGCGTCTATTTGTTGGCACGTTTCTGGTTTCAGTTACCCGATAAAACCCAAGTTAACCAACTTAAAACTAAGTACCCCAACATGAAGATTGAGTGCCAATCTTTTCATGCTTCGAAAGGGAAAGAAGCCGATTATGTGGTGATCATGGGGATGAAGACGGGAATGCATGGCTTTCCGTCGATGAAAATTACGCCGCCGATACTGGATGCTTTTTTATCTAAAACTGAAGCGTTTGAATTTGCAGAAGAACGCCGACTATTTTATGTCGCATTAACGCGGGCAAAACACCGCGCCTATGTGATTGCCGATATGACAGATGTGAGTCCTTTCGTCACTGAACTGCTTACAAAAGACTACCCAATTGAACAAGATGAGTTCAGCACCTCTTTAGTACAAAGGTTATTTAAAGAAGTAAAATGCGTGCGTTGCAGCACGGGAACGCTTAAGCCTAGAACGGGAAATTTTAAATCGTTTTATTCTTGCTCACACTTTCCCTTGTGCGATCACAAGGAGCAAGGCTGCGAACTCTGCGCTAGCCCAATGACGCGTAACCGTTTTGCAGGCTTTAAGGTGTGCCTAAATGAGGCTTGTGGACATATATCACCGCTTTGTAACCTCTGCGGCGGCGATATGCTGTTGAAAGATGGTCGATTCGGCCCCTTTTGGGCCTGTCGCAATTACCGCGGGCAAAACCTACCCAGTTGTACGAATACACTAAACAAGGCCAAGTTGTCGATCCCAAATTAAGTGAAATAAACGAAACGCTTTGGCGTGATCGTCACTCAGTATCTAAAAGTTCCTAAAGCCAATTTGCAACTCCAGACTAAGGCCGGGCGACCTACTCCTTAAGAGATATTTCGCTCAACTAACTGTGACATCATCGGCAAATCCTGAGTATTTTAGTCGGGTTTAGTTGCTACGAATTAAAGCTGCAAATAATATGAATGTAAATTTATTGCTGCTTTGGAGCTATTCATGTCTGCTACTTCTATCCCGCAAGATATACAAACCTCAGTTCATGGAGTGAGTTCTCAACCTCGCCATGATGCACAACTTAGTCAAGGTTCAGAGCTCAGTGAGAACGTTCAAGATAGCCACTGGCTAGCACAAAAAGTCGGTGAGTTAGTTGCCGAAGATTTTCGCCGCGCCCATGTGTTTAGCCAATTTGGTATCGATTTTTGTTGTGGCGGCGGTAAACCGCTGGCGGTTGCCTGTGAACGCGCAGACATAGATCCCGCAAAAGTTGTTGCTGCGCTGAATGCCGCAACACTGACCGGCAGCAAAGAAGATGAGTTGAATCAATTACCCTTAGATCAACTTGTCGAATACATCGAGTCGACACATCATCAATACGTGCGCGAAAAAGCCCCATTATTAGTCGAATACTCCGAGAAAATGGTGCGCGCCCACGGTGAGCGCTATGCCGAAATTATTCCCTTTGCGGGTTGGATACGTGCTTTAGTTGAAGATTTGATGCCGCACTTAATGAAGGAAGAAAAAATACTGTTTCCGGCGATCCGCGGCTTGAGTCAAGCAGAGCACATTGAAACTTGCTTTGGTCATATTGGCAATCCCATCAATGCGATGCAGCACGAACATGAAGAAGTCGGTTTGATCTTGCAAAAATTACGCGAGCTCACGAACGACTTCACGCCACCGGAACATGCTTGCACTACGTGGCGTGTGTGTTATGCCACGCTAGCGGAGTTTGAGGCAGACTTACATCAGCATATTCACTTAGAAAACAATATTCTATTTCCTAAGGCATTAGGTCTCGCTCAATAATCGATTAAATGTTGCTGCTGTGATGCCCCTTAAATTTCGGATCATCCGCAGAATTTTGAGGCTGGACCTAGGTCTGGCCTTTCAATTGTTGGCGTGCTACAACAAGTTATGTGTCGCTGACGGATAAGCTGCCATGACATTTCAATCATTTGCACTCGATGACATTGCCGATTTACACGAATCGGCTCAAGTAGAGTTTAAACTCGCCGGTGGCCGCGACGGCCAAGGTCAATTACCCGAAGATATTTGGGCTACCTATAGCTCCTTTGCCAACACTTTAGGCGGCGAGATCATCCTAGGGGTGCGCGAAGAACGTGGCCATTTCAGCATTCAAGGCATTCCCAATCCGCTTCCTGTTTTACAAGAGTTTTGGGAGATACTCGATAATCCTAACCGCACTAGCCATAATATTTTGGCGATCTCAGATGTGCAGATTATTGAAATTATGAATAAAAAGCTGATTCGCATCCGTGTACCGCTGGCGCCAGAGCAGCTCAAACCTATCTATGTCGGCGGCGATCCTTACACTGGGAGTTATTTTAGGGTGGGAGATGCCGACATGCATGCGAGCCGTCGGCAGGTCAATCTACTGTTACGCCGCGCCCATCTTTGCATGAAGCAGCTCAAGGCGCGTTAATCCGACATGTTATTACGTCAAAATCCAGCTAACAAATAACCGCCCATGGCCGCAATCGCTGCGCCCGTGACACGCATTAGGTTACGTTGTCCTGTCATCCGCTGCATTCCAAGGCCTATCATTACGCCGCCTAAATGGATTACCGCAGTGCCAAATAAAAATCCTAGAGCATACAAAACCGGGCTTGCCAATGCTGGCATTTCGGCGCCGTGGGCATGTCCGTGGAAAATCGCAAATATGCCCACAAAGGCCATGGCAAATAGCAATGGGATTTGACGATCAAAAGCGATGGCAAGACCGAGTAACAATACCGAGAGGGCAATGCCGATTTCAACGAAGGGAACGGCAATGGCGTATAAGCCTAAAATCCCGCCCACTAACATAAAGGTGACAAACGCTAAGGGGACAGTCCAAATTGCGCGGCCACCGAGCTGGGTGCTCAACATGCCTACGCTCAACATAGCCAGCAAGTGATCGAAGCCCAATACCGGATGATTAAAACCCGACATGAAACCGCCACCCGAATGGATCTCATGGGCCGATACCGGCGCTGTCCAACATAAAGTGAGCAGTAATAACAACCCGATACGCGCCATAACACAGCCTTAGTCAGTGACTTCAGTAATATTAGGCTTAACTCTAGTGCAAATTTAGGAGGCAAACCTTGATCTCAATCACCCTTAGATTAGCAAAGATGCAGATTCAACAATGCTCGCGGGATTCGTTTGCGTCGATAGCCAGCACTTTGATTAACGCGTCGAGAGCATTAATTTCTAAATGGGGCAACAAGGCAGCGATAGGTAAGGAATCGACTCGGCCAAAACTCGGATTCAACCACACAGACTGACACCCCGCCAGCCGCGCCCCGCGCACATCGGCATTCATGCTGTCGCCAACATGCAGTAAGTGTTGCGGTGCAATCTTTAACCGCGAGCAAGCTAATTCGAACATGTCTTTAGCGGGTTTCATATGCACGCCATTGCCAGGATGCAACACAAACTCAAAGGCATCGCCCAAACCAATTCGCTCGGCATCCACATTGCCATTGGTGATGCCGATTAATCTAAAATGCTGCGATAAGCGTTTAAGTAACAAGAGCACTTCGTCAGATACTTGAAAATGGCTGCGATGAAAATAAAAACACGCTAACCCTTGCTCGGCGCCGCGTTCGGCTTCAGTCGCCGAATACCCTAGCTGTATTAACCCTTGGCGAAGCGTTGCCAAACGGGCGGCGCTGGTATCGTGGGCAAGCTCGCGATTTTGCTGCAACAGTTGCAGCTTTAGCCTGCGCCAATCATGGGTTTGCCACGCCTGCGACAATGGATAAGTCTGCAACAGAAACGTTGCCAGCTCGGCTTCAGCATTTAAAATATGCGGTAGATTGTCGTACAGGGTATCGTCGAGATCGAAACTGATCGCTTGAATATTTTGAGGTCTTAGATAACAACGCATTATTTATCCTGTGTTTTCTTCGCTCTAGGATGGGCGTTATCATACACCTTAGCTAAGTGTTGGAAATCCAAACTGGTATAAATTTGCGTGGTCGCTAGGTTCGCATGGCCCAATAATTCTTGCACCGCCCGCAGATCGGCGCTGGCTTCTAACATGTGAGTGGCAAAGGAATGGCGCAGTTTATGTGGATGCACGCGCACCGATAATGCCTGTTCTTGCCCCCATTTCGCCATCCGCGCTTGAATACTACGATGGGAGAGTCGCTTGCCTTTTTCAGTTACAAATAAGGCGTCATCTTCACAGGGGATCTGCTTTCGGCAATTGAGCCAATTCAGCAAAGCAGCAATCGCCAAACGACCGACGGGGACGATACGTTCCTTATTACCTTTACCTAAGACTCGCACTTCTTTCAAATCGTATTGCACACTGGATAAATTGAGCGCGGCGAGTTCCGCTAAACGTAAGCCACTGGAATAAAACAACTCCATCATGGCTTTATCCCGTAGGCTTAGGGGATCTGTACCTTCAATGTCGAGCAAGTGACTGATGGCATCGACATCGATATTCTTCGGCAGCGGTTTGGCTTGTTTGGGAGCACTTAAGCCTTTTGCGGGATTAAGCTCAATCACGCCTTCGCGCAGCAAAAATTCACCCCATTGTTTTACCGCAGATAAACACAGAGAAAGCGATCGCGGGCTTAAGCCTTTGCGGTGCAATTTAGACAATACTTGCTGCCAATGCTCGCGGCTCACATTGAGTAGATGCACGCCTTCGGGCAAGAGATCGCTTCCGCGATTAAGCTCGTAAAGGTAATTACGTACTGTATGGGCCGACAACTGCCGCTCGGTACTCAGATAGCGTTCAAAGGTTTGTAACCATTGAGTATTAAGCGCCGACACTTCGGCTGTTTGCGTACTCATATCGGTTTCCTCATGGGTTTTGCTAAGCCTTAGGTGAGCACAATCGCTCGACGGCCGTTACAGCTTAGCGAGCATGTGCGCCAGCAAACGCCGCAGTTGTTCCAGCAGCATGTTATCCATATCAGGATGAAAATGGGTGACATCTTGGCTGGCAATAGCAAAAATGACTGGGTTGTCTTCCGACAATTTCGTCAGTGCCACTGACCCCACTTCGCTACCAAATAGGCGTTTAGCCTCTTGCTGCGTGAGCCGACCAAAGTAGTGACCTTTATGCAGCCTTTGATCCCATATTGCCTTCATATCAGTATCGAGCACACTGATTAAACGCACATGGCTGAAATTAAACTGTAATTTCAAACTGTCGGCCAACACTTCTTTGAGTGACACTAGATCGGCACAATTTAATAACTGAAAGGATAACTCGGTATTGAATTGGTAAATCTTCTCGTTACGCGCCGCCATGGTTAACAGACTGGTGATTTCTTCTTCCAACTGTCTCACTCGCTGGCGCAGCATTTCCTGGCGACGTTCCACCAAAGAGATAGCGCCACGTTCCATGTGAGGCAAGCGCATCGCCAGCAGCAGCTCGGGATAGCGATTAAAAAAGTCAGGATTATCCAGCAGATATTCGCGAATAATCAACTCATCGAAAGGCACATCCGTCTGCGGCATCAAGGGCTCTGTCATAACTGAATTTGTCCATCGTAAACGTGCTGCGCAGGGCCCGTCATCCACAAAGGTTTACCCTCGCCTTCCCAGTTGATGGTTAAGGTGCCGCCGGGTAAATCCACCCGCACTTGCTGGCCGAGCTTTCCTTGCACTTGACCTACAACTACAGCTGCACATGCACCTGTGCCACAGGCCAAGGTTTCGGCCGCGCCGCGCTCATACACCCGCAGCTTAATGTGACCTGAGTCTACGACCTGCATAAATCCTACATTCACGCCGCGCGGAAAACGCTCATGCTTAGTGAGCATGGCACCAATTTCAGCAACAGAAGCGCTCGCCACATCTTCAACGTCGAGCACGCAATGGGGATTACCCATAGAAGCCGCGCCACATAAAAAGGTTTGCATCGGTGTTTGCAGTAGATAGGTTTTTTCAGGTTTCTTGGCTTTGAAGGGGATCTGGCTCGGTTCGAGGATCGGCACGCCCATATTCACGGTAACTGTACCGTCTCGCTCTAAGCGCAGAGTCATCTTGCCGGACGAAGTACTAACACGGATTTTGCTCTTGTTAGTCAGGCCTTTATTACGCACAAAACGGGCGAAACAGCGGGCGCCATTACCGCATTGTTCGACTTCAGTGCCATCGGCATTGAAGATGCGATAATGAAAATCTAAATCGGGATCATAGGGCGGCTCAACTAAGAGTAGTTGGTCGAAACCTATGCCAAAGTTACGGTCGGCTAAACGGCGGATTTGCTCAGGCGAAAAGAACACGTTCTGCGTGACCCCATCGACCACCATAAAATCGTTGCCCAGTCCGTGCATCTTAGTGAATTGGATCAAGATACTTATCCTTTAAGCCGAGGCGCCGCTCATAAAGTATGAAACCAAGCGCCTGAATCAATATAATTTTTCTAGTTTACGGCAGGAGTTGCTCACCTTGCCAGAGCTGAGACAATTTTTCTCGCTCACGCACTAAGAAAGCCTGCTCACCATCCACCATCACTTCAGCCGCACGAGGACGCGTGTTGTAGTTAGAGGCCATGGCAAAACCATAGGCACCACTCGAACGCACCGCCAGTAAATCACCCGCGGCTAACGCGAGCTGGCGATTTTTACCTAAAAAGTCACCGGTTTCGCACACTGGGCCAACAATATCAAACTCATAGGCCTCTGAGTCCCTTGGCACGACTGGGATAATATTTTGCCATGCACTGTAGAGTGCGGGACGAATCAAGTCATTCATCGCGCCATCGACAATCGCAAAACGTTTGTCGCTGTTTTCTTTAAGATACAGCACTTGAGTAACAAAAATCCCCGCATTGGCGGCAATCGCACGGCCCGGCTCGAAGATCAGCTTCAGTTGACGGTCGCCCAAACGCGCTAATATGGCAGCGGCATACACATCCGGATGCGGCGGCGTTTCGGCATCATAGGTCACCCCTAAACCACCACCCACATCGAAATGCTCTATAACGATACCCTGCTCGGCCAGACGGTCGATCAAGGCGAGCATACGATCCATCGCATCGAGGAATGGTTTTATTTCAGTCAGTTGTGAGCCGATATGGCAATCGACACCTTTCACTTTTAAATGTGGCAACGCATGGGCACGGGCGAAAACGATTTCAGCCTCATCCATAGCAATACCGAATTTGTTTTCTTTAAGGCCAGTCGAAATGTAGGGATGGGTTCCCGCATCCACATCGGGATTAATCCGCAGGGACACAGGCGCCACTTTACCTAAACGACCAGCGACCAGATTTAACTGCTCAAGCTCAGCACTCGATTCAACGTTAAAGCAATAAATGCCCAGATTAAGTGCCTGTTCCATTTCAGCCGCAGTTTTACCCACGCCAGAGAACACCACTTTGGCGGGATCGCCGCCCGCTTCCATCACTCTTGCTAACTCACCGCCCGACACGATATCAAAACCACTGCCTAAACGTGCCAGCACATTCAGTACAGCCAAGTTCGCATTGGCTTTAACCGCGTAACAAATCAAATGTGGATGATCTGCCACGGCATTATTAAAGGCATGCCAATGGCGCTCTAGCGTGGCGCGGGAATAGATATACAAGGGTGTGCCATAGGTTTGAGCTAAATCGGCAACCTGGCAGCCTTCGGCGTGCAGGGCATTTTGTTGGTAGAGAAAGTGATCCAATGTCTGATTCCTTACTGCGCTTTATCGCTGCGATAGTGATGGTCGTTGTAGTTATAGCGATTGTTATTGTTGTGTTTTTTGTGCTTCGATGGCTCTAATTTCGGTTTTAATCTCTTCCACTTCAGGCACAGTTTTAGCTTCATCAGCCTTTTTAGGTTGATTTACCTCTGTGGCGGGCGAACGATAGAGGGGGCCTTTTTGGCCGCATGCCGTAATGAATAGGCTACCAAGCAATAACAATAAAAACAGTCTCATTTTTCTCAACATCTGTGCATCTGGTGACTAATGGCCTTATAATCGCACCCATCTTGACGAAAGCAAAGGACAGAAATGCATGGCCATGACAGATACAGAATTTCACCAGCTCGCCGATGACATGTTCCAAGCCATAGAAAATGCGATTGAAACTGCGATTGATGAGCAAGATGCCGATGTTGATATCGATGCCAGTGGCAACGTATTGCAATTAGAATTTGTTGATGGCTCTAAGATAGTGATCAACAAGCAAGAACCTTTGCATGAGATTTGGGTCGCCACACGCTTTGGTGGATATCACTTTGGTTTTGTTGAAGGTAAATGGATGGACGGACGTAATGGCGGCGAGTTTATGCCATTCGTGCAAGAGTCTATCGCACGCCAAGGCGGAATTGAGCTTAGCCTCTAATTTAATCAGTCGAAGCGCAAAGCCATAATAGTGCAGTGCCAAACAATAATGGGAGCCTTGGCTCCCATTATTTATGTTCAAAATCCTGCTTAAAACTCAGTGTCTTGATCGCTCACATCGATACCGAACGGCGCTACTGTTAACTCCCCCGCCACTCGCACTAGATGGAAAAACTGCGGAATATTAAACCGCGCCCGTGAAGCATAATGTTCATCGAACACATAATGGTGACTGACTTTATTCACTAATTCGGCCATGTTCGAGCCCGCCTGCACATAGTGACTCAGCTGATTTTCCTCATCGAGAATAAATACATCCAAATTATCGACTCGTTGACGTAGGAAATATTGAATCGCCCCTTTCGCCGCATAGTTCTGCACCACTTTAGGCATACTCGAAAAGGGATCGTCACCCAATTCAGGCCGCGGCAGCAGCACAAGATGACTACGGGATAACTGCTGATAAAAAGACTTAGCGTCGCTCAAATCCTGATAGGCCATGCCTAAGGGATTAAAAAAGATCCCATAACGAGTATGACTTATCTGTAGCGGCTGCACTAAAGTGCTGGATTGCTGCACTTTTTGGCACAAACGCATGGTTTGTTTTAATAGATTTTTCACTGCTAATTTAAGCTGTGGACGTAACTTCTGTGAACAGCTGATCACATCCATGTCCACGGGTAAGCTGGCCCGTCTTAGTCCCGGCGTCACAAAAGCTAAGGCTTGCAATACCGCAGTATCCCCTTCGAAGCGATGACACTGCCATTCACCCCAACTATTCAAGCAAATCGCATCTAACGCACCAAGCATATTGGCTTTTTTACGCCCGAGTGAGAACACGTTCGCATTCATCACATCGACCATCATTTCCTGTCCTTGCCATTCAATCGTGGGATCGCAATCCAGATTAAGCACGAAAATCAGCTTACGAAAATGCCATGGCTGGCATAAGTCACGTTTAGATACCCGCCAGTCGTGGTCGATAAAATTCAGTAACCGCTTAGAAGCTTCGGTAAGCCGTTTCGACTTTGCCTTACTCTGACCATATTCATGCCATTGCGTATCAGGCGTCGAAATTCCGTTTAGACATGCCCAGATCATTAAGGCGGATGGCGTTTTACCCTTACATATCGCCGACTCACCCAACAGATTTAGTGGCTGCGGCCCTTGGCGATAAAGATAATATTTCCGCTCGCGAGAGCTTGATACCATAGTCACTTCGGACTCGGCGACCGAGACACTCCACAGTAAATTCAGCTTAGCGATTTGGTCTTCATCTTGGCTAAAATAAGTGTGTAATTTACGAGTCAGCATGCCCAGCTCTTCAATCCGCAAGCCTTCATTAAGCTCATGGGTCGATGCAAAGCGCAGTAAAGTTTGGTAGCTCGCCAACAAGAGTTCATTCAGCTGCTCGTTAAACCAATTGAGCTGACCACTGTGCCAATGTTCGCAATCGTCTAAGGTGCTGATCAAACTGTCGGGCCATTGCCAATCCTGCACCAATTTTTGCAGCTTAGGATAACGCCAATCTTTGCCCTCTTGCGTGCGGCTCAAGTGCACGCCACATTTTAGATAAAAGCAGCGCCGCGCAATCTCAAGTCGACGGGTATCATTCTGCTTAAGCAAATAGGTTTCGATAATCTCGTAGATAGAGTAATAGGCATCATTCGATGTCGAAAAATCGCCAGCTAAGGTTTTCTGCCAGAGGCGATCACAAAGCACAGTTGAATGTGGATAATCGCTGGCATAAGCCTCGAGCAGCAATACTTTAATCAGCGCCTTATGGGGCTTTTCTAAGCCTTTATAGAGCTGCCATAGCGAAGCGCCAAAGTACTCACTCGCAGGTAATTCATGTACATCGCCTAAAAACAAGAGTGCGGGATTAAGTTTAGCGTCTGGCCACCATGCAATCGTTTTACCCGCCAGACGAATTTGACTACGATAAAATTCTTCCAGTAATAACCAGTGCTGAGTACTACCACTGTGCTCATGGGCCATGGTTGACTGGCAACCACGCTGCGTTTGATCACCACAAAACTGTTGCGGATGAACTAAGTAAAAGTTCACCTCAAACTGAAACTCGGCAAACCAAGCCGTCAATCTATCGGTTTTAATCCTGATCAGCGCTAACTCTTCAGGGCTTAAATCGGCTCTATGCACTAACCAAACATCGACATCACTCTTGGTATTTTGGCCAAAACTGCCTGTACTGCCCATGGCATATACGCCATCAAAGGCATTGATGTCTGCTTCTTGGATAATAAAAGGCAGCGAGAACACATCACAGGCTTGGGACTCTATCTCACCTTGTTGATACTCGTTAATCCCACAAGGTGTATTGGCGGCATGATAGCCAGGAGACTGAACGCTGTTCTGGTGAATTAAAAAGGGGATCAAATGGAATAAGTGTTTTTGCAGCGGCGATAGTAAAGCCAAGGCGCGCGCAATGCGGACCTTGTTAAGTCTTTCAGCTATATCAGGAAACTGTATTTGCCGATCCATTCAAAAACACAACACTTAAGCACTTATGAGAAGTGTGCTCATGTTAACACTTTTGCAAACACGAGCAACTATATGTGAAGCGCGTCACACTTTTATACTATTGAGAACATCGCCGACTTCAAAGAATCGATACGGCTTCCTTACATAAACGATTTGCCAATGTTAGCATTGGCGCAACTAAGATCTTTGATGGAAACTAGGCATGTCTGAGAACCGCATACGTATCGCAACCCGCAAGAGTCCGCTGGCCATGTGGCAAGCTGAATTTGTTAAAGCCGAATTAGAACGCATTCACCCAGGTATTGTGGTGGAATTGCTGCCAATGAGTACCAAAGGCGACGTTATCTTAGACACGCCGCTAGCCAAAGTAGGCGGTAAAGGTTTGTTCGTCAAAGAGCTTGAAGTCGCTATGTTAGACGATCTTGCCGATATCGCCGTGCACTCAATGAAAGACGTGCCAGTCGACTTCCCTGAAGGCTTAGGTCTTGAAGTGATTTGCGAGCGCGAAGATCCCCGCGATGCCTTTGTATCGAATTTATATAAATCGATCAGCGAATTACCATTGGGTGCAACTGTGGGCACCTCGAGCCTACGTCGTCAATGTCAGATACGTGCATCACGTCCCGACCTCATCATCAAAGATTTACGCGGTAACGTTGGAACTCGTTTAGCTAAGCTTGATAACGGCGAATACGATGCCATTATTCTTGCCGCTGCTGGCTTAATCCGTCTGAAATTGTCTGAGCGTATTGCCAGCTTTATTTCTGCAGAAGAATCCTTACCCGCCAACGGCCAAGGCGCTGTGGGTATCGAATGTCGCATCAACGACGAACGTGTTAGAGCGCTACTGGCGCCATTAGAGCATTTAGAAACTCGCTACCGTGTTCTTGCCGAGCGCGCGATGAACACTCGCCTTGAAGGTGGATGCCAAGTGCCGATTGGCGCATTTGCTGAAATCGATGGTGACAAGATGACGCTACGCGGCCTAGTCGGTAACCCCGATGGCAGTGAAATCATCGAAGGCGTGATCACAGGTCCAAAAACCGAAGCCACGCAATTAGGTGTTGCCCTTGCTGAAGAGTTACTCAGCAAAGGTGCCAAAAGCATTCTCGACGCCGTTTACGCTAAAGCCTAAGTCAATGAAAGTCTTACTGACGCGCCCCGAGGGGCGCAATCAGTCCATGGTCGATGCCTTGAATGAACGAGGCATTGCTCACTGGGTCACACCTCTGCTGTGTGTCGAAGCAACGCCCGCTATCGCAACGAATACCCCGCATCCTTTGGCACACGCCGATATGATTATCTGCATCAGCGCCAATGCTGTGACTTTTGCGGATAACGCCTTAACTACTACAAATCCACCCCATAAAGCTTGGCCTCCAGCTCAGTACTTCGCAGTAGGGCATGCGACTTGGGACGCATTAAACCAGCTCGGTATTTCGGCCCTAGAAGCCCCTGATGACTGTCAGCAGACCGAAGGGCTACTCACGCTCGCGCCGCTGCAAGAGATTAAAGGTAAGCAGATTACTATTATACGTGGCGTCGGTGGCCGCGAAGCCTTAGCCGAACAACTGGCTGCGCGCGGTGCACATTTGCGCTATTGGGAAGTGTATCAACGAGCTTGCCCGCCACTCGATGGACAACAGTTAGCTCTGCAATGGCAAGCCTTCGGGATAGACACTATTGTGGTGACCAGCGGTGAAGTACTGGATAACCTGATTAATTTAGTGCCAAAAGAGTTATTTGCATGGCTGCGCTCATGTCATATCATAGTCCCAAGTAACCGAGTAGAAGCTCAAGCTCACGCCTTTGGTATAACCCAAGTCACCAATGCCAATGCCGCCAACAGCAAAGCCGTGCTAAACGCCCTTAAACTCTAAGCGCTATTTAGCCCGATTTTACTCGAATTTCGGCAGTAGCATGTTTTCAAGGACTGTTAAATGGATAACAACAAGCACGACGCAAAGAGCCCAGAATCAGAGGCTACCGCTATTATTGTGTCACCGGAAACAACCGATGATACGCCCGCAACATCAGCGTCATCCACCGAATCCCAAACAGCCAAAGCCACCCCTTCAACCGCGCCGAGCCAAACGCCAGCATCCAGTAGAAGCTCGTGGGCGATTCGCTTTGGGGTTTTATTAGCGCTGGGGTTAACCGCTTGCACCCTTGGCGGCGGTTTTATGCTGTACCAACAAATGCAACAGCAACTGCTGGCGCAGGATGCGAAAAATATCGCCCTGCAGGACCAATTACAGCAAGCGCTGTTGCAGCCAAATCAACGTATTGGCCAGCTTGAACAGCAACAACTGAATGATGCTAAGACTTATCAAGAATTAACAAAATTAGCAGAAGACCAAAATCAACTGCAGGACAGGATCAATAAACTGGCCCAGCGCAGCCCAACGCATTGGATGGCCTCTGAAGCCGAATATCTCGTGAATATGGCGGGCCGTAAACTTTGGTTAGAGAAAGATCCCCGCACCGCCTCCGATCTATTAAAGTCGGCGGATGAAACCATCGCCGCCATGAACAATCCGGCGTTACTGCCTATTCGTAAGGCATTAGCAAAAGACATCGCCGCCACAGCCAGCATAAAAACCACAGATATTGATGGCAATGTATTGGCGCTCGATGCCTTAATTGAACAACTCGATAAACTGCCACTGAATCGCACCGACGCAGAAACCGATGCGCCAGAAGATACAACGATTACTGGGGATTTGAATGATTGGCAGAGCAATCTGGGTAAAACGTGGAAAGCGTTAACCCAAGACTTTATTACCATACGCCACAAAACCGCCGATGCGCCCGCTTTACTCGCACCAGAACAGCAATGGTATCTGGTGGAGAACATTCGCCATAAACTGCTGCAATCGCAACTTGCGTTATATCGCTATGACAGAGCGGCTTATCACCAATCATTGATGATGGCGCGCAAGTGGATCCAAACCTATTTTGATACGCAAGATCACAAGACAGCTGAGGCCATCGCCGAAATCGATAAATTAGCAACCTTAGAACTTGATCCTATTACCCTGAAATCCTTTGCAGCTAAACCTCTGTTATTACAGCTGACTAGTTATGGCGAGCTGACCTCATCAGAGGATACGCCACTATGATCAAGATATTAATTTTCTTAGGGATAGTGCTAATAGGGCTCTGTATCAGCCCTTGGTTGGTTGGTAATACAGGTTATGTCTATATCGCTGCCGGTGACTACCAGATTGAGACCAGCTTAGTCTTTGGGATCATTGCGTTAATTGTATTTTATGCCGTATTCCAAGCACTCGAATGGCTAGTGATTAGCGCCATCAATCTGATGCTGCGCAGCCGTTTTATTCCCCATCACTGGCGCCGCCGCTCGGCTAAAAAACATACCTTAATGGGTGCACTGGCTCTGGCTGAAGAAGATTGGCCTGCAGCAGAACGCGCCATGATAAAAGGCGCTGACAATGGCGAACTCCCTGCGCTTAACTTACTGGCAGCGGCCCGTGCAGCTCAGTATCAACAAAAAATAGGCGAGCGAGATCAATATCTTGATCGCGCTGCAGCGCAACCTCTTGCCGCGAATGCCGTCGCAACCACTCGCACTCGATACCTTTTAAAGCAAGGGGAATTAGCCCTAGCCCGCACCGAGCTGGATAAATTAGCACCGACGAGCAAGAGTAAAGCCCCTGTACTCAAACTCGCCCTTGAGTTATACCGAACCCAAGAGGATTGGGATGCGCTCAAGCTATTAATACCTATTTTGAAGAAGCGTCAGATCCTCGATGATGCTCAGCTGAATGAGCTCAATATCGCCACTAACTGCGCGTTACTTAAAGCCGCAGCCATCAAAGGTGAAGAAGCCTTAGAGCAATGCTGGCAGTGGTTATCTCGCAGTGAACGCAATCAATCTGAGTTTCTGGCGATTTATGCCATGGGTTTATGCCGCTTTAATCGTAAAGACCAAGCGCTGAAACTAATCGCGAAAAAGTTACGAACCGCTCCCGAGTCAGTACTTTTACATGCAATTCCTGAAATCGCGACAGCCCAAGACACAGAGATCCGTAAACAGTTACTCAAGCATGAAGTCACCCATGAGAATAATGCGGACTACCAGATGTGCTTAGCTAAGCTTTATCAGCAAACGCGGGATATGAAAGAAGCCAGAAGCTGCTTGCAGAATGTTTGCCGACTCGAACCAACAAAAGCCTCATGGCTGGCGCTCGCACGGATTCAAGAACAGTTAGGCGAACAAGGTCACGCCAATCAAAGCTATCGCCAAGCAGTTAACTTATAGCTCTACGACATCAATAAAGATAACGCCGTGATTTGCACTGTTGTGAGTCACGGCGTTTACCACTCACGAAGGTTCTTGCTTCATTCGAACTCAAAAACGAGACTCACTAGGTCGGTTTGTGTCGTTTTCATAAAAAATTAACCTTCCAATCCTAATTAATTTGTTATAAATATACTTAACTACAAAGTTGAAAAATACTAAATGCAGCCCTTTTTTTAAATATATCTACTATATCTAGTTACAAATCTGAATCCTGTCTTTTTTACTGCCAACATACCGCAAACCCCAGTCAGAGCAAGCAATGCAGACGTGTCAAAAAATTGACTTGCGTTACTTTGTTAGCTAAAATTCGACCACTTGTATCACAATCCAGCACATATGTTGGATTTGTGCGTCTGTGGAATTAACACACTTTGGCTGTTGGGAGCTAATTATGGGATCGGTAATTACATCAAAGAAAGGTTTGCTTAAGTTAGTAAAAGGGCAAATCAATGTCGAAGTTGATGGTTCAAATCAACCCGCTAAGGATGGCGAACAACTCCCAAAAGGTGCTGTGCTCCATATTGACGAAAACGCGACCTATGAGATCACCTTCGACGATGGCACTAAGCTATCGAACGAAGTTGCCCCCAACGAACCCGCAGTAGCCACCAACGCCACTGACGCGGCCGCCTTAGATGAAATCCAAGCATTACAAGATCTTATTGCATCCGGTGAAGACCCAACTCAGAATCTTCCAGAAACCGCAGCGGGGAACACTCCAGGCCGTGATGGTAACTCTGGCTATGTCACTCTCGCTCGCAGTGGTAGCGAAGTCTTAGCCACATCAGGATACTCAACCACTGGTCAAGCACTGACAGGCACAACGGTCAATGATCCACAACTGACCATTGCTGCAGATTCTCCTTCGGCACTCGCCAATGACAGCAATACGACCGATGAAGATAACATTGCCACTGGCAATGTGCTCGATAATGACAGCGATGTAGACTCAAGCTTAAGTGTTGTGAGTTTCGAAGTCGGCGGTACCACTTACGCAGCAGGTACCGAAGTCACGCTTGAAGGCGGCACTTTAGTGTTAAACGCCGATGGCTCATATACCTTTACACCCAATGAAAACTGGAATGGCCAAGTTCCTGTCATTACCTACACAACTAATACAGGCTCAAGCGCAACTCTTACCATTAATATCTCGCCTATAGATGATCCATCTGTTCTGGCCAACGATTCAAATACAGTCGATGAAGATACAGCTTCTACGGGCAACGTACTTGATAATGACAGCGATGTAGACTCAAGCTTAAGTGTTGTGAGTTTCGAAGTCGGCGGTACCACTTACGCAGCAGGTACTGAAGTCACGCTCGAAGGCGGCACTTTAATCTTGAACGCCGATGGTTCATATACCTTTACACCCAATGAAAACTGGAATGGCCAAGTACCTGTTATTACTTACACAACCAATACTGGCGCTTCAGCAACATTAACCATCAATGTCACACCAGTCGCCGATGGGGGACCTAGTGTCACTATCAATACAGATACAAACAATGATGGTTTTATTAGTAACGAAGAGCTAGCTGGCAATACTGAAGTCAATGTCACTATTGGCTTAGATGGCACAGGTGCAAATGTTGGCGATACGCTGACTGTTAATGGTGTTGACTACACACTGACTCAGGAAGATATCAACAATGGCTTTGTGAATCTCAACCTTCCTGCTCCCGGTGAAGGCGAAACGATTACAGTTGTGGCGACTATCACAGACAGTGCCGGTAACATATCTCCAGAAGGTAGTGATTCAGCACTACTCGATACAACTGCGCCAACAATTACTGTTGATGCACCTGATGATACCCAAGATACTACACCAACGATCACAGGTTCGACTGATGCACCGCCAGGTAGCACTATTACGATTGTTGTCACCGATAGCACAGGTGCAGAGCAGACTCTTACCACCACAGTAAACCCTGATGGCACCTATTCCGTAGATGTCTCTAACCCACTCGCTGAAGGCGGCTATACCGCTGTAGCAACAGTGACAGATCCAGCAGGTAATACAGGTGAAGCCACTGATAATGGTAATGTTGATAACACAGCACCAAATATTACTGTCGATGTTCCCGATGCAACCAATGACACAACCCCGACAATCACGGGCACTACAGATGCCCCTCCAGGTAGCACCATAACAATTGTTGTCACCGACAGCACAGGTACTGAGCAGACGCTAACCACCACGGTTAACCCTGACGGTACTTATACTGTGGATGTTACCAATCCTGTCGCCGAAGGCCCTATTACAGCAACAGCGATAGTTACAGATCCTGCAGGTAATACCGGCACAGCCACAGATGACGGTAACGTGGATATCACAGCACCTAACATCACTGTTGATGCACCCGATAATACACAAGATACCACCCCTACTATTACTGGTTCGTCAGATGCAACGCCAGGTAGCACAATTACGATTGTTGTCACAGATAGCACAGGTGCAGAACAGACATTAACAACGACTGTTAATGAAGATGGCACCTACGCAGTGGACGTCACAACCCCTCTGGCTGAAGGTGATTATACCGCTGTAGCAACAGTGACAGATCCTGCTGGTAATACAGGTAAAGCCACTGATAATGGCAATTTAGACACCCAAATTGACCAAGATGGCGACGGCAACACCGTGGCGATCACCAGCATTACCGATGACACCGGCGCCTCGGGCAGCGACTTCATCACCAATGACAACACCTTAGTCTTCAACGGTACCGTCGATTTGGGTGACAACAGCACCTTGGCCGTCACCATCAATGGCGTGGT
>NZ_JAUOET010000020.1:0-82770 GCF_031932075.1 Shewanella sp. SP1S2-4
AATTTGAACCTATAGTTCCCGTTTAACATCTACGGTGTCCTAGGCACTCTCTTCTAAAGAAGAAAGGAGACCTCAGACATATTAATTTGAACTCACGTTCCTGTTTAACATCTACAGTAAATTGGTGGAGCTACACGGGATCGAACCGTGGACCTCTTGCATGCCATGCAAGCGCTCTCCCAGCTGAGCTATAGCCCCAAATTTTTGTCGACACTGCTAACTTTAATAGTATGCGTATCAGCAGAAATTTAGATTTTGTTCATACCAAACAACTCGCTAGCTATTCGATAGGAACCAATACTTGGTATCCCCTAGGGGATTCGAACCCCTGTTACCGCCGTGAAAGGGCGGTGTCCTAGGCCTCTAGACGAAGGGGACCCGGACTTATGATTTAACTCGTAACCGAGCTTTGCAACACATTCACTTCAGTAGGCTAGGAAGTAAATGCTTTGTTCTTACCAAACAACTCGTTAGTTATTTGCTAGGAACCACTCTCTATAAAAAATAGATGGTATCCCCTAGGGGATTCGAACCCCTGTTACCGCCGTGAAAGGGCGGTGTCCTAGGCCTCTAGACGAAGGGGACCCGGACATATTAATTTGAACTTATTGTTCCCGTTTAACATCTACGGTGTCATAGGCGCTTTCTTCTAAAGAAGAAAGATGACCTCAGACATATTAATTCGAACTCACGTTCCTGCTTAACATCTGCAGTAAGTTTGGTGGAGCTACACGGGATCGAACCGTGGACCTCTTGCATGCCATGCAAGCGCTCTCCCAGCTGAGCTATAGCCCCAAACTTATTAAACTACATTTAAGTGCACTACAAGCATTTGCTCGTCTGTGTCTCAACTGCGTGGCGCATTCTATGCAGCGCACCTAAAAGTGTCAACTCGTTTTTTAGGAATTTATTCTATCTGCTACAAATTCAATCGCTTTGGATATTCTTTGCTCAGAACGGCTTCTTCCGATTAAAAATAATGTGATATCAAGGCCTGGTGACTGCCCTGCCCCTGTTACAGCGACACGCAAAGGCATACCAACCTTGCCCATACCCACATCTAATTCTGTTGCAGTGTCTTCAATCGCCTGATGGATAGCTTCTACAGTCCACTCAGTTAATGCGGCTAATTTTTGTTGAACCAGTTGCAATGGCTCTAACGCAACACCACGTAAATGCTTTTTCGCTTGGGCTTCATCAAACTCTGCAAAGTCTTCATAGAAATAGCGGCTAGAAGCGGCTAACTCTTTTAGTGTCTTAGCGCGTTCAGCTAATGCCGTAACCACTTCCGCTAATGCTGGGCCGTTTGACAGATCAATTTTTTGATCGTCCATGTGCCATTGTAAGTGTGTCGCCACATATTCTGGGGCAAGACTCTTTATATAGTGTTGGTTCAACCACACCAGTTTATCGGTATTAAAGGCAGAAGCGGCTTTATTGATATCACCGAGCTTAAAGTATTGCTTCATTTCTTCTAAAGAGAAGATCTCTTGATCGCCATGTGACCAACCTAAACGTACTAGGTAGTTCAACAGTGCTTCTGGCAAATAGCCATCGTCACGGTACTGCATTACGCTCACTGCACCATGACGCTTAGATAATTTCGCGCCATCATCACCGAGAATCATAGAGACGTGAGCATATTCTGGGATCGGCGCCCCTAATGCTTTAAGGATATTAATTTGACGCGGCGTATTGTTGATATGATCTTCACCACGAACAACACAAGTAATTCCCATATCCCAATCGTCAACGACCACACAGAAGTTATAGGTTGGCACACCATCGGTACGGGCGATGATCAAGTCATCTAATGCATCGTTAGAAAATTCGATACGGCCACGAACATGGTCATCAAATACCACTGAACCGCCGATAGGATTTTTGAAGCGCACGACAAATGGCTCATCATGCTCACCCGCTGACAGAACACGAGCAGGCAAGTCACGGCAGCAACCATCGTACTTTTGTGCTTCACCGTTGGCGGCTTGTGCTTCTCTTAACGCATCAATACGCTCACGTGAGCAATAGCATTTGTATGCAGTGCCCTTTGCTAACATTTGGGCAATAATTTCGTTATAACGATCAAAACGCTTAGTTTGGTAATACGGGCCCTCGTCCCATGTCAAACCTAACCAGTTCATACCTTCTAAAATCGCATCGCAGGCGGCTTGAGTCGAACGCTCAATATCAGTGTCTTCAATACGTAATACAAACTCACCGTTATTGGCACGAGCTTGTAACCAAGAATAAAGTGCAGTACGGGCACCACCAACATGTAAGAAACCAGTAGGACTAGGGGCAAAACGCGTCTTAGTTGTCATAATGGGACACTAACCTATATAAAGTCGTCTAGATAAAGACAATCACGATAAAAAAGTGGGCTTATTCTAACAGTCAAAGCAGGCGCTGCAAATGGGACAAGCTCTGCAGTATCACTTATCTAGTAAAATCGTGACGCTAAATCCCTTCCTTATATAGAGAAGCCTATATAAAGGTGCACATATTAGAGTGACGCTACTCTTATCACCCGCAAACCTGCACCCCATTTATCTGACTTAAGACTCATGGATTGATTTTCGCTACGCTTAGATCCCTGCCCTACTTTTGCCCCTATCATGCCTTCAGCTATAAATAGTGTGTCTTTGACGCAACGCCTATACATCGCTATCCACTCAATCTCTAACATCTAATCATTGTGAGTCACTAACACCCTGTCATTTTATCGTCCAAAAATGCTCACGAATGACATGAGTCTAGCTATCGCGGCATCCCAAACACCCAAATTGCACGCCATTGACAGGCGAATAAACTAACACTTTGATCGGCGGCGTGATTAGCATTAAGCCAATGCGAACAAAAATAGCGCGACCAATGCTTTTTTCACTAAAAAGCGTTGACACTAGATCGAACCTCCCTATAATACGGCTCCACACAGCGAGGTCGATTAGCTCAGCTGGGAGAGCACCTCCCTTACAAGGAGGGGGTCACTGGTTCGAGCCCAGTATCGACCACCATTGTTTTATACAAGATTTGTAAAGAAATAATGGCTGTACAAAATAGTTATATCCCAGGTCGCTTAGCTCAGCTGGGAGAGCACCTCCCTTACAAGGAGGGGGTCACTGGTTCGAGCCCAGTAGCGACCACCATATAACTTAATGTACCTCATTGTGTGAAAGTCATTCCCAGGTCGCTTAGCTCAGCTGGGAGAGCACCTCCCTTACAAGGAGGGGGTCACTGGTTCGAGCCCAGTAGCGACCACCATTCTTCAGTGAATAATGACTTAAAAATTGTGTAATATCAGAATTCCCAGGTCGCTTAGCTCAGCTGGGAGAGCACCTCCCTTACAAGGAGGGGGTCACTGGTTCGAGCCCAGTAGCGACCACCATATTCTGCAATACACAAGTTATATCCCAGGTCGCTTAGCTCAGCTGGGAGAGCACCTCCCTTACAAGGAGGGGGTCACTGGTTCGAGCCCAGTAGCGACCACCATATTTTGCAATACACAAGTTATATCCCAGGTCGCTTAGCTCAGCTGGGAGAGCACCTCCCTTACAAGGAGGGGGTCACTGGTTCGAGCCCAGTAGCGACCACCATATTCTGCAATACACAAGTTACATTCCAGGTCGCTTAGCTCAGCTGGGAGAGCACCTCCCTTACAAGGAGGGGGTCACTGGTTCGAGCCCAGTAGCGACCACCATATTTATCCCCCCAATAAACTTTACCAACACGCTGACTCAACTATGCTTGATCTCAATCAGCGAGTGCTAAATTTTACTATTTCGCCTTTTATAATCCGTAAAATACCAAGCTCTATCGACACTCAGCCTGATTTCATTCTGCTTTTAGCATTGTTTGGAGATCAACATTATGGCCAGCGTCAGTCAATCCGCTTCTCTTGCCAATATTGCCGCTTATTTAAAGCATACTCACGCTTGCGATGAGCAAACGGCGCTCAAGGAAGCACGGGAAGTCATGCATAATCTCGTCAGTATGCGCCAAAAGGGCTTTATTACCGGTTGGTACTTTAACGAACAAGGCCACTTAGAGTTGTTGCCTAGTGATGCGATCCTAAAACGTATCCTTTTAGATGATGATTAACTGCACCAACTGCCCCTTTGTCTTGATTGACGACAAACGCCATCGACTTGACCACAATTAACCATACAATCAGCCTACACTGCTTATCCCAAAATAATCCATCACGCATTTTCAGCGTAGCGCATACTTTTGCGGCATTTTTTGATCTCAAAATAACTAAGTTTGTTTAATAAACCTGCACCGCCAAGGGCTATCTATTTGAGGCAGATCCGCGCCATGGGTGGGTTTCCACCCAAATAGAAAATCACTGTGAGCGAGATCTCACCCACAAAACTAAAAGTGTGACAAACATCAAATGAACTACACTTTAGTAACCAAACACTTACAGAAGTCAGTGTAAGTTGGCGTGGTATTTGCCTTTAGTAAGACAGACCTCAGGGAAATCAAGGCTGTATTCCTACTCAAACTTGGTAACAAACTAACCAAGACTGAGGACAAATCCTAACAACAGAAAAAGGAACTCAAGATGACATTGAATCAACAAACTGGATTGACCCGTCCACTCAAAACCTTAGTCAAAATGCTCGCCGTTGCCTCCGTGTTCGCAACCAGCTTTAACGTATTTGCAGAACCTATTGAAATTAAGTTTTCGCACGTTGTGGCAGAAAATACGCCCAAAGGCCAAATGGCACTTAAGTTTAAAGAACTCGTTGAACAACGTTTACCGGGTGAATACAAGGTCAGTGTATTTCCTAACTCACAGTTATTTGGGGATAACAACGAGTTAGCGGCACTACTGTTAAACGACGTGCAATTTGTTGCGCCGTCACTCTCAAAATTTGAACGTTACACTAAACGCCTACAAGTATTCGATTTACCTTTCCTCTTCAATGATATGGATGCGGTAAACCGTTTCCAACAAGGTGAAGCAGGTCAAACACTGCTGAACTCTATGACCCGTAAAGGGATTGTCGGTCTAGGCTATTTACACAATGGTCTGAAACAGTTCTCGGCTAACACGCCACTTAAAAATCCTGCTGATGCAAAGGGCTTGAAGTTCCGCGTAATGGCGTCTGATGTTTTGGCGGCTCAGTTTGATGCTGTCGGCGCTATTCCAGTGAAAAAACCCTTCTCTGAAGTATTTACCCTGCTGCAAACCCGCGCTATCGATGGTCAAGAAAACACATGGTCAAATACTTACTCACAAAAGTTCTATGAAGTGCAAAGCCAAATCACTGAAAGTAACCACGGTGTGCTCGACTATATGGTCGTGACCTCTGACACTTTCTGGAAAGGCTTACCCGCTGACAAACGTAAGATCATCAAAGAAGCTTTAGATGAATCTATCGCATTAGGTAACAAAATTGCCGCTGAGAAAGATAACCAAGACAAACAGTTAATCCTAGATTCTAAACGTTCACAGTTAGTAACTTTAACACCTGCTGAACGTCAAAAATGGGTCGATGTGATGAAACCAGTTTGGGCTAAGTTTGAAGAGCAAATCGGTAAAGATGTGATTGATGCTGCTGTAGCTGCAAATAAATAATAATGATGATAGCCGCTTAATCTCAACCGAGGTTAAGCGGCCATTTCAGCGAGGGGATTATGGCTGTGATATCGCGAATATTTGGTTATTTTGAAGAAGGTGTGCTCAATTTATTGATCACTCTGATGACGTTATTAGTGTTTTCAGAAGTCGTCGCACGCTTCTTCTTCAATACGGGTTTTCTGTGGATCCAAGAACTCACACTGACCTTTTGCGGTTGGTTTGTGTTGTTTGGTATGTCTTATGGGGTAAAAGTTGGCGCGCACATTGGTGTCGATGCCTTCGTTAAAAACTTAGCACCTCGGGCCAAAAAGATAACGTCCCTCGTTACCGCCTTTGTCTGTATTGTCTATTGCGGACTGTTTTTAAAAGGCAGTTGGGATTACTTAAGCCAGATGTATCAAATTGGTGTGCCTATGGAGGATATTAATTTCCCCCAATTTTTCTTAAAAAGCCTCGATCCAGACTTTGCTTGGAACACCTTAAGGATTGATGTTGAAGATGGCGCGGTACCAATTTGGTTATCCCAGAGCATCTTGATCATTGGTTTTTCGATGTTGACTTGGCGATTCGCCGAACTCTTTATTGCCATCCTACGTGACCAAGTCACTGGCTTCCAATTTGCCGATGAAGCGAAAGAAAGTATGCATTTAATCGATGAAAGCGTTAAAAACGCCAATGAAGAACCCGTCTCTGACGAAAAGGAGACTAAATAATGGCGATCGCAACCCTATTTACCGCCCTATTAGTGTGTATGTTTCTCGGTATGCCTATCGCTATCGCGTTAGGTTTTTCCAGCATGCTCACCATTTTGTTTTTCTCGAATGACTCCTTAGCCTCAGTGGCACTCAAACTGTATGAGTCTTCATCGGAGCATTACACTCTACTCGCTATCCCCTTCTTTATTCTGTCATCCGCCTTCCTCTCAACCGGTGGCGTCGCGAGACGGATTATCGATTTTGCCATGGACAGTATTGGACATGTCCGTGGTGGATTAGCGATGGCATCTGTTATGGCCTGTATGCTGTTTGCGGCAGTTTCAGGCTCATCACCCGCAACCGTAGCGGCGATTGGTTCAATCGTGATTGTGGGCATGGTTAAAGCGGGTTATCCCGAGAAGTTTGCGGCGGGGGTTATCACCACCTCAGGCACACTTGGTATTTTGATCCCACCGTCCATTGTGATGTTGGTGTATGCGGCAGCGACCGAAGTGTCCGCAGCAAGAATGTTTATGGCAGGTTTAATCCCAGGCTTAATGATGGGATTCATCCTGATGATCGTTATCTACATCGTCGCCCGCTTTAAGAACCTGCCTTCGCGTCCTTTCCCAGGCTTTAAACAACTGGGGATTTCAAGCGCTAAAGCTTTGGGTGGATTAGCACTCATCCTTATCGTACTCGGCTCTATCTATGGCGGCGTTGCGAGCCCGACTGAAGCTTCAGCTGTGGCTTGTATGTATGCGTACTTTATTGCGGTATTTGGTTACCGTGACATTGGGCCATTAAAAGAAGTGGCTTGGCGCAATCAAGGTGAAAGCTTACCTAAAGCCGCCGCACGTAACTTAGGTCACATGTTCCTTGGGCTAATTAAAACGCCAATCGACAAAGACATACGTAACGTAGTGCGTGATGGTGCTAAGGTCAGTATCATGCTGCTGTTTATCATAGCTAACGCTATGTTGTTCGCGCATGTATTAACCACTGAACGTATTCCACATATTATCGCTGAGCATATCGTTAACATGGGTTTACCCGCTTGGGGCTTCCTGATCATCGTTAACTTACTGCTGCTTGCTGCCGGTAACTTTATGGAGCCATCGGCAATTGTACTGATTATGGCGCCGATCCTCTTCCCTATCGCGACTCACTTAGGCATAGATCCTATTCACTTAGGTATCATCATGGTGGTAAACATGGAGATAGGTATGCTCACGCCGCCGGTGGGGCTCAACCTCTTTGTTACCGCGGGGATCACGGGTAAGAGTATTGGTTGGGTCATCCAGTCGGTTCTGCCTTGGTTACTGCTGATGTTAGCCTTCTTAACCTTGATCACTTACGTGCCACAGATTTCGCTCTTCTTACCAGAGTGGTTGGATTCGATGCGTGGATATTAATCTGCAATGCAAGGTTGTGAGATTACCCCTTGATTACAGTTAGTTTTTAAGCGAGCCTAGTCAGGCTCGCTTTGTTTTATGATGCACAGTCTCAGTGATTGATACCGTCGCTTTATCAGGATAGCCACCATGTTGCCCATGACGCCTAAGGCCAAGAAACGCCTCTTTCTCACTGTAGTGTTACTTGCAGGCCTATTTGCAACGCTCAAACTGACCTATTGGGTGCATTTGCATCAGGGTAAAATCGAGATCCAAGCACAATCGGAGAAACAACTAAAAGAATTAGTCAGCTTTCTCGATGGCGCGTTATCGCGCTACGAAAGTATTCCCCACGTACTCTCGACGAACCCTATGCTCGCCAATGTACTGAACGATCAACAAAACCCCGATAAAGTCCAAGAACTTAATTTATATCTCGAAGAAATCCAGCATGTCACTGAGGCGTCCGATATCTATCTGATTGATGCCTTAGGGATTGCGATTGCCGCCAGTAACTGGCAACAAAGTTTCTCCTTTATTGGCAAGGATTATTCCTTTAGACCCTATTACACCGATGCTATTTCGGGCAATCTAGGCCGTTATTATGCCGTGGGCACCAGCTCAGATAAGCGTGGGTTTTACTTTTCTTACCCTATTTATCAGCAAGGCGGCAAAGGCATACTCGGCGCTATCATAGTCAAAGTGGACATTAGCGGTATCGAGCAGCAAAGCACGAGCATTGCCATTGCGGGTCAATACCAATTCCTTATCAGCGACCCTGAAGACATTGTTTTTATCTCTAGCGTCGATGAGTGGCGGTTAAAGTCACTCACTCCACTTACCCAAGCCAAACAATATGCGCTTAATGCATCAAAGCGTTACGCGGAACGCCCCATCGGCGAGCTGTTAATGAAACCGCCCTATGAGAGTGGCAGCCAAGCCATGCTCTACCAATTACAAACGGGCAGAGATCATGAGCAATACATGGATAATCATCAGTTAATGGCCAAAGCTGGCTGGCGGGTGCACATCTTAGCGCCCATCAAACCCTTGCTGTCGTCTTTACCTGCATTGATGTTACTGTCAGCCAGCATTTATCTGTTGCTGGCGCTCAGCATCTTGTTTAGTGCCGAGCGTCGCCGCAACCTACAGCGCATGCAGCTGGCACAAAGCCTGTTAGAACAACGCGTAGAAGAACGAACTCAAGACTTGCAGCAAGCGAACCATCAACTCAAAGATACTCAGGATGAACTCATTCAAGCGGCAAAACTGACTGTGATCGGCAGTTTATCTGCCAGCATTAACCATGAGCTTAATCAGCCACTTGCGGCACTGCGCAGCTACGCCCAGAATACTCAAACCTTTCTAGCCCGTAATATGCAAGATAAGGCACTGGATAATATCAAGATTATTATTGAACTGACCGATAGATTGGCCGATATTGTCGGCCAATTTAAAAGCTTCACTCGCAAGAGCCAAGGCACGGATAGCGCCACCGATATTGGCCGCTGTATCAAACAAGCGCTGACCATAGTTCAGCCCGCAATAGACAAGCAAGGCGTTGAACTCGATGTGCAGTTACCCAATGGCAACTATCAGGTTTGGGGCGATAAAGTCCGATTACAGCAAGTGTTTGTCAATATCATGAGCAACGCCATTGTCGCTATGCAACAATCGGTTAAACGCAGCTTGGTCATCCGCGTGACCAGTGAAGATAAGTTCTGCATCAGCATCCAAGATTCAGGCCCAGGTGTGCGTGAAAGCCAAATGGAAAAAATATTCGAACCTTACTTTACCACTAACGAGCGCCACGGATTAGGGCTGGGCTTATCGATTTCACAGCGTATTATCGAATCCATGCAAGGCCAAATTAACGTTGCCAATGCCGAAGAGGGTGGCGCCATTTTCCAGATTATTTTACCTATTTATTTGCTTGAGGAACGTTAGTCTCATGAGTGTGCCCAATTCCATCCAAGATTATTCTGTTCTCATCATCGACGATGAGCCGCACATAGGCACAGTTCTCGTTCAGCTATTTGAACTTGAGGGCATTAAGGCGCTCGCCACCACAGAGCCTAAAGGGATCGCTAAGCACCTGCATAAGGATTGGGCGGGAATGGTGATATCGGATGTCAACATGCCGCAATTAGATGGCATCAGCTTAATGCAACAAATCCGGCTGCAGGACCCCGACCTCCCCGTTGTGCTATTGACAGGGTTTGGGGATATCGCCATGGCAGTCAATGCCCTAAAGCAAGGCGCCTACGACTTTCTCGAAAAGCCCTTTAATAACGAGCATATACTCGATGTGGTCAAGCGCGCCTTAGATAAACGCAGCCTGACCCTAGAGAACCGTAAGCTTAAAAAGGATCTCGAAAGCCAGAGCGTACCAGGCCCTCGCATTTTGGGTAACAGTGTCGGCATCAACCGCATGCGCCACATCATAGATCAAGTGATAGACACCCCCGCTGACGTGTTAATCGAGGGTGAAACAGGCACAGGTAAAGAGCTCGTCGCCCGCTATTTACACGATCACAGCAGCCGCAGCCAAGCCAACTTTGTCGCCATCAACTGTGGGGCGATCCCCGAAAACTTAATTGAAAGTGAGCTCTTTGGCGCCGAAGCAGGTGCCTTTACCGGCGTCGATAAGATGCGCATTGGTAAGTTTGAATACGCCAACGGCGGCACATTATTTTTAGATGAAATTGAAAGTACGCCACTGTCGCTGCAAGTAAAGCTGCTGCGGGTACTTGAAGATCGTAAAGTTGAACGCTTAGGATCAAACAAAAGCATCAGCCTTGATATACGGGTAATTGCCGCCACTAAAGTAGATTTAAAAAGCCTGTGTGACACGGGGGAGTTTCGTCAAGACTTGTTGTATCGCTTAAATCTGGTGACTGTGCCTATCCCTCCCCTGCGGGATCGCCGAGAAGATATTCCTTTGCTGTTCCTGCACTTTGCCCGCGTCGCATCGGCACGCTATCACAAAGCGCTTATTGCCTTAAATGCCGAGCAAAACGCCATACTCACCTCCCACGACTGGCCGGGTAATGTGCGTGAATTACGTAATCTCGCCGAACGCTTTGTGCTGCTGGGCGGAGAAGCCGCCTTTGCTGGCACTTTGGGCAATACCCCAAGCCTGCACTCGAGTATGTCCTTACTGCAACGAGTCGAGTTTTTTGAGCGGGTATTGATTGAAGAAGCGCTCAGCCACAACAAGGGCAGTATTAAGCAGACGATGGAGCAACTCGAACTCCCCCGCAAAACCCTCTACGACAAAATGCGTAAATATGATTTAGACCGCAAGCAGTACATTAATTCCGATGACTAAACAACAAATTGAAAGCTAGACTAATACCCGTTTGACATGCGTTTGATGGTAATGCAAACGGGTGATGGCTAAGGCAATCAAGGCCAGTAAGGTTAACGAGCCCATCACCACGCCGCGCCACTGCGCCTCATGCCAAAACATCATCAAATAAGGCCCACCAATCGCAGCGCCTAAGTAGTAACAACATAAATACAGCGATGTCGCCTTAGCCCGATCGCGACTGGCGCGCATCGCGACAAAGGAATTACAGCAACTGTGAGTGAGGAAAAAGCCACAGGCCGTCATCAAAAAACCTAAGCTAATGGTTAAAGTGGTATCAAACAGGGTCAATAAACTGCCGAGCAACATCACACACCAAGACCACTGATACAACTTATGTTGGCCAAATTTGGCGAGCCATTTCGCGGTAAAATACGACGCAATAGTCCCGCTCGAATAACACAGAAAAATCAAGGTAGCTTGAAAGCGGCTCCATTCATAGGGCGCCGCCATCAAATGCAGCTGAATAAAACTAAATTGATTCACCATCATCATAAAGGTCAAGCCGCCAATCGCGTAAACCAAGCGCATTTGCGCATCGGTCAGATGATGGCTAAAACCATGAAGATCTTGGGCTAAACGGGCACGTTTTGATAAAGAGGGCTCGGTTTTACTCTGTGACATGGCCTGCGCATCGGCAAGTGAAGGCAGTAAATAGTTCACTAAAGCCACGCCCGCTAAGGTGACTAAAAACAACAGCCACATGGATTCTTGCCAAGATAAAAACTGCGACATAACGCCACCGAGCAAACGGCCAACAATGCCGCCAATGCTGTTCGCCATAATGTAAATGCCCGCGGCTTTAAGCATAGTGCTAGGTGATAACTGCTCTTTAAAATACGCCATGGCAATCGCTGGCACGGCAGCGAGTAATGCACCTTGCAGCAATCGCACTAGCACTAGCCCGTTAAAGTCCGGTGCCCAAATCAACAATAAGTTAGACAACGCCAACAACCATAGGCTGACAATAATCGGCGTGTGTCGACCGATACGATCTGACAGTACCGCATACAAGAGCAATGAAAAAGCCAAGGAAAAACTGGTTACCGATAGGATTAACGTCGCTTTAGACCCTGATACCGCAAAATGCTCCGCAATCAGCGGCAACATGCCTTGCATCAGATACAAGTTGATATACACCACCACAGAGGCGACACATAGCGCCCACATCAATCGGGTATCACGCTGTTTATTATCAATCATAGTATCTAACTCGGCTTGCACAGGAGCCTCGACAAAGCACACTCATAGGATAGACAAAGGTTATCACCGGGCATAACATAACAATAATAGATAATATCTATCGCTATCATTGATTTTTGTTATAGCCACAAAGTACCGACCTTACCACTATTCAACAGTATGGGCCCGATTGATGGATATCCGCCAACTCAAGCATTTAGATGCCCTTGCCAGTACTGGCAGCTTTACCGCCGCAGCCAAAAAGCTCAATATGGCCCAACCAGCCTTAAGCCAAAGTATCAAGCGCTTAGAAGTCGCACTCGGCGTGACTTTGGTTAATCGTACGAGCAACAAGAATGACAAGCTGCTCGCACTCACGGCCGAAGGTTTAGTCCTGCATCAACATGCCACTTTGATCCTGAAACAGCTTAAGCAGGCCGAAGCGCAAATCCGCGCCATGGCGAATCTCACCTCGGGGGAAGTCCGTATTGCCGTGCCGGGCATGCTGGGTTCTTTCTACCTTCCCTCGCGCTTAATGGCTTTTCGGCATAAATACCCCGAGTTGAAACTGTCCCTGTTTGAGGGCGGGACGCGCGACGCGTTGCGTATGTTGCAACAGGAAGAAGTGGATATAGCGATCATTACCGCCCAAGACCTGCAACCCGAATTTGATAGTCAGCTGTTGATCCGTGAGCAAATGGTGATCGCTATGGGAGCCGAACACCCTTTAGCGGAACATAGCGCCGTCAGTCTCAATGACTTTTTCGACCATGAATTAGTGATGTTCAAGACTGGTTATTTCCACCGCGAGTGGATCCTATCGCAAGCCAAGGATCTGGGGAAAAAGCCCAATGTCGCCTTCGAGACTAATCTGATTAACCTTATCAAACAGATTGTTTCCCAAGGGTTTGGGATCACCAGCGTACTCGAAATGGCAATCAGCTCAAAAGATGACATTTTAGCTAAACCCTTCGATCCACCAGTATTTTTGAACCTGCATATCGCATGGAAAAAACAACGCCCCGTCAGTCAAGCAGACCGTGCCTTTGTCGATTTTTTGATGAGTAATCGCTAACCTTAATCGATTAAAACAAAAAGGGCTGATATCAATATCAGCCCTTCTCTTTTTACTATTAAATTACTGTTAAACCTCTCGATTTAACCCTGAGCGATTAGCCTTGTTTACGACGACCAAAGGCAAATGGTAGCAATAACAAGCTTAACCAACCTAATGAACCACCATCATCTTTCTTAGCTGGTGTTTCAGTCACAGACACAGACACGACACTTGAATCTTTGTTGCCATGGTTGTCCGCTACAGTAAGTTGGAATGACACTGTTTGAGCAGTACCACTCACTTCTGGCGCCACTAGATTAAGCTTGGCTGCATTAGCGTCAAAGTTAAAGCTCGCGCCACCTAACTGAGTCCATTTGTAGGTTAATGGATCATTATTGGCATCGGATGACTTGCTCGCATCGATAAACAGTGGTTTACCTTCTTGAACAGATACCGGTGCTTCAATCACTGCCACTGGCGCCACTTCTGGAACATCAAATTGATATTCTTGCTTCAAGATTTGAGCCGACTCGTTGTTCACTTTGTTGGTCAAAGTCACAAGGTTGTCTTGGCTTGCCTTACGTGGCACTAAGTCAAACGTCACATCTTGCGCCGCGGCACCAGAGGCCATCTCGATAGTCCAAGTGATCTTATTGCCCACTTGCGTACCTTGATGGCTGATATTAGCCACTTCATGACCTTCTGGTAATAACGCTTCTAAGGTGTAAACGCGGGTTTCTTGCGTTTTGTTCGCTTCGACACGGGTCTTCATCACTTTAGCGGCGCCTGGCGTTAACTCGCCAGAAACAGTGCTACCTAGAGGCGGTAAAACATCATCACTGACGCGCTCAAATATAACTGGAATTTTAACCGGTGCGACTTTGTCATCAGTAGTGGTCAGAGTCAGCATTGCCAAGCCTGCATCGCCCACTAACATCGCTTGTTTCCACGCTAAGTTGACGTTGAAATCTTTATGATCACCGGTAAGATTTGCCGTTAAGTTATCACCCGCTTCATCGTATAAGGTCACTTGTTTCAAACTAAAAGCATCATCCGCATCGGCTGCAGATGCCTGATAGTTTTGTATCACGACGATATACTCACCTTTCACTGGGTTCTTAATAGACACACTTTCTTTTGAACCACCAAACGCAGAAGATGCCGCGATAGAAAGCTTACTACCATCTTTCTTATCGAGTATCACAAACATGTCTAAGTCAGGAGAGGTGGTATTACCGATTGATGCATTGAAATATAACGCTTTGTCTTCAACGTTAAAGCTAAATACTTTTACGCCATCGGCTAAATCATCAAATGCACTATCGGTATTTGAATCCTGTTTCACACTTGATTCATAAGTAGCGCTTAACTTAAGTTCAGTCACTGTAGCCGCAACACCCGGTAGATCAATCGCTTTTAAGTGAGCTAAATTGCGCTCATCGGCATCACGTGAGGCTGAAACATTAACAACCGCAGGTAAGTCGCGTTTAGCAATCTTAGCCACGATCGGCATGTTAGCCGTTGGGAAGGCTTCCGAAGCTAATACTAAGTTACCAAAGCCCCAACTTGCACCCACGTCAGTCACATCAGCAGTCACTGTGATAGTTTGGCTCTCACCTTTTTTCAGGTTGAAGCTTTCTGGCGTCACAGTTAACGCGAACTTATCGGTTGCGGAAACACCTTTTGCAGTCCAGCTACCGTCAGCCGTTGCAGTGACAGTACGTGTCCAAGTACAAGTATCGATACAACGTGAATCAGCCATGCTTGGAATGTTTAGCTTACGTGGATCGCCACCTGTTGTAGGGTTAGCAATCTCGTAGTTTAAGGCACTTTCATCCATCACTAAGCCAGATTTTGCCGCTAAATCCACACGAATACGGCCTGCGCCTACGTCAAACGGATCTGCAACGGTTTTACCATCGGCTTTTTTCATGGCTTGGGCTGTCGTTGCTGTCATCATTAACGCAGAACGAATGTTATCTGGGGTCCAATCTTTATGCAGCGATTTAAGTAACGCGCCAGCACCGGCAACATGAGGACTCGCCATTGAAGTACCTGACATCAAAGTGAAATCAGCAGGATCAGTCCCAGTCTTATCATGGCCAAACTGTTGATCTGAATAAGCAGCGTAGATATCACTACCCGGTGCAGCAACATAAGGCACGAGTACATCGTTAGTCAGGTTAGGTCCAATCAAGGAGCTGGCAGCTAAAATATCCGCTTCTTTACTGATGACTTTAGGGGTTGGAGACAGCGTGATTTCAAGCGCTGGATTTGCCGCCATAGCAGCAATCAGTTCTAAGCCATCGATATCGCCAATAAATACCGCTGGAATATCCAATTTATCTAGCCCAGACATGGTCAGGCGCGCATTATTTTCACCATCTCTATTGAAAACAATCACACCCTTAGCGCCAGCTTTCATCGCCGCTGCCACTTTAATATCGAATGAACAACCGCCGCGTCTTAAAACAGCGATCTTATCTTTAAAAGCATCGGCGGCAAATGGTTTACAGGCTTCAAAATTAGCCGCATCAATTGTACCAGCATAAACAGGCACACCTTTGAGCACTTCAGTTTGAACTGGACCCGATCCCGCAGTGTAATTGTAGTTTTTACCATTAAATTCAACGGCACGTACTATGTCACGATTGTGAGTCGAATTAGCAACTGACGTATACCAAGGTGCATTTTTAGGTGTAGAGTAAGGCGTTTGATTAATAGCAGGGCTAGTATTTGTCGCGGCACGTGTGTTACCCGCAGCAACGGCAGCAAAAATACCCGCATTACGTGCAGCTAAGAAACCTTGCTCTGTTGCACTATTCCACGGATTTCCACCACCGCTGATTGAAAAGTTAATCACATCGACGCCATCTTTGATTGCATCGTCTAACGCTTTTAAAATAGGTGCGGTCGGGCAGCCAGAATAAGTGTCGCCCGCATTACCCGGATTACAGATTTGATAGGCAATGATGTTTGCATGTGGTGCAACACCTGAGATTTGCGCAAATTCAAGACCCGTCGCAATACCATCACCTTCTAACTTACCGGTTTCACCTTGCACATAAGGGACATTCACTAAAATGTTACCCGCTGCTGTACTGGCAACGTGCGAACCGTGTCCGCCGTAATCCTCACCATTTTTTGCCGGAGGGGTGTCACCATACACTTTTACGTCATCAAAGTTATTGGTGATTTCTGGATAGCTACGGACACCGATCAGTTTGTCGTTACACATGCTGGCGAAGTCAGTTTTACAGTCACCAATATAGATGCCTTGACCTAATGGGTTAGTGTGGTCATAACCATCTTGGCCAACATCCGCAAATGAAGCATGGTCAGAGTTAATACCTGAGTCGATGATACCGACAATCACACCTTCACCCATGGCTTTAGTGCCCGTTGCACTGCCATCCCATACATTTGGCGAACCGATAAGCGCTTGACTGACATCAGTTTCCATTTGTTCCATGCGCTCGCGCTCAACAAACGCAACCTCAGGTAACTCAGCCATTTTCTTCGCTTGAGCTTGAGTCATGCGAACTGCCATACCGTTTAACGCATACTGATAGGTCGTTAATGGCTGCAGATTGGTGCCAATAGCCGCACTTGCGTTAGCTAAAAATCGGTTCTGTTTTACTTTCAAATAACTAACATAACTTTTGACTTCAGCTTTAGAAGCATCAAGTTTACCGTTCACAGCAACTTTTGAAGTACCGTTTACCTGCACTCTTTGTGAACTAGTCGCTTTCAATCCTGGAATAGTTCCTTGGTAATTAGCAACCGAACTATCGCGTAAACGAACGATATAAGTATATTCACCCTCACCTAAATCTGCTTCTGGTACAAACTTAACTTCAGCCCCGGCAGCATTACCGCGTAATGACATTGCTTGTAGTTCACTTGGAATATCTAACTGAAGTGTTTCACCAGTGGGTGATAAAACTGTTTGCGCATTTGCCGCCGACGATAACAGCGCCATAGACACTGCTAGTGCTATTTTAGTTTTCATTGTGACTTCCCTAATTCTTATAAGTTGTATGATTTATAAAACTCAGGTTGGTGGCTTGAAAACATTGCAACAACCAAGAACGTCACCTGTAACTGACATTTTTTATGAATAACCATTCAATTTACTGTGATGATGATCACTGAGTTTTATCGCTACAATTTGTAACACGCGCAGACACAAATTAAAACACCAAGTTAACAGAACGTAGCCCAGTAAATCATTTGTCAGGGTCCATTTATGATAAAAAAGCTAAATAGTTTGTTTAGTGAGTCGGATAGACTGTAAGACCAGACTAATATATAAAGTTACTGGAAAACAAAATAATCAATACAATTAAATACTTGAAATCAAGAATTAATCACCTAGTTAATGTAAACACAAACGGAACGTGTTACCGTAAAAATATTGGCGCCCTCAAAAAAACAGTTACAACAACAAACAAAAGCAACCAAAATAATTAACAAAAAACAAACAAATAATAATCAATTTTAAAACAATTTAGCGCAAGTACCATTTGCCCACATGGCCCACTTTTATAAATAAATACTGACATATGCATTAATATTCTTAGTTCTATATAAAGAAAAACCCTATCTTATGTCACAGACACAGCATGCAAGTTCAAATATTAACCATTAAAAAGCCCTTGCAATATAAATTGAAAGGGCTACATCTTTATCAATCCAAAACCGATATGGGCCGATAATTAAGCGTGGTTAATTAGCCATAACCGCCTTCATTAATACTTCTGTTGTGAACTTATCATTATTGACGACAGGGAACCTGTCATAGGTTTGGAAGATCACTTGGTCTTGGAATTTGATCATTGCCACAACACCATATTGAATACTCTTATCGATCGATTTGGCGGGCAACGTAAATTTAAACGGCACTGGCGCTCTGGCGATGTTAAAGGTTTTCTGTGCAACGATAACACCCGGTGTATTCAAATCAATGATAGCAATCGTGATTTGGCAACCTTGAGGCAAAGGGATCTTCTCTAAATAACCCGCTGCGCCATTGATAATAATTGGGGGTTCAGGTTTAACCGTCACGCAGCCATTGAGCAGAATAGCCATGAGCGAGACTAATACAAACGACCTTATCTTAAGCAACATACTAACGTCCTTTTACCATGCGGATCAGACCTTCTTGGGTAGAAGAAGCCACTAACTCGCCTTGTTGATTGAAAAACTGCCCTCTGACATAACCTCTGCCACCGCTGGCATTGGGGCTATCAATACTATAAAGCAACCACTCTCCCATATTAATCGGACGATGGAACCACATCGCATGATCTATAGTAGCCATGCGCACTCCAGGACTTAAAAACGACACGCCGTGGGGCTGAGCCGCTGTCACCAGAAAGTTAAAGTCCGAGGCATAGGCGAGTAAATATTCATGAATATGGGCGTCATTTGGCATGGGACCATTGGCCCTCATCCACACATGACGGTACGGCTCGGTTTCTTTGGGCGCAAAGGGATGTAATGGATTAACCAGTCGCATCTCAATGGGCGCATCGGCCATAAACTTTTCGAGTATACTCGGCGGCACTTTATCCCGCATCGTCAGCGCTAATTCCTGCTGATTCAATAAACCTTCAGGTCCAGGTACTTGCGGCATCATCGCTTGATGACTAAATCCTTCTTCCGGTTCTTGGAAGGAACAGGTCATGTGGAAAATCGGTCGACCTTTTTGAATTGCACTCACGCGGCGCGCACTAAAACTGCCGCCATCTCGCATATTTTCGACTTCATACACAATCGGTAACTTCTCGTCACCTGCACGTAAAAAGTAAGAGTGTAATGAGTGGACCTTACGCTCAACTGGGACGGTTTGTTTAGCGGCGCTCAGCGCTTGCCCCATCACTTGACCACCAAACACATGCCCAAATCCCAGATCTTGGCTCTGACCACGAAAGAGGCCGATTTCAATTTGCTCAAGGGAAAGTAATGATAAAAGATCGTCTAATACCTGACTCATGGGATCCTACTGCATAATTAGCCATTAATGCTAAAGGGTAACTCAGTTCGCCTTAAGCTGACCAGTCTTCTATCGATTATTCACAATGAAATCATCACTCCCACTATACAGGATTTAAACGAGGCTTGACTCAAGTTCAGTGCGGGTGTCATCTGCGTATTGTGAAGGGTTTTACTTGATCCGTTAACGCGGTTTAATAACAGAGGTCATGGGCTGAGTTATGGGTAACAGTGTCACTCATCAGTCAATTTTAATATGGTGTTCTAGCGCACTTAACTGAGACCAAGACAAGACTTTATCCTCACCACTGGAGTGCAAAGTAACAGGAAAGGATTGGTGTAACTGAGGCCACTGCTGCGCGAGATTATCTGGCGTAAAAAGCCCCTCATTAAAATACATAGGCTGAAACTCAACAAACATGCCATGGCTGACACTGCCCGCACCTGCGAGTAAGTGTTGACCATTGGGCGCCTGTTCACTCACCAAAAAAGCCGTCGTGGCGGTTAATGACTCAAAGGAAAATAACGGCTGAATCGCACTTGCTAAATGTTTGGCTGTCATCGCTGTGACGGCCTGTGGGCATAAACTATTGACGCGAATATTATGAATTTCTCCTTCTATCGATAAGCAATTCACCATGCCCACCAGCGCCATTTTACTCGCGCTGAAACCGACTTGATGCAAATCACCAAATAAGGCCGAAGCTCCCGTCGTCATCATGATCCGACCATAATCCTGTTGTTGCATATAGGGCCAAACGGCTTGCGTCAGATAAAAACTGCCATTGAGATCGACATCCAATTGCCGTTGCCACTGCTCAAGCTTAATGTGTTCGAACGGACAAGCACCGTAGACCCCCGCGTTATTAATCAAGATATCAATGCGATGCCAACGTAGGATCACCTCTTCGACCATGCGGTTTACTTCATCCCGCTGGCTAACATCAAGCACAAAGTAGAGACAGTCACCGCCGAGTTTAATAATGCTGCAGTAGGTTTGCATCAATGCTAAGTTGGCCGGCATTGTTTGAGCGCTGTCGGTAGAAATAGACTCGGATGACGATAACGGCTGATCAACGAGCACCACTTTCGCGCCCCGCTCAGCCAACATGATGGCATAGGCTCGACCTAGCCCAGCTCCCGCCCCAGTGACTAACGCCACCTTATTATCGAAACGCATCCAAATGTATCCTTATCGGCATGACAGTAGCGGCAAAACGCAGCCAATGAATGCACAAAAACAACCCGCATAAGGCGACTCGCACCTGTGGTATCTCCAGTTGAACATAGGATTTAGCGTTACGCCTATGTCTTGGGCGGTGCAGCGTCTCCAACAACATCCGCTATAGAAACACAGACTTTTTTGATTTTCTTTGAGCTTGACGACAAATCTCCGCCTACATCAGTGAACATATGTGCGCCAATTCAAACTCTGTTAAATGCGTTTATTAGATAGTGCTCACTTTCGTGTTAAATCTTGTTATGCTATGCGCTAATTGAGCCCTTGTTCGATACCATTCCCATTTACCAATAACGACTGGACGCCATGAATCCTTGGATTTTAGCTATAAGACCCCGTACGCTACCCGCGGCCATAGGTCCCCTATTGATAGGCAATATTCTCGCCCTGCATCTTGAGAGTTACAGCTGGTTAATCGCTGCCACTTCTATGCTGTGCGCTGTGCTATTACAAATTGCCGTCAATCTCGCTAACGACTATTTTGACTTTAAAAACGGCATAGACACGGCCGAACGCTTAGGACCCGTTCGCGTGACGCAAAGTGGTTTAATTCCACCAACGAGCGTCCGCAATGCCATGATATTTTGCCTATTAATGGCGCTTGCAGTGGGTTCCTATTTAATTTGGCACGGAGGCTGGCCTATCGCGATTCTCGCCGCGGCCGCCATTTTAGGTGCACTCGGTTACAGTGGTGGCCCCTACCCCCTCGCTTCCCATGGGCTGGGCGAAGTCGCGGCCTTTATCTTTTTCGGATTAGTCGCCGTCGTGGGGAGTTATTATCTGCAGGCGGGCGATACAACAATCAATGCTTGGTTATTAGGCTGCGCCATTGGGCTGTTCAATGCGGCTATCATGCTGGTGAATAACACCCGCGATATTCGTACCGACACCCAAGCTGGCAAACACACTCTGGCAGTACGTATCGGCGAAGCACAATCAAAAGTGTTATATCAAGCGCTGATTTACCTGCCCTTCGGCTTAGTGATTGCAGGCTTTCTACTGGGTATTTTACCTGGGTTACCAGTATTGCTCGCGGGGTTGTCACTGCTTATCGCCCGTAAACTCAGCAGCGATTTCTATGCGGTGTCTGGTGAAGCGTTAAATCCGTTACTCGGCCGCACGGCTAAGTTAACGATGATTTTCAGTACCTTGTTTAGCGTGGGTTTAGTGTTTACCGCATAAGAGTAAAGCCGCTAGGCTAATGCAACTGGTCGCTACAAGCAGCCGCAGCTTAATCCTGAATACAACAAAGGTTCGTATCTGTCGAGGATACGAACCTTTTTTATTGGCTAAATATGCTTAGCCTTAGGTTTACTGTCATGTTCGACCACGGCAATCCAACATCAGACTATTGCCAGATTACTGCCAGATTATTGCCATATATAGCCTGAGATCAGTGTATTTAATAAAATGCCGTTAAAGTTACGTAGCGCTTGGGATGAATCACTGTGTCCAGCACCGAAACACACATGCAGAGGCAATAAATGTTCTTCCCGCGGATGACTAAACCGCGCCTCAGGAGCCGCTTGCCAGTGAGTCAGTGCTGTTTTGGTCTCGGCAGTGTTCACGCTTGCGGTTAATGTTTGCGTCAGCCAATAGTCAAACTCTGCGCTGCGACTTTGGACCGTGGGATCGCTTGAAAAAAACGCCCGCATATTGTGAAACGACATCCCTGAGCCCACAATCAATACCCCTTGATCCCGCAGCGGCGCTAAGGCTTCGCCAATCGCTATATGGGTTTCAGGATCGAGACTGTGGACTAACGACATTTGTACTACGGGAATATTCGCCTCGGGATACATCAACTTAAGTGGTACAAAGGTACCGTGATCAAATGCGCGTTCGCTATCTAAGCGGGCGGCGATACCTTTATCCGCGAGCATATTCGCAATCTGCGCCGCTAATTCTGGCTCACCCGGTGCAGGATATGTCAGCTGATACGCTTCGGGTGGAAAACCATAGTAGTCATATAAAATGCCGGGCTTAGGGCTACTCGACAAGGTCACCACAGATTCTTCCCAATGGGCGGTGATCAGCACAATCGCCTTAGGGGTTTCAATGGGCGCGGTCACTGAGGTTATAAAAGCACACAACTCTTTATGATTGGCATCATTTAGCAAAGGCATTGGACCACCACCGTGGGGCACAAATAGCACAGGCATACGACTCGCTTTAACTTGCATCATGGCTTTCTCTTGTTGATTAACTTATATCGGTACGACTGACTTCAGACTCTATTTTTATCACTTAAAATGCGGAGCGACTTAGCGCCAACTGCCGCTGAAATTGCACTAAACGCTCAATAATTTCATCCAGTTTGATAACTAGAAAGAGTCCAGCCGATAAACTCAATGCAGGCAGTGCATTAATCGCCGCTTCATAGTTAAAGTGGAAATAAATCGCCCCCATCATAATCGCCAGCAAACCGCTCGCCGATAGCACTCGGTAGTCACGTAGACACAATCCAAGGGCGCCAATCACTTCCATCAAACCAATAAAATAGCCAAATCCGGTGGGAAGATTCATCAAAGTAAACGGAACATGGAACATAGGCACGCCAAATAACTTGGCAAATCCCGAGATAAAAAACACTATGCTCATCGCCAGTGTGACGGTTGCGGCGGCGCGATTGAGTGTATTGGCACAAAGGAATAGCTTCTGCGAATCGGCCTCAGCAACTAAGCTATTGATACTTGAGCCCTTAGCACCACATAAGTTTAAAAATCGCATCGCACACACCCCATTGATCTTAATATTGCCGTCAGTCTTGGGCATAAATGCGCAGACGACGAGCGAGAATGGAGTAGATTATGAGCCGATAAAAGATAAATATGGAATAAAATCTAATATCTCATAAACTAATAATTTATGACTTGCGAGCAATCCCAGTGACCTTAGACCAACTGCTGATGTTTAAAACCGTGGCTGAGGCGGGCTCACTCAAAGCCGCCAGTGACAAGCTACATAAAACTCAACCCGCCATTAGTCAAAGTATCAAACAGTTAGAATCTCAACTCGATCTCATCTTATTTAACCGTGAAGGTTATCGACTCGCTATCACAGAGCAAGGCCGAAAACTGCTGCAACATACCCAGCGGGTGCTGAATGAAGCGCAGGAAATGAAGCAAGTGGCGAAACATTTAGCCAAAGGCAACGAAGCGAGTATCACCTTAGCTTTTGAAGCCTCTTTCAATCTCGCTCGAATTCTACCGATTTTAGAACTGACTCAAAATGAGTTCCCCTACACCCAAATCATTCTCAAACAAGAATTTTTAACTGGTGCGCTCGAAGCGCTGAATCAAGATAAAGCCGAAATCATCATCTCCGCGGGCGGAATTGAGCCCATACGCTCGAGTCATTTAGAATTAGCCTATCTATTTTCCGGTAGCCTGCTCGATGTCGCCGCGCCGCGCATGCTTGAGCGTCATCCGACACTGAGCTACGCACGAGAGCTCGTTAACGAATATCAAATCGTGATCCAAGATACGGGCTCAGGCACTGCGAATATTGAGTTTGGGGTACAAGCGGGGCAACGACGTTGGTATGTTAATGATTTTTATACCAAGAAAATGCTTATTCAAAGTGGTATGGGCTGGGGCAAGCTGCCGCACTATATGATTGAAGATTCACTCAAACAAGGTGTATTGATTGCATTGGAACTACGCGAAAGACAAAACAACATTCAACTCGATTACTATGTGATGCGAAAACCCCACTCACCTTTGGGCCCTGTCGCCCAAGCACTCTGGCAAAAGCTGATCGCCTTTTCATCTGAGCTGAATGCTTAGGAATTCAAGCTTAAGATTTAGCTTAGTGACTTAAAATGAATTGAAGTCAAAAATTCATAAGCCGTTATATAATCATCGACCATAAACAAAAACGCCCCTTATCAAGGGGGCGTTTTTCATTTTGATAGCGGGCAGAACCTTAGATTAAACCTTAGCTAAAGTGCGCTCTTTGGCGCTCCAATCTAAGTGATATTTCTCGCCAGCTGGCGTATCGATACGCTCAAAGGTATGAGAGCCGAAAAAGTCACGCTGACCTTGGAGCAAGTTCGCTGGTAATGTTTCGCAGCGGTAACTGTCGTAATATGCCAGTGCTGAGCTAATACACGGCGCTGGAATACCTTGCATTACCGCAGTCGCTACCGCAGTGCGCCATAGGCCTTGCTTTTCAGATAAAGCTGACGCAAAACTGTCTGCCATCAACAGATTGCTAAGATCGGCATTGTCTTCATAGGCTTGAGTGATTGATTGCAAGAACGTCGCGCGAATAATACAACCCGCACGCCAAATTTTTGCAATTTCAGCAAAGTTTAACTGCCATTTTTGCTCATGGGCCGTCATTGCCATCAACTGGAAGCCTTGCGCGTAACAACACACTTTCGCGCAATATAATGCACTTTCAAGGGCTTCAATCAACTGCGCTTTTTGCGCATCATCGATAGCAGGTGCATTTGGCCCAGCCAATTTCTGGCTAAGTTGTAAACGTAAGGATTTTTGGGTACTTACGGCGCGAGCATATACAGCTTCAGCAATCGTCGGTGCCGGACAACCAATTTGTAAACTGCTCACGGCCGTCCACAAACCCGTGCCTTTTTGGCCCGCTTTATCTAAGATCATTTCCACCAACGGTTTACCCGTTAATGGATCGGCCTGTTTTAAGACTTCGGCACTGATCCCCATCAAATAGCTGTTTAAGCTGCCTTTGTTCCAGTGTTCAAACACATCGCCCACTTCTGCAGCGCTCATGCCTAAACCGTCATGCAGCATTTGATAGGCTTCGCAAATCAACTGCATATCAGCGTATTCAATACCGTTGTGCACCATCTTCACGTAATGGCCAGAACCCGCAGGACCAATATAAGTCGTGCATGGCTCGCCTTCTGTCACTGGATTACCCGGCTCAAAGCGCTCTATGGGTAAACCTGTACTTGAATCAACCTTAGCGGCAATGGCTTTCCAAATAGGTGCAACGTGATGCCATGCATCGATATCGCCGCTTGGCATAAGTGATGGACCGAAACGCGCACCGACTTCACCGCCCGAAACCGCAGAGCTGAAAAATACAAACTGACCTTTGTAGCGCGCTTCACGCTCAACAGTGTCAGTCCATAGGCTGTTACCGGTATCGATAACGATATCATCGGACTCAATTCCGGCAGAAATCAAAGCACTACAGACACCATCGACGGGTGCGCCCGCGGGAACAGAAAGCACAAGAATGCGGGGTTTTGTGAGACTGGCTAACATTTCGGTAAGATTAGCACAGCCAAGAATGCGAGGTTCGAGTCCAGCGCGTTCCTGTTTTTCTTGCTGTATAACACCATTAACTTTAACAGGATCGAGGTCAAATGCGCTGACGTGATATTGGTTATCCGCGATGTTTAGCGCGAGGTTTTTACCCATAACGCCAAGGCCAATTACGCCGATATCATTAAGATTGCTGTGGTTTTGCATTATATAATTCCCACGGGTCACAGAGGTTAGAGCTAACCAATTTTGAGGGGTAATTATACCGATCTTTGTAACTTAATTACCAGAGAGAAAAGGCGATGCATACGATTGGCAATCTCGATTACAGTGAGATTGCCAATCCCGTATTGCGAAACGGGTTAGTTAGGACTTAGCCCAAGTGATACTTGTATTGGCACGTTTATCGACAACTTAGTTTGCGAGTTTAAGCCCTAAAACGCCCAGTAATATCAGTATCAAACTGGCAATCTTAAGTAAGCTAACTCCTTCTCCTAACAGGATAATTCCCGCGATAGCTGTGCCCATAGCGCCAATGCCGACCCACACGCCGTAAGCCGTACCGATAGGCAGTTGCTTAACCGCGAGTCCTAGTAGCAACACACTCACGGCCATCGACGCCACTGTAAAGATACTTGGCCACAAACGTGTAAAACCTTCGGTATATTTAAGCCCTATGGCCCAACCAATTTCGAATAAACCCGCAAGGACTAATAAGAACCAACTCATAGTGAACTCCTAATTAGGGGTCGTCCCCTACCAAATTAAGGCATGTTTAGGGTCGTCCCTAAGCCGGTGAGAATATAAAGTAGTCAGTGATGTGTATCTAAAATATCCATAGATACACACTGCTTCTAGTGGTGATTTTAGTTGAATGAATTAAACAATTGCTAATGCTCAATTCCCGCATATAAACAACTCAAAATAATGCAATTGAGTAGCAAAAACATTCAATAAATACGCGGCAAGAATAGCAAATCATAATGGACTATTGCTCAAATTTAGCGGGGATATTTGTTTCAATTCGCAACAGCAAGCGATTTTTAGAGTGGGAATTTCCAACATGAAATCCCCATTCACTAAACGCAAGCTTAGATTAAGGCATCGGCATAACCCATGCGAGTGAGTGCGGTGCGTACTAGATCTAAAGTCTGTGGATCTTCTATGGTCGCAGGTGCAGTATATTGCTGATTATCGGCAATTTTTCGCATAGTACCGCGTAGAATCTTCCCTGAGCGCGTTTTAGGCAATTTTTGAATCGCACTCACTAACCTAAAGGAGGCGACAGGACCAATTTCTTGGCGTACCAGCGTAATTAACTGTTTATGCAGCTCTTCATCGCTGATCGTCACGCCTTTCTTGAGTACCACTAATCCGAGGGGAACTTGACCTTTAAGCTGGTCATCCACCCCAATCACAGCCGCTTCGGCCACATCAGGGTGTTGACACAATACTTCTTCAAAACGTCCGGTCGATAGCCTGTGTCCTGCTACATTTATGATGTCATCGATACGACTCATAATGTAGAGATAACCATCTTCATCGGTATAACCCGCATCGCCAGTTAAGTAATAACCTGGATACATAGACAAGTAACTATCTTGATAGCGTTGATCATTTTGCCACAATGTAGTTAAGGTTCCCGGCGGCAGAGGCAATTTAATCACCACATTCCCCGAGGTATTGGGCGCAACTTGCTCACCCAATTCATCCACTACTTCAACCGCATAACCAGGCACAGGTAAAGCGGGTGAGCCCGGCTTAATGGCGACGGGCGCTGTGCCCATCAAATTTGCCGCAACTGGCCAACCCGTTTCGGTTTGCCACCAGTGATCGATAACAGGTTTAGCGAGTTTAGTGTGTGCCCAAACTAAAGTGTCGGGATCGCAACGTTCACCTGCTAAAAACACGTTTTTAAGACAAGCTAAATCAACACCTTGTAGATACTCACCATCAGGATCTTCACGCTTGATTGCGCGAATGGCCGTCGGCGCGGTGAAAAAACTTTTGACTTTATATTTGGCAATCGTACGCCAAAAAGCACCGGGATCGGGCGTACCAACAGGTTTGCCTTCATACATTAAGGTTGTAGCACCCACCAGCAGCGGTCCATACACAATGTAAGAATGACCCACAACCCAGCCCACATCGGACGCGGCCCAAAACACATCGCCCGCTTGAATATCGTAAATATGTTGCATCGACCAAGCCAGTGCCACTGCATGGCCGCCATTATCGCGCACCACACCTTTAGGCTGACCCGTGGTGCCTGAGGTATAAAGCACATACAAGGGATCTGTAGCATTAAGAGAAACACAATCGGCCTTAGGTGCAGTCGATAACGCGGCTTGCCAATCTAAGTCACGGCCATCCTGCAAATCGGCTTGATACTGGCAGCGATTTAAAATCAGGCAATGCTCCACCTGATGAACAGCATGTTCCAATGCTTTGTCTAGTAAAGGCTTATAAGGAATCACGCCCGAAGGCTCAATTCCGCAGGATGCCGACAGTACCAATTTAGGTTTGGCATCGTTAATCCGAGTCGCGAGTTCATTGGCGGCAAAGCCACCAAAGACCACAGAATGAATCGCACCTATGCGGGCACAGGCCAACATAGCGAAAGCGGTTTCCGGCACCATAGGCATATAAATCACCACACGGTCGCCCTTCCCTATACCAATAGATTGCATAAAGCCCGCGAGTCGGCTCACTTGAGCCTGTAGCTCCGCGTAGCTAATGCCGTATTCAGTGTCCGTTACTGGGCTCACGTACTGGATCGCCACTTGGTCACCGCGTCCGGCCAACACATGGCGGTCGACGGCGTTGTAACAAGTGTTCATCTCACCATCGGCGAACCAGTGATAAAACGGCGCCTGCGATTCATCGAGCACAGTGTGCGCCGGCTTAATCCAATCGAGCGTCTTCGCCGCTTCTCCCCAGAATTCGGCTTTATTAAGCAAGGATGCTTGGTGCAACGCTTGATGTTTTTGTTGGTTCTGTTTTTGATTTGCGGCTTGCGCTACAGATGCATTTTGCTGTTCGGTCAACATATGTCCTCCAATCAGGACTGCGGCTAAAATCGTCAGCCGCAATAACTACCCCTTCCAACAACCATTATTAACAGGGGGGCCTCAAGCTCACTATTAGACGTTAGCCTATAACCAGAAAAGATATGTGGTTTTATGCGAGAACATTAATTTAAAGCACTCGTTTTAATCTCGCTGCACAGGCTGATGGCAATTGGGATTGACACTTTTTTGCCAACAGAATAAAAGCCAAAATCTTTACCTTTACGTAAACTTCATATATCTTGCTTAAAACTGATTATTTAGGGTGCATGAATGAGCGCAACGAACACACCACAAACGACTTACTCGATCAGTGATCTCTCAAAAGAGTTTGATATCACTACTCGTAGTATTCGTTTTTACGAAGACCAAGGTTTACTTAAGCCTAAACGCCGCGGCCAAACCCGTATTTATAGCCTCAAAGACAGAGTGCGCCTCAAGCTCATTCTTCGCGGTAAACGCTTGGGCTTTTCGTTGGCAGAAACCCGTCGCCTGTTCGAATTATACGATGCCGACAAGAGCAGCACCTCACAGCTCAATACCATGCTGGCGCTAGTGGAAGAAAAGAAATCCGCCCTACAGCAGCAAATGGACGACATTAAAGTGGTGTTGATGGAACTCAATTCCGCCGAGCAGCAATGCCGCTTAGCCTTAGAAGATAACAAAACGGCAAAAGCCTAAATCCCAGTGACAACAAGATCAAGTCAATATGATTGACTAGCGCATCTCAAGACGCAGGATGTTAGCACTAGGATTAAGTACAAGATTTAAAAGACTCAAGCACCTAAAAATCATAAAAACTATAAATTTAAACATCAGAGTTTAATCATCTGAAATTAGAACATCTGAAAGGACACAAGCAATGAACTCTCTCTATACAAGTCTGAATTTTGGCCTAGGCGAAGACGTCGACATGCTGCGCGATGCGGTGCAAGATTTTGCCACTCACGAAATCGCCCCGATTGCCGCGAAAGTGGACCACGACAACGCCTTTCCCAATGAACTTTGGCCTGTGCTGGGGAGTATGGGACTGCTCGGCGTGACCGTAGCTGAAGAATTCGGCGGCGCGAACATGGGCTACCTTGCCCACGTCGTGGCGATGGAAGAAATCTCCCGCGCATCGGCCTCTATCGGCCTAAGCTACGGCGCCCACTCAAACCTGTGTGTGAATCAAATCAACCGTAACGGTAATGCCGCGCAAAAAGCCAAGTATCTGCCAAAACTGGTGAGCGGTGAACATATTGGCGCACTCGCCATGAGTGAGCCAAACGCAGGTTCTGACGTAGTATCAATGAAGTTACACGCCCGTAAAGAAGGCGACCGTTTCATCTTAAACGGTAACAAGATGTGGATCACCAACGGTCCCGATGCGCACACCTATGTGATTTACGCTAAAACCGACTTAACCAAAGGTGCACACGGTATTACCGCCTTTATCGTTGAGCGTGATTCGAAAGGTTTCAGCCAAGCACAAAAACTCGACAAACTCGGCATGCGCGGCTCTAACACCTGCGAATTAGTGTTTGAAGATGTGGAAGTGCCAGAAGAAAACATTTTAGGTGGCCTCAACAACGGCGTTAAAGTGCTGATGAGCGGCTTAGATTACGAGCGCGTCGTGCTATCTGGCGGCCCGCTGGGGATCATGAACGCCTGCATGGATATCGTTGTACCTTACATCCACGAGCGCGAACAATTTGGCAAATCGATTGGTGAATTCCAACTGGTACAAGGCAAGTTAGCCGATATGTACACCGGCATGAATGCCGCCAAATCCTACGTATATGCCGTAGCAAAATCCTGTGACCGCGGTGAAACCACCCGTAAAGACGCCGCAGGTGCGATTCTGTATAGCGCTGAATTAGCAACAAAAATGGCACTGGATGCAATCCAACTACTCGGCGGCAATGGTTATGTTAACGAATACGCCACCGGCCGCTTACTGCGTGATGCCAAGCTGTATGAAATCGGCGCAGGCACCTCAGAAATTCGCCGCATGCTGATTGGCCGCGAACTGTTCAATGAGTCGAAATAACGCGAGTTCCAATAATCTCTCACAAGTGAATGGGTAGCACTGCACTGTAATTTACAGTTTGCGCCACCCATTCGAGCAAGGTGATACCGAGTTTCCGCTTTATAAGGACAATCAAAGTGACGCAAATTAGCAGTCGTATCAACGCCCGTAGCGATGAATTTAAAGCAAAATCCGACGATATGGCCGCCCTAGTGGCCGATCTTAAAACTAAACTCAATAAAATCGAACTCGGTGGCGGCCCTGTGGCGCTGGAGCGCCATTTGTCCCGTGGTAAATTACTGCCTCGTCAACGGGTTGAAAAGCTGCTCGATGCAGGTTCACCCTTTTTAGAACTGTCGCAATTTGCGGCGTTTGAAGTCTACGACGAAGAAGTGCCCGCAGCGGGCATTATTGCCGGTATCGGCCGTGTGAGTGGCGTGGAATGCATGATCATCGCCAACGACGCTACAGTTAAGGGCGGCACTTACTACCCGATTACCGTCAAAAAACACCTTCGTGCCCAAGATATTGCCAGCCGTTGTCACTTGCCTTGTATTTATTTAGTCGACTCGGGCGGCGCTAACCTGCCCCGCCAAGATGAAGTGTTCCCAGACCGCGACCATTTCGGCCGTATCTTTTACAACCAAGCGCAAATGTCCGCCAAAGGTATCCCACAAATCGCTGTGGTCATGGGCTTATGTACCGCAGGTGGTGCCTACGTGCCCGCCATGGCGGATGAATCCATTATCGTAAAAGATCAAGGCACTATCTTCTTAGCGGGCCCGCCATTAGTGAAAGCGGCCACTGGCGAAGAAGTTAGCGCCGAAGAACTGGGCGGCGCCGAAGTGCACACCAAAATTTCCGGCGTGGCGGACCATTTAGCGCAAAACGATGAGCACGCGCTGGAGCTTGCCCGCCGCGCGGTATCACGCCTTAATCATCAAAAAGAAATCAAATCACTGCTGAGCCCAGTCAAGCCGCCAAGATTTGACATTAGCGAACTGTACGGCATTGTCGGCACCGATCTTAAAAAGCCCTTTGATGTCAAAGAAGTGATCGCCCGTATCGTCGATGATTCTGATTTTGATGAGTTTAAAGCCAACTACGGCGCAACCTTAGTGTGCGGTTTTGCCCGTATTCACGGTTACCCTGTCGGTATCGTCGCCAACAACGGCATTCTGTTCTCAGAGTCGGCGCAAAAAGGCGCACACTTTATTGAACTATGCTGCCAGCGCAAAATTCCGCTGCTGTTCCTGCAAAACATCACCGGCTTTATGGTGGGTAAAAAGTACGAACACGAAGGCATAGCCAAACACGGCGCTAAAATGGTGACCGCGGTTTCTTGCGCCAATGTGCCTAAATTCACTGTAATTATCGGCGGCAGCTACGGCGCGGGTAACTACGGCATGTGTGGCCGCGCGTTCGAACCGACCATGATGTGGATGTGGCCTAACGCCCGTATCTCTGTGATGGGTGGCGAGCAAGCGGCTGGCGTACTCGCCACAGTGCGCCGCGACGGTTTAGCCCGAAAAGGTGAAGAATGGTCGGCTGAAGCTGAAAAAGCCTTTAAAGCGCCGATTGTCGCCCAGTACGACAAAGAAGGTCATCCGTATCATGCCAGCGCCCGTTTATGGGATGACGGCATTATCGACCCAGCGCAAACCCGTGATGTGGTCGGCCTTGCCCTATCGGCGGCGTTAAACGCCCCTATTGAAGACACCCGCTTTGGTGTGTTCCGTATGTAAAGGCACATGTGAAAAACATATGCCACACAATAAGATAGGGGAAAGAATAATGACAGACAGATTAAACAGCACTAGCGGCACAAAGGATTTAAGCAACTTGCAGCACGTCACTTATGCGCTCAATAACGGCGTTGCCGAGCTTATTCTTGACCGAGCAGAAGTACACAACGCCTTCGATGAAGTGATGATTAGCGAGATGATTAGCGTCCTTAGCTATTTTGCTGAGCACAAGCAATGCCAAGTACTGGTACTCAAAGCAAACGGCAAAAACTTCAGCGCCGGCGCCGATCTCAATTGGATGCGCAAACAAGCCAAAATGGACTTTGAGCAAAATCTAAATGATGCCAAAGCCTTAGCAAAACTGATGCAGGATTTAGATACCTTTCCTAAGCCCACCATTGCATTAGTGCAAGGCGCAGCCTTTGGCGGCGCACTGGGGCTGATTTGCGCCAGCGATATCGCTATCGCAACGACGCGCGCCAGTTTTTGCTTGAGCGAAGTGAAACTCGGATTGATTCCTGCGGTGATAAGCCCTTACGTTGCCCGCGCTATGGGTAACCGCGCATCGCGCCGCTACATGTTAACGGCCGAACGTTTTAGTGCAGAAACCGCATTAAAGCTGAATGTCATTCATGAGATCAGCGATGACTTAGACGCCGCCGCAAAGCCTATTATTGATGCGCTGCTGGCCAATAGTCCGCAAGGCATGGCGTGGGTAAAAACACTGCTGTCGCATCTTGAAGATGGCGTGATAGACCAAAACACCATTGATTACACTAGCGAGCGTATCGCCCGCATTCGGGTATCAACCGAGGGCCAAGAAGGCTTAAACGCCTTTTTTGAGAAACGTCTGCCTAACTGGCAACAAGCGCTCTCAACTCCCCCCACGCAAAAGCCAAGTGATACCCAAGGAGCCCTTTGATGTTAACCAAGCAAATGTTTACCAAGCTATTGATTGCTAACCGCGGTGAAATCGCCTGTCGCATCATCAAAACCGCCCATGCCATGGGCGTTCGCACCGTTGCCCTATATTCCGATGCCGATAAGGAAGCACGCCATGTCGCCATGGCCGACGAATCTTTCTATTTAGGCGGCAGTGCGCCGGCAGACTCCTATTTAAAGGGCGATTTGATTATCGACATCGCCAAAAAAGCCGGCGCCCAAGCCATTCACCCTGGGTACGGTTTCTTATCTGAAAACGCCAACTTTGCCCGTAAATGTGAAGCCGCAGGCATCGTCTTTGTTGGCCCAGGTAGCGATGCTATCGATGCCATGGGCAGTAAAAGCGCCGCCAAATCTATTATGACGGCGGCAAATGTGCCCTTAGTGCCCGGTTACCACGGCGATGACCAAACCGATGCGACCTTAAAAGCGGAGGCACTGAAAATCGGCTTCCCTATGCTGATTAAAGCGGCTTATGGTGGCGGCGGTAAAGGCATGCGTATTGTCGAGAATGAAGGCGAAATCATGGAAGCCGTTAACTCGGCGCGCCGTGAAGCGGCCTCTTCTTTTGGTAACGATAAGTTATTGATGGAGCGTTATTTACGCCAGCCGCGCCACGTCGAAGTACAAGTGTTTGCCGACACCTTTGGTAACGCGATTTACTTATCGGATCGCGACTGCTCGATTCAACGTCGCCACCAAAAAGTGGTCGAAGAGGCACCAGCACCAGGCTTAAGCGATGCACTGCGCGCCCAAATGGGTGATGCGGCCGTCGCGGCAGCTAAAGCCATCGATTATGTTGGCGCGGGGACGGTAGAGTTTCTGTTAGATACGGACAATAGCTTCTATTTCATGGAGATGAACACTCGTCTGCAGGTTGAGCATCCCGTCACCGAAATGGTCACTGGCCAAGATTTAGTAAAATGGCAATTACTGGTCGCCAGCGGTCAGCCACTACCTCTTAAGCAAGATGAAGTGCGTATTCACGGCCACTCCTTTGAAGTGCGTATTTACGCCGAAGATCCACAAAATGAGTTTTTACCCGCCAGTGGTAAGCTCAACTTTTTGCGCGAACCCGAGCAAAGTAAATATGTGCGTATCGATTCGGGTATTCGTGAAAACGATGTGATCAGTAACTTCTACGATCCTATGATTGCCAAGCTTATCGTCTGGGATGAATCGCGCCCGCGCGCCCTGCAACGTTTAGTGCATGCCTTAGAGTCGTATCAAATCAGCGGTCTTAAGCACAACATTGAGTTTTTGGCGAACATTGCCGAGCACCCAGCGTTTGCCAATGCCGACTTTAGCACTGACTTTATTGGCCGTTATGGCGACACCTTAATTGGTACAGCTTCAAGTGAAGCCGACACTGCGCTTGCCTTTGCCGCGCTGTATCAAGTACTTGCCCGTAAAGAAGCCGCCAAAGCGCAAGCGATCAACAGCGCCGATCCTTACTCACCTTGGGGTCAAGTGAGCGGCTTTAGACTCAACAGTTGCAGCCAACACAATATTGCCCTGCTCGATGACGCCCATGAATTACAGCAGTTGGTGATGCTCGATTTAGGCGGCATGTATCAGTTGCCACTGCACGGTCAAGATTGGTTGCTCAACGGTGAACTGAAACAAGACTTACTGCTCGCCGAAATCAACGGCCATAAGAGTAAAGTGCCGGTTAGCGCACAAGGTGATGACTTTACGCTGTTTTTATCCTCTGGTAGTTACCACTTCAAAGCAGTGCAAACACTCGTGGTCGAAGAACAAGCCAGCAATGCTGACAAGTTAAAAGCACCCATGAACGGCACGGTAGTGACCCATTTAGTCGATGTCGGCGCACAAGTTAAAGCAGGCCAAGGTTTGCTAGTGATGGAAGCCATGAAGATGGAATACACCATAGAAGCGCCGTTTGATGGCATAGTCAGTGAGTTCTACTTTAAGGCGGGCGAGCTAGTGACCGATGGCGCAACCTTGCTTAACGTTGAGCCGTTAGAGACAGACGAGCCAACCGCGACCAAGGAAGCCTAAGATGTCGTTAGTCAATCTAAGCCAAGCAGCGGACGCCAAAGACAGGGTTAGTATCTTCGAGATGGGCGCGCGCGACGGCCTACAAAACGAAGTCGCCGTGCCGACGGCAGCTAAAATCGCCTTGATTGAATCGCTCGCAGATGCAGGGCTTAAGCGCATCGAAGCTGGCAGTTTTGTGTCACCTAAATGGGTGCCACAAATGGCCGATTCAGCCGATGTGCTCAAGCAAATACAGCGTCAAAGCGGCGTGGTGTATAGCGCGCTCACGCCCAACGTCAAAGGCTTTGAACTGGCACTGGATGCAAAAGCTTCCGAAGTAGCGATATTTGGCGCCGCCTCACAAAGCTTTAGTCAGCGCAATATCAACTGCTCGATTGAAGAGTCGATTGAACGCTTTATCCCTTTGATGGAATTAGCAAAAGCGCACAATATTCCGGTGCGCGGCTATGTGTCCTGCGTGCTCGGCTGCCCCTACGAAGGTGAGATAGCGGTCAGTGAAGTGGCACGCGTGTCTGAAATCCTTTACAAAATGGGCTGTTACGAAATATCGCTCGGTGACACTATCGGTGTAGGCACGCCACAAAAAGCCCGTAGAATGCTGCAAACTGTGAGTGAACGAGTGCCTATTGAGAAACTGGCGCTACACTTTCACGACACCTATGGCCAAGCACTCGCTAACATTTTGGCCTGCTTAGACTTAGGTGTGCGGGTGTTTGACTCCTCGGTTGCAGGTCTTGGCGGCTGCCCCTATGCCAAAGGCGCGTCGGGCAATCTTGCCACCGAAGACTTAGTGTATATGCTGCACGGCATGGGATTCGAAACGGGTATCGATTTACAAAAACTCGCTTTAGCAGGACAAGCCATTAGCACACAGCTGAATCGCAACAACGGTTCGAAAGTGGCCACGGCCCTGTTAGCAAAATAGAACAACAATAATTAACGACACCAACAACCGTTATTAAAAACGCGCGTTATTTCCCGCGCGTTTTATACAGCATAAAAGGACATCACAATGGCAGGACTCAATAAAGTCGTCAGCAGCTATGAAGAAGCGTTAAACGGCTTATCAAACGACATGACCATTATGGTCGGCGGCTTTGGCCTGTGCGGCATTCCCGAAGGCTTAATCAATCAAATGGTTAAGATGGGCGTTAACGGTTTAACGGCGATATCAAACAACGCTGGCGTTGACGACTTTGGCCTTGGCTTACTGTTAAAACATCGCCAAATCGCCACTATGATCGCCTCTTACGTTGGCGAAAATGCCACTTTCGAGCAACAAATGCTCTCTGGCGAACTGAACGTGATTTTGACTCCACAAGGCACACTAGCGGAAAAAATCCGTGCAGGTGGCGCAGGCATTCCGGCATTTTTCACCGCTACAGGCTACGGCACGCCAGTCGCTGATGGCAAGGAAACCCGCGAAATCAAAGGGCGCCATTACGTGTTAGAAGAGTCGCTGACCGCAGATTTTGCCTTAGTGCGCGCATGGAAAGCCGATACCATGGGTAATTTGGTGTTCCGTAAAACCGCTGCCAACTTTAACCCTATGATGGCGACCGCGGGCAAAATCACTGTGGTTGAAGCTGAGTTTATTGTTGAGCCGGGCGAGCTAGACCCAGATCATATCCACACGCCGGGCATCTATGTTGACCGCGTTATTCAAGGCACGTTCGAGAAACGTATCGAGCAGCGCACGGTAAAAGCCGCGAAATAAAAGGCGCTGGCAAAACCTTGAAACACAGTTAACGCAATTGGCACTTAGCTCCCTAAAGTAAAAACTAAAGGTAAAAGCCTAAGAGTAAAGACCAAAGCGTCAAAGCCAAATAGAAAGGATAGATATCATGGCATTATCAAGAGAACAACTGGCTCAGCGCGTCGCCAAAGAATTAAAAGACGGCTACTACGTCAACCTCGGCATCGGCATTCCAACACTGGTCGCTAACTATATTCCGAGCGGCATGGAAGTGATGCTGCAATCGGAAAATGGTCTACTCGGCATGGGCGAATTCCCCACCGAAGACACTATAGATCCTGATCTAATCAACGCAGGCAAACAAACCGTTACCGCAGTCAAAGGCGCGTCGTTTTTCTCATCGGCGGAAAGCTTTGCCATGATCCGTGGCGGCCATGTGGATTTAACCGTACTTGGCGCCTTTGAGGTCGATGTGAATGGCTCTATCGCCTCATGGATGATCCCCGGCAAACTCATCAAAGGCATGGGCGGCGCAATGGATTTAGTCGCTGGCGCAGAAAACATTATCGTGACTATGATGCACGCCGATAAATACGGTAATTCTAAGCTGCTACCCGTGTGCGAATTGCCGCTGACTGGTTACGGCTGCATTAAACGCGTCGTCACAGATTTAGCCTTTATCGAAATCAAAGATGGCGCTTTCCATCTACTAGAGCGCGCCCCAGGTGTCAGCGTAGAAGAAATCGTCAGCAAAACCGCCGGTAAGTTAATCGTACCTGAGCATGTACCAGAAATGGTGTTTTAAGCGTTCTCTAAAATGCGCAAGTAACGTATAGCGGCTAAGGTTGAAACTCAAGTTAGTTTGAAGCTTTAGCCTAAAGAGTTTTGAGCGTTAACCGACGTTTTACGATACCAACAAGGCCCAGAAAATGATTCTGGGCCTTGTTGCTTTTGTCATCCCCGCGAAAGCGGGGAACCATGAGTAAAATTCACCACCTGCTTGTTCACTACAAACCTTGTTTTCTGTGAGCTTTTGCAGTCTAGGTACTTTTTGAGAGCTTATCGCCATAAACAGCACTAATGCTCTGGCGACAAGCAGTAAACCCATCCTTGGGGGCTCAACGAAAAAGTCCCTTTTTCCGATAGTCGCCAACGCAAGAGTGCGGTTTACTCCCCATCCCAGCATATTCAATAATGTACAATGTCGCGCATTAAACTGATAACACCATATGTTAGCAAGGTTCTTTGCTGGCGAATGTGTGTTCACCATCGCTACAACGGAGTCGCTTAATGCTTGCTTCAAAAATGCTACAGATAGTCATATTTAGCACCGTTGCGGTAAACTTGCCGCAGCCTAAATAATAAGGATGCTCAATATGTTAGCCAAGTTTCTCAATAAGCGCAGTCGCAGTCGTAAACATATGCGCGATTATGCCAAAAACGTCTTTGAATATGACCAGTATTTACTGACCGATTATATCGACAGTGGGATGACAGATGGTTTCGAGAGAGTGAAACAATATCGTGAGTTTGATGAGGATTTTCGCCAGTGGGAATTATTTGGAGCTGAGTTTGGTGTACCCGAGTGCCATTGGGGCTATGTAGCCCAACTTACCTATATTGAATCGGGCTTGCTTGAGCCTAAGCCGCTTATATGCTCGCTTGCTTACGGCTATTTTAATACCGCGATCGACTACTATCGATACTACACTGCGGTTGAGAAAACAGGTGAAATAGCTAATGCCGGATGGATGACAACCAGTGCTTTTCGACTTGTGCTTATGCTGTTTTCTGGGCTTAAGACTGAGGCCGACGAGCTGTATTATGCCAACGCAATGGCCTGGCGTTCGGGTTGGGCCATTCGCTCCCACGGCTTTATCGGCGATTTTTTGGTGCTGCTGTATGGGCGCTATTTGGGCGTTATTGAGCCGCCTTTTGCCACTGAAGTGCAAGTGACACTGCGAAAAACGGCTCCTTTCCCCTATGCGCCATTTTTAGATAACTGGGACACACAGGATATCGAATTCATCAGCACTATGCTGCAAACCCTGTGCGATCATCAGGTAGAACAAGCAGTTATTGGGGATAAAAAGTGCTTTTTTGAGTTCAATGGTGGGCCGCACACATATTTACCATTGACAGCGTTAATGCTGCTGAAACTGCGATCCCTTAGGGGTTTGCCTAACCCACAATTTAGTCATCCGGCCTTTGGCGATGTAACGGCTTTGTTTGAACAAGTCTGCACAGCGTTTAGCGACTATGTCGCAGCAGAGAAGATCTTGCGGATTGAAGATGCAGCCGATGAAGTGTTAACCAACACATTAACCAGAATGCAAAGCCAAGATTTTGATGCCCATGCTATTTTCGCCAAGCGACTGCCATCGTTTAGTGCTGGTTAAGATTTTGATTAACCAAATTTTCATAAAAAATGGATAACCAATAAAATCATGATTCTATTCATATTGAGGACCCAAGGCTTAAGGTTGAGCGTATTCAAGCCTTAAGTCATCCACAATGCAAGCCAAAGGAAAGCTTATGTACCAGATTGCGATTGTAATATTTGATGAATTTACCGATATCGATTTCTTCTTAATGCGCGATATTCTCGGCCGTACAAAAACCGATTGGACAGTAAAAGTACTCGGGACAAAGCCTAGCCACAGGTCGAGTTTGGGGATGACGGTTGCAACCGATGGTCATGTGGCCGAAGTCGCTGATGCCGACGTAGTATTATTTAGCAGTGGCTACAAAGGCGTACCTGCCGCACTCGAAGATACTGAGTTTATGTCAGCCCTTAAATTAGATCCCTCACGGCAATTGCTTGGCAGTATCTGCGCGGGGTCATTCTTCTTTGCCAAATTAGGCTTACTCGACAATATCTCGGCAACGACTCATCCCGATGCCAAACCCGCATTAGTGGCCATGGGTGTGGATGTAGAAGACTGCGCTCTGGTTATCAATGGCAATATTGCCACCGCGGGTGGCTGCCTGTCCTCACTCTACTTAACCGGCTGGATTGCGGAGCGCTTATTCGACAGTGCAAAACGCCGCGAAATACACAGGCAACTTATTCCTGCTGGCCAAGCTGATATTTATGAGACGCTGATCCAATCATCAATAGCAGCTGCAATTCGCTAGCAAGTGGTTCAGGTTCGCTGCTAGAAGCAAGGGACTCCATGATTACACTAAAAAATCTTCTCGGGGCAGTAAAAGCCGAGCATCAGATCACCACCCAGAGTGAACTTGCGGCTTTGCTGTCACAAAATGAATTACTCATTCAGCAAATCCAAACTGCCTGTTCTGGTCTAATCCCATCGGACACTTAATTTTGAGACAGTATGGTCAATAAATTAAGAGGTCTATATGAGTCTGAAGAAATCACATAAGAGTTATCCGCAAGCATTTAAAGATGAAGCTGTCTTGATGGTGCTAGAACAAGGTTATAGCGTTGCCGATGCGGCAAAGTCTCTTGGAGTTAGCACGAGCCTGCTTTACAACTGGAAGGAAAAACACGAAGCCCTGAAACACGGTGTCACCTTAGAAGAGTCTGAGCGTGATGAATTAAAGCGATTACGTAAAGAAAACAAAGAATTACGAATGGAGAAAGAAATTCTAAAAAAGGCCAGCGCCTTCTTTGCGAAAGAAATGAAGTAAAATTTCGTTTCATCAAACGGCAATCCAACCTGTTTCCTGTAGCACTGTTATGTCGAGTAATGAGTGTAAGTAAATCAGGCTATTACGATTGGCATAAACGCCCTGCAAACGTGATAAGCCTTGAAACACTGAAGCTTTATCGCCTTGTTCGGCAGCTATTTAAGCAAAGTCGAGGCAGCTTAGGGAATCGTGAAATGGTGAAAAAATTGCGCAAGGAAGGCTACCAGGTTGGTCGCTACTCGTTCGTAAAATTATGCACCGCCTTCGACTCAAAGCAACCCAGCGACGTGCTTACAAGGTGACTACGCAGCGGAAACACTCAGATGCAGTGGCAGATAACCTGTTAAACATGAACTTTAATCCAGTATCGGCTAATCAGGTCTGGGCGGGTGACGTGACCTATTTAAAGACGGGTGAAGGCTGGATGTATTTGGCTGTGGTGATGGATTTATATTCACGCCGGATTGTGGGATGGCACATAGACAAACGCATGACTACGGATTTGATATCTAAGGCATTAATAAAAGCCTACAACCTGCGCCAACCGGCTAGAGGGTTGGTATTTCACAGTGACCGAGGCTCGCAATATACCAGTAAGCAATTCGGTAGGCTGCTATCGAGCTATGGTATCCGAGCCAGCATGGGTGATGTGGGGGCGTGTTGGGATAATGCCGTTGTTGAGCGATTCTTTGGCAGCTTAAAACACGATTGGATTTTTAAAGTTAATCAACCAACAATGGAGTTTATGAAGCAAGATGTGACTGCTTACATGAAATATTACAACTTGGAGCGGCTGCATTCTGCTAATGACGATCTGTCACCTGTAGAGTTTGAGAATTCTCAAGTAAAAGTGTCCAGTTTGGGTTGACCAGTACAGCCGATGCGCAACATTGGGTGCATTTTGCCAAGAATACCTTCGATGGTTGGTATTGCATTCGAACACCTATGCTCAGTACCTTTGAAGTTTATTATCAAGAACGTGGGCAAAATTGCTGGGGAGAAGATGTTTTTACCGAGCAAAGTGGAGCCATAGCTGCAGTTATTTTTATGTCTGGTGTTTGGGAGCAAATCCCCTAGCACTAAGTGTGTTCACATTTACGAATGGCTGTATGTGACTATCCATTACGCGACTTTCTATTACGTGACTTTCGATTATGTAACGAATCATTGCTCGACTTTCAATATCGAAATCATCCTGTTAGGGTGACGTACTAAGATTGACTCACGAGAACAGACTCATTCTTAGCACTCAAATAAACTCTCTGTTTAACTCTCTCATTGTCCAAAGGAGCGGTATCTATGGACTGGCTTATTAAGGATATCGAATATCCGGCGAGTCTTAGCCTTAAGAATCTGATCTTAATTGCTTTAATTGGCGGGAGTATTGGCGCGGGTATTTTGCTGACCACCAGCGAGCAAGTCTTCGCAAAACTCATTCCTTGGCTGATTTTACTGGCCACCGCGGCCTTTATCATTGGCCCTTGGTTGCTCAAACGAAGAATCACTGAGCAAGGCGAAAACACCTCTACGCCAATGTTAAGTCCGATGACAGCACTGATAATGCTGTCGACCGTGTGTATCTATGGTGGTTATTTTAATGGTGGCTTAGGCATCATACTGCTCGCGAGCTTTGGGCTGATGGGCCAGACCAATCTACATGGGATGAACGGTCTTAAAAATCTCATTTCTGCCCTACTCACCGCCATCGCCGTTGTGGTTTATGCCGCGGGCAATGTTATCGATGGGCAATATCTGTTGCTGCTTGCTGTGATGGCGATTATTGGTGGCTATGTGGGCGCGGCGCTGGCCTATCGTATTTCACAGCCCTTGCTGCGTGGTTTTATTGTGATAGTGGGCTTAGCGATGGCCTTAGGCTTTTTCATGCGATGAGCTGTTTATGCGTGAAACAAGGTTTTAATACGTTAGCCTTTGAATGCATTAGCCAACGCGCAGTTTTTGGACTCAAGGGAACAAGACTGTGAGTTTCGATACAAGGTCACATCGATAAATTGCCCTTAGGTTATTGGCTTGTTACTCTGAGCCATCATTTAGGAAAGCACTGTGACTAAGGATAGCGATGAAACGGATCACCTTTAAACTAAGCGGATTGAAGATAAAAACCATTAAAATCAATGCCTTAAGCCTTACCCTGTGTCTTATTGCAAGCTCGCCCGCTATTTACGCGCAAACCGCTAGCGCAGCAATCATTAGCGTCAAAACGGAAACGGGCAACATCCAGGTAAAAACCATAGCCCAAGGGTTAGAAAATGTCTGGGGTATGGCATTTTTACCCGACGGCAGCATGCTCGTAACTGAACGCGCCGGCAGAATGCGCATTGTTAGCGCCGCAGGTAAAATAGGTGAACCCTTGACGGGTTTACCACCACTATATGCCAAGGGCCAAGGTGGTTTACTCGATGTGGTGCTTGCGCCAGATTTTGCCAGCAGCAAAAAAATCTATTTCAGTTATTCAGAACCCGCTGAAGGTGATGCAAGCGATCTCAATAGCACAGCGGTGAGTTTTGCCACGCTCAATGGTAACAAGCTTGAAAATCTCAGCCGCGTTTTTAGTCAGCAACCTAAAATCAACAGCGGCCATCATTTTGGATCCCGTCTGGTGTGGGCGCCTGACGGCACTTTATTTATCACACTTGGCGACCGCTACAGCGAAAAAGATAGCGCCCAAACATTAGACAATCATTTAGGCAAAGTGGTGCGGATTAATGCCGATGGTTCTGTGCCTCAAGATAACCCCTTCGTTAATACGGCGGGCGCTTTGCCCGAGATCTGGTCTATTGGTCATCGCAATATGCAAGGCGCGGCCATTAATCCCACCAGCAAAGTATTATGGACTGGCGAGCATGGACCGCAGGGCGGCGATGAACTCAATATTGATGAGGCGGGCAAAAACTATGGCTGGCCTGTGATTACCTATGGTGAGAATTACGGTGGCGGCAAAATAGGCGAAGGCACCCACAAAGCTGGAATGGAGCAACCCGTCTACAAGTGGGTTCCCTCAATTGCCACGGCGGGCTTTATGTTTTACACGGGCGATAAATTTCCGCAGTGGAAAAATAATATTTTACTCGCCAGCCTAAAGGAAAAAACGCTAGTACGTTTAGTGCTTGATGGCGACAAGATTATTAAAGAAGAACGGCTGCTGAAAAATGAATTGGGACAAAGATTACGCTCAGTCGTGCAAGGGCCTGATGGGTTGATTTATCTTGTGACTGATGAAGCGAAATCAAAAATTTACCAGATCTCACCGTAGTAATCTTAAGCACTCGCTTTAACCACAGCCTTTTAACCAGTGCAACAAGCTCAATGGTGGGAGAGGAATAAAGTTCTATACTGAATCGTCACATGTGCTTGATTCTACTGCACCCGATTGAATACGTGGCAAAATAAAGCATCATACTCATCTGCGCTTAGGTGCATAAATCGCACAGCAATTGAGTATTAAAGTTTCATACTCAAGATAACTCATTTTTAGACATTCCCAAGTTAGACTTTTAGCTCGAATTAGTGAATTTCGAATTATAATTTCTATGGATAACGTTTGGTTAAGGGGCCGGCTTTAGCCGGTCTCAGTGAGCAAAGCGAGCGGTTTGGACCACTTGTTAGGTGCTCAGTGCAGCAATACACTCTTCTCTTATTTGCCAAACCGAAGCAACTTGACCCTCACCGTACTTCTCTACTAGAAACTGCCGATGCATTTCAGGCTTCACTTTAGCCAATTTTTGAGGCCGCACTGGGACCTCAATGAAAAAGTCATTTATTTCTTCAACTGCCTCGGAACCAAAGCGTGTTAAATCTACCCTAGACCCCCGAAAATTTAAGTAACAGTGGGCTTCTGGAATAAATTTGTAGCCGTATTTATCCAATACTACACCAACTCCAGGTGTATTAGATTCCTTCATTGGATAAAGCCCTACCACTAGCTCTACCTCTACACCATTTTCATCAGCCAAGAGCTTCAATAAAGCATGCTTTGAACTACAAGTGCCACGGCTTTCCGATAGCACAGTTTTGAATTGATATGGCTCACTTGTACGACCATACGGAAGCCGCCAAACATAGTCGCAGGCTTGATGGAATGACTTCAAGCCTACGGCTTTAAACAATACAGAAATAGTGCCTTCACCGATCGCTATGTCCGGAATATTTGAATAACTAATTTTTTACTCCTAAGCACATAAACGCTCCGCGCATGCGCGCGAACGTGTGAGCGTCGCAGGGGCCGAAGGCCCTGAATGACGCGGTTTGTTATGTTCATTTTGCAATGATTTCAATAGCTGTCACAGTGAGTTTACTAACAATAACTCCTGAAATAATTGCACTAAAAAACGCAAAAATGGCAGTTAACAACCAGCCAGTTCTTGCTTCGCTTCTTGAATGAAAATACTCAATTGATTTTGAGGCCAAATAAAAATACGAATCAGGGTTTTTAGCTATTATTGTCTCGCCATCATATGTTTGATTCCCCTCACCAAGTGAATAAGCTTGGAATAATCTGACTTGCTTATAGGTGTTCAGAGAGCCGTCTTCATTTTTATGATTTGGCCCAGTAAATCCAATATATCCAGCATCAACTAATGCAGCTAAAGCATAGAAATCGCGGTGATCTTTGTGCTTACGATTCATGATTTTGCTAATTTCTCTTATTCCTGCATCGTCATGATCGAAAATGTATTTGAGGATGGCATGATGCGACTTTTTCATTTGCTCTTACTCAACCAAACATTAAGTGCATTTTTTATGTATTGAGTAGGACCTGGCATTGGGTGGCTTTTGTCAGGTCTGGTGCTTCGCTCATGCTTTCGGAAATTCCGTTCGATTTTTTCCCAGTCTTTTGGATGCAATTCTTTAAATTTCTCAACGAATTCTTCAACCGAGAAACTCTCTCCTAAAGCTGCAGCCGTAACTGCAATTTTTTCATCTTTTTGCGTAATGACTGGCATATAATTCCTTGGCAGTTGTAAGCCTATTCTTCTATACGAAATATTAGCGAGCCATCAAATTTTCTCGCTTCGTTATTTTCATACACACCAATGTATTTGCATGGGATTTCTGTCGTATAGATCTCATCGCTATCTACCCGCAGCGCGATTTTCCCTGCTTTGTTGTAAAAGAACTCACCATCAAATGTTCCAATATGACTTCCGTTGGCATCAAATGCTTGTTTATTCACAGAACTATCCAGATGAACATAACGTCTTAGTATTTATGCGCTGCGCTGTTAGCAGGGCATAAATCGCTTGTTGGACTTGGCCGCTGCCACATCCATGTCAATTGATATAAATGATGCTATAGGAATTTGCTTTTTTGCGGTAGCGGTTTTTTATACAGTTTGATGGGTAATCACTTGATATCGTTTTAGCTTTCTCATTCTTTTACGCTTACTTCCGACTGATTTTTGACCTTGGTTGACAGCATTTTGAACCCAGATTCAGGCTGACACTCACACCCTATCCCCTCATCGGCTTAACCCCATAAGGCTGGCTGCTTTTAGCTATCGGTCATTACGCTACGTCTGAAGGGAATGGTAATCCTGATATGTGAAAGATTGGACGGGGATGACTTCTAGGTTAAAAGTAACCTCATCACATTAGCTTTTCTTTAGACATAGCTTTATTCGCCCTACTTGCATTTTTAACTTTGAAACACGCTTTGGGGCAATAGCTTTTTAGCAGAACGAACAGCAGAAGTGTTAGTTAAGATTGGCATTGTTGCACCAGTGACCTTCTAAAACATGGATGTTTTAGTAGAGCCCTCAGGGACGAGTTTATGGCGAGTCACTGGGGAAACAATGACAATTAATGCTGCGTAACTCAATTGTCTTGCTTTGGGCATTTTCAAGTCAGAGAATACCGTTAATTGGCCCAAATCAATGCTATTTAGGCGGACAGTTTAATTATTCATAATAAATCTTTATCGTTTGGTATGAGACGTTATAACTCTCCTACAAGAATCGGTAGAGAATTTAAGCCTTAAAACGACAAAGAGTGTTCATCAGGAACACTCTTTGTTATTAGCGAACTTTGCTAACATGCAGGCGCGGCACTAACCTCCTGCCTTTATTCGTTTACCACGCACATCCCCTGCTCTGTTTTCACATAGGGAGACAGAATAGGCATCATGCCCTTCATCACCTGCAATGGCAGCGCCGAGGTAAAACTAAAATCATCGGATTTACTGCCGGGCACGAAGGCCGTCAAAGTGCCGAAGTATTTATCCCCCAGATAAAACACGAAGGTCGCGGTGCGGTTCATGGCAGTCGTCGCCACTTTTTTACCTTGCTGCATCTGAGTCACGATACGGTTATCACCGGTGCCGGTTTTCCCGCCTATGGCTAACATCTCGCCTTTTTCATCGGTAAAAATGCCCTTCAAACGACGGGCAGTACCGTTTTGTACTACGTTCGCCAGCGCCGCTTTTAGGGCTTGCGCGACTTCATGGCGCATGACTCGCTCACCTTGGGTGTTCTGATTCTGCAGCGTCACTTCGTATGGTGTATCCGCGGCAAAATGCAGCTGATTGATACGCACGGTAGGCAAACGATAGCCATCATTCTGAATAATCCCCATCAGTTCGGCCAAGGCCGCAGGTCTATCTCCCGAGCTGCCGAGCGCCGAACCTAAGGATGGCACCATAGCATCAAAGGGGTAACCTAAACGCGCCCAACGCTGATGTATGTCGAGGAAGGCTTCCACTTCGAGCATCACTTGCACTCGAACGTCACGGGCGTTTTTATGTCGCGTCCTAAATAACCAACGGTAAACCTCTTGGCGTTGTGCTTCACTCGCCTGTTTCACATCGTTCAAATTCGCATCGGGATTATGATTAAGATAATCCAGCACCCACAATTCCAACGGATGCACCCGTGCGATATAACCTTGATCCGGCAGGTTATATTTATCAGGGCCGTACTTGTTATATAAGCTCTTAATACGACCATCGGTATAACTCACCTGCGGCAATCTTTGCTGCAGAAAAGCCTTAAATGCCGACATAGGTTCATCGGGTAAGAGGTAGCGATACGCCGACGTTAATTGTTGCTCCGACTGGGATAAACCGTCGAAGAACATCCCAAAACGCTCATTCGCAGCCACTTTTTTATACTTGCGATAAAACTTAGTGACGAAGGTATTGCCCTCTCTATCGGCAAATACCCGCAGGTATTCGTCGCGGCGCGGATCTTTATCATTACGTAGCAACTGGGCCATATTGCCCTCATTTTGCATACTGCTGCTGTAATTGACTATGTCGCGCATGAGGCGCACAAACGGCAAGTTAATCGAATCCTGCAAAGCTTGATAAAGTGTCGGAGTCTTAACATCTTCCGATTTTTTAAAGTTATTAAACACATGCAAACCACCACCGGTAAAGAACTGCTCACTGGTTGAGGCAGAATATTCCCGCTGTAGCGCTGCATCTAACATGCGATCTAAACGTCTATCAGGATTCACAATCAAGTAATCAATTGCCCAACGGGTTAAGTGATCCCTAGGTTCGATAATGATAGATTCCAGTTCAATACCATGTTTTTTCGAATATTTTTCGTGGATCTCAGCGATGATTTCTAAGTAGGTCGCCATCACCCGCAATTTAGCGGTTGAACCCAGTTCCAACTTACTGCCTTCGTTAATATCAAAGGGTTGGTCGGTACTGTCGGTCTGCACACGAACTCGGTTGGCGGTGTCGGTACGCTCGTAAAGCGTAAAGCTATACAGCACGTTTTGCAGTTGGCTTGGCTCGAGTAAACGCTCACCCAATAAACCCACTTGCTCAGCAGTCGACACTTGCGCCAAGCTGCGTAAGTAGTGACTCACTTGCTGCTGTAAATCACTGTGTAAGCTACTGTTGACCGTCAAGTCGAGCCTGTCTAAATCGTAGAGCCCCACATTTAACATGCCCGCAGTACGAATACGCACTGTATTCACGCCCTTATCGGCACCCGATTGCGTATTTCGTTGCGGCTTAGTGACCCTAAACTGCAATTTCTGCGCGAGTGCGGCATCGCGCAGACCACGGTCAATAAGGTAATATTGGCCGAGTAAGCGGATATGGCTATCGACTAAATTTTCAAGATCTTCATGACCTTGCAATAAATAGTATGAAGGGCGACGCTGGGCAATCATCAGCGCGACCACTTGGCGGAATACTTGTCCACGCTTGGCGGCATTACCCTTGATTTGTGGCGATGCTAACAACTTATTTGCGGTATCGAAATCGGTGCCAAACCAAGCCCACAACCCGTCACCAATACCATGCACTTCACCATGATTTGGTGCCGAGGATAATGGCACTGTATTTAAATAATCTTGGACGATGCGCTTACGTGCAGGTTCGGTATTCTCACCTTGCTGGTACACGCGCACACTAGCCGAGCCAATTTGTAATAACTTATCCTTGATGCTCAAGGTTAAGCCTTGGGAAGAATGGCGGAATTTTTCAATCTGAGTCGCCAGCGTACTGCCACCGGCGGTGGACACATTCATGCCGACCATCTCTGCAATTTGGCTCATCCCCGCCACCACAAAACGTGGCCAGTCGATCACGGGATTGAGTTTATCTTCCGTGGTCCATAATTCGCGGTTTTCAATAAACAATAAGGTATTAACGATTTCATTGGGGATCTTATCGTCGTCCTGATAAACCCGTTTAGGATAGGCAAACTCGTACAAATCGGTATTGCGACAATCGAGCAGCGTTAAGCCAGATTGTGCCTTTTCGTGGTAAGGCGGGAAAAATCCCAGCTGCGCGTATTCCTGCAAGGCAGGCGAAAATGCCACTTGCTGCGTCACCTGAAAATTCCGTTGCATTAATCGGTCGATATACTGGGGTAACTTACTGTAGCCATGGCGCTCATCAAAGGGGCCATAACTTGGATAAATCACCGCTGTGCTCGGTGAGTTTTCTAATTCATAGGTGAGCGTCTTAGCATATTGATTGATGTATTTGGCTTGATAAAACGAGGTTTTCACTTCAAGGCCAATCAATAATGCGATACAGCAAATCAAAATAAAAAATAAGAACCAGACTCTGCCCTTTGATCTGGCTTTACGCGGAGTCTTAACCTTCACCTTAGGTTCGGGTTGTGGTGGACGAGGACGATAATTTTCGAACTTCATCTCTGACGGGGAATTAGGCAAAACAGCTCCAAAAAAACACTAAAATAAATATCTTTCATGCAACTCAGCAAATCCGTTGCCACTCAGTAAAACAAGACATCAACTCATTAAGCCATTACGTTTATTAGGCCTTAGCTATCCGATCTATATAGTGGAATAGTATATCCACACTTTCTCAAACCTTGTTTCACCCAAAAGAGTGGTATCCATAATCCACAACCGCCACTCACTCACGCTAATGTTAAGCTGGCCACTTATACTATTTTTAAGCAAAGAGTAAATTTCGCCAAGTCTTAATTTGTTGATACACAGGTATTTTCAACGATTAAGCTCGCCGACACTGTGACTCAGCAGCAATGTGACTCATAAACACTGTGGCTCAGAAACAGAACGAGCCAATAAGCCACACAAAAAATATTTAGCCGCCAACAATACCCAGCTAGCAAAGACTAATCCCAGATAAACTCGCGAAAATGTTTACGGCAAACGGACTCGTAGCTTTCATTACCGCCAATTGCCACTTGCTCGCCCTCGCGCATCACTTTGCCGTCACCGTCGAGGCGCACCACCATGTTGGCTTTGCGGCCACAATGGCAAATGGTTTTCAGCTCAACCAACTTATCGGCCCACGCTAATAAATAATGACTGCCGCTAAAGAGTTCACCTTGGAAATCGGTTCTTAGGCCATAGCAGAGTACGGGAATATCAATATTATCGACCACATGCGTCAGCTGCTTAACCTGTTCTTTACTCAAAAACTGGCACTCATCCACCAACACACAACTTAATGGTGTGGCTTGATGCACATCGCTAATCATCTGAGTCAGATCATCTTGGCTACTAAAAACCTGTGCTTCGGTTTCAATGCCGATACGCGAAGCCACTTTACCTTTGCCATATCTGTCATCTATGGAGGCTGTCATCACCAAGGTATTCATACCGCGTTCGCGGTAGTTATAGGATGACTGTAATAGGGAAGTGGATTTACCCGCGTTCATCGACGAATAATAAAAATACAATTGAGCCAAGACTTATACCCTTTAAAAAACGTTAACGCTTACGCGTCTGCCACCAGAGCCAAATTGGGCGCTAGTCTAACATTGCGCTTCACATCAGAACACTAGCAGCCACTAAGCTTTTATCATGAAATTCTGCATCGGCGCCGACTTATCCAGCGTTTTACTCCCCCATCGTCGAGTTAAACATCTCCAGCCCACTTTATTTAATGCTCTCCACGATAAAAACCATCACCAGCAGCCAAATGATTAAATTTTGTTAACGTAAGCTTAACCGAACCTTAAATGTTGTTTTATAAGGAAATAGTGAATAAAGCTAAATGTCAAAAGTGAGATCTACCTCCAAAGTATTAGGTGTTAATGGGGTTATGCTCAAAAAACAAACATAACGTTAACAGTAGTATTTCATTCGAGACAAAACGTGCTCAATTTAAAAAAAGAAAGTATTCGATAGCTTGCAAATTAAAGCTAACGGTCAAAGCACTAATCTACCCTGCAAACTTTAGTGCTCCACTCCGTCCTTTATGCGCATATTGGATCAAATGGAGATAATGATGAGAATTTTCACCTCTAGAAAACTGGCATACTTAGTGGCTTTAGCACTAACAGGTGCCCTTGTTGGTTGTGGCGATGATGGCAAAGATGGTGTCGATGGCGCACCAGGAACGCCCGGTATTCCGGGAACCCCAGGTACGCCTGGCACACCCGGGGAACCCGGAACACCGCCCCCAGTCACTAGCTCAACGCTGACGAACGTCAAAGTGATCAACTACAGCTTTGGCGAAGGCAGTATCAGTTACGAATTTGAAATTACCGATGAGAATAATAATTTAATCAACGGGCTGCAAAACGCAGAGGCTAAAGTCGCGGCGTTAACCGATAAAGGTTTCATCAATAACCGTACCGAAAGTGATCTTAATGGCGTTGCAGACAATGTGCATATTGGTGGCGCGGCAACTCAAGCGACAGAAGGCGCCACACTGACCTCTTTAGGCGACGGCCACTACACTTTTGTGGCCCCAATGTTAGGGGTAAACCCGAGCACTGAAGGTATTGTGTGGTTACGCGTTGGCGGCAATAGCGCAACAGGTATCGCACGTTCAGCCCCCTTAGTTGTCAATAAACCCGAAGGCACTCATTCCACCACAACCGATAGTTGCTATTCATGTCACGTCGATTACGCAACCAGTCCTCGCCGCCATGCAAGCTATGTTGCAACCGGTATGGACGGTGAAGTCACTTTCGTAGAAGGCTGTTTAGCATGTCACGGCTCAGTGAGTCGCGCAGTGGTCAATGCGGAAGGATTCTCTACGGGTGGCTATACGACAAACACCTTATCTAAAATTGGCCATATCAATCACCAAGATTTTACTAAAGACTTTTCAGTACAAAACTGTTCATCCTGTCACGTTGAAGCCCCAACTAACATTAACCTAGCAGGACCCGGTTGTATCGATTGCCATGATAGTGGTGGTGTACCAGGCGTTATTATCCCAAGTAATGGTGCCGATGTCCGTACTATGCATGAAGGCAAGTCTGGCATTACTGAACGCCAAGCTATACGCGCTAAGTACAAGGTCACATTAGCAGCCCCAGTTAAAGTCGATGATATTTCAACGAAAACAGATCACTATGCACCAACAGGTGCAGCAGCGGCAGTCACAGCCCCAGGCTGGTGTACAACACTTACTGTAAAGGATGTTGATGGCAATATCTTTAGTATCAAAGATAACTTCAACTACTCAGATCCGCTGGTGTTTGATGCCAAGAAACCGCTGGTCTATGCCAGCGCCTATCTGCATGCCTATGAAAATGGCAGTTTAGTGGGCCGCCCAGGTAACCGTACTAACTATTACTATGGTTACAACACCGACGGCACTAAGAATATCTGTCACTTACTGACGGATATCAGCGCAGTGAATGCTAACTATGTTTACTCTGCCCGCGTGACATTCAGTACCGCAGGTTGGATGGAATATGATGGCAATCAACGTTATCAAAGTAATGGCAGCCTAAGAGCGACAGGTTATGACGGTTCTATGGGCGTATCCTTTACCGCCTACTCAGACGTCGTTAACCCAGTCACGGCTCAAAAAGTCTCTGGCTTCGAACGTCGTGAGATAGTGAGCGCTAACAGCTGTACCACTTGTCATAACGATGCCACTGCATTCCACAAAAATGGGGCCTTCGATGACGGCGGTAATGGCTGTATTGCTTGCCATGACAACGGCATGGCGCGGACATCAGCCGCCTTAGGCGCAGGTTTTGGTCCTATGGTTCACAGCTGGCACTGGGGTAATGGCGCTAAAGTCGGTGAAATGAAAGCGGATGGAACTCAAGCGAATGCGGCTAACGGTGCAGGGGCGATCAATCCTGTCACCAGTTGTGTTGCCTGCCATGATAAAGCGATTGATTTAGATAAAATTCCAAATCAATACATTTTAGAACCCGGTAGCAAGATGACTAGCCCTGTTTCTGCAAACTGCTATGCCTGCCATACGATTGATTCTGCGAAAGCGCACATGGTGAGCAACGGTGGTGAGATCAGCGTTCCTAGCGTGGCAGATTGGTTTAAACAACCAACGACTGAATCCTGTGCAGTATGTCATAACACAGGTAGAAGCTCTGGTATTGATAAATACCACAAGTTTACTCGCTAATTAATCATTTCATCATCGCATGATTAAATAGTCAGTAAAAAGCGGTACCGATTTTCCCTGCAAGGAAATCGCCAAAGGAGTCTCATCAAAACGGGACTCCTTTTTTTAGATACAGCCCCATAACAAGCCATTTTCAGTCCCATTTAAGTTACTAACGTTACAGTCCTAAAAAAACAACAATTCAAAGGAAGTCACTCAATTATGCGTAAACGATTTATTGCCATCGCCATCGGCGCCACACTCACCGCCGGATTTATGGCAGGTTGTAGCAACACAGAAAGCAAAGCCCCTAACGCCATGTCGGTACAAGCCCAAAACCCCTTGTTTCAAGTCAGTAGTCTGCAATATCAAGCGCCCGACTTTAGCCTCATCAAGAATGAGCATTTTACGCCTGCCCTAGAGCAAGGTATGGCCGAGCACTATCAAGAAATCCTCGCGATTGCGAATAATCCCGCAGCGGCCAGTTTTGATAACACCATTGTGGCTATGGAAAAAAGCGGTGCCCTGCTCAGCCGCGCATCGAGTGTGTTTTATAATCTAGCGGGTTCGAACAGCAATCCAGAGCTGCGTAAAATTCAAGGTGAAATGGCGCCAAAAATGGCGGCGCACTCGGACAACATCAACTTAAACCCAGCGCTATTTGCCCGTATCGAAGCCATTTATAACGACCGCGCTAATCTAGGTTTAACCCCAGAAGCGGTGCGTTTGGTTGAGGTCTATCACCAACGCTTTATCATGGCGGGCGCAAAACTCACCGACGAACAGAAAGTGAAAATCCGCGCATTAAATGAAGAACAATCGACACTGACCAATGAGTTTTCCCAGCGTTTACTGCGCCTAACTAAAGAAATCGCCGTTATCGTGGAATCAAAGAATGAGCTTGCAGGATTAAATGACAGCGACATAACTTCGGCTGCAAACGATGCTAAAGCGGCGGGTCACGATGGCAAGTATCTGATCAACATCACCAACACCACTCGCCAGCCCGTATTGGCGTCACTGGAAAACCGTGAACTGCGCCAACGCATTTGGGAAGCCTCAGCTAACCGTGGCTTAAGCGGTGAAAACGAGACGGCGTCACTGGTATCTCGTTTAGCGCAACTGCGCGCTGAGCGCGCCACCCTATTAGGTTATGAAAATTGGGCGAGTTATCGCCTAGCGCCGCAAATGGCCAAAACGCCAGAAGCGGTTTACAGCATGTTTGGCTCTATGGTGCCAGCCGTAGTCGCTAATACAGAGAAAGAAGCGGCCGATATTCAAGCAATGATCGACAAGACTGGCGGCAAATTTGAACTGGCGCCATGGGACTGGGAATTCTACGCCGAGAAAGTCCGCCAAGAAAAATACGCCCTCGATGGTAATAGCATTCGCCCATACTTTGAGTTTAACCGCGTTCTCGAAGACGGCGTGTTCTACACCCTCAAAGAACTCTATGGCGTCACCCTAAAACCTCGACCAGATTTACCGGTTTACCATCCCGATGTGAAAGCCTACGAAATGTTTGATGCCGATGGCTCAAGCATGGCCATTTTCTACGCCGACTATTTTGCCCGTGAAGGCAAACGTGGTGGCGCTTGGATGAGTTCGTTTGTAGGCCAATCCTTCCTTGAAGGTACTAAACCTGTGGTCGTAAACGTGATGAACATTAAGAAAGCGCCAGAGGGTGAACCTACATTCGTCAGCTATAACGAAGTCACCACCATGTTCCATGAAATGGGCCACGGCACCCACGGCATGTTCTCCAAAGTGACATATCCAAGTCTGGCGGGCACTTCGGTTTCACGGGACTTTGTCGAATTCCCATCGACCTTCGAAGAGGATTGGGCGGCCCATCCAAAAGTGTTGGCCAACTACGCGAAACACTATGAAACCGGCAAACCTATTCCCGACGAATTGCTGCAAAAACTGCTGAAATCTGGCAGCTTTAACCAAGGATTCGACACACTGGAATACATGGCCGCCGCATTAGTGGATATGGAGTGGCATTCATTAAGCCCAAATGCACCACTGCAAGATGTGGCCACCTTTGAAGCCAATGCCCTGAAAAAGCACGGCTTAAACATCAGCGCCGTACCGCCACGCTATAAATCGACCTATTTTGCCCATGCCTTCCCCGGCGGTTACTCGGCAAGTTATTACGCGTATATGTGGAGTGAGATTTTAGCGGCGGATGCCTTTGCCTATGTGCAAACCCAAGGCGGGCTCAATCGTGAAATCGGCATGAAGTACCGCAAAACAATCAGAGAAGTGGGTAATAGCATAGCGCCAATGGAAGCCTACAAAAACTTCCGTGGACAAGAGCCAACCACACAAGGATTGCTTAAACGCCGCGGACTAGACCAAACACTTTAAGCTGCAAAAAACCTAAGCGGCAAGTAGCCTAAGTTAAGTACTGATAGCCTTAATGCGATTAGGTTAAAGATAGAGAGAGATAGAGCGTTAACCAAATAAATCAGCCAGCATAATGCTGGCTGATTTATTTTGACTTATTCGTAGTGAACCTTTGCCGTGCAAGGTTTCAATTAACGTTTAGCTAATTGCGCCTTTAGATTTGATTTTAAGCACTATGATACTAACCACAAACACCACACTACAGGCCACTAAACCTGCGACAACTGACTCAGTAAATCCAAGTACGACATAACCCGTTAAGCTAATAAACGCCGCAATCAATGCATACGGTAGCTGAGTGACCACATGGTCGATATGGTGACAACTCGCGCCCGTAGACGACAAAATCGTGGTATCGGAAATCGGTGAACAGTGATCGCCAAATACCGCGCCCGCCAGCACAGAAGCAAGCATAGGTAGCATCATGCCAGTGTGACTTCCCATCGCCATATCCGCAGCAATCGGCAACATGATACCGAACGTGCCCCAGCTAGTACCGGTTGAGAACGCAGTAATACCCGCTAACACAAACATTAGGGCTGGCAAAAAGGCGAACGGAATATTGCCCGTCGCGAGACTCGCCATAAACTTGCCGGTTTCGAGCTGGCCAATCACGCCTGCGATAGTCCAAGCAAATAACAGGATATAAATCGCTGGCAGCATAGAGCGAGCGCCCTGCACTATGCCTTTGACTATCATTGATTTCTCAACGCCTTGGACTAAATTCAATATCAACGAAATCGCTAAACCGATTAATGCACCAAAGAAAAGGGATGAACTGACATCGGTTTTCTCAAACGCTGAAATAATATTAAATTCAATCCCTTCAGCGGCAAGAACTTGAGCGCCACTGTTGACCATAAAATACAGGGTCGCAAATACCAACACAGTAATAGGCAAGAATAAACCTAAGATCTTACCGGTTTCGGCTTCAGGTAAATCCGCATTGGCTCCAGGCGGTAATCCCTTTGACTCATCGTATAAATTACCACGTTGGGCATTGAGTTCATGCTCGCGCATTGGCCCAACATCTAATCCCATAAAGACAACGAAAAGTAATAATAACAAGGAGAAAATTGCATAGAAGTTCATTGGGATCATTTGAATAAAAATACTCAAATGGCCAGTATCAGCAAAACCATGGGCCGTTAATATTCCACCAATAAGTGCAATAATATACGCGCCCCAACTTGATACTGGAGAAATAACGCACACAGGTGCCGCAGTCGAATCTAATAAATAAGCTAACTTAGCACGGGAAATATAATAACGGTCGGTAACAGGTCTAGCGACCGAACCTACGACTAAGCTATTGAAATAGTCGTCAATAAAAACCACACACCCTAAAAACATGGTTAATAATTTAGCGTCACGTTTATTACGTATATGTAAACGAGCCCAATCGGCAAAAGCCCGCGCGCTGCCACTGACAGTAATTAACGCTGTGATCATTCCCAGTACAATTAAGAAACCGAGAATATATAAGTTCCACGAATTAAGGCCTTCGCCCGTCCAAAAAAGTCCTTTAACGCCATTAAATACAAATTCACCCGTCGCTACAGGTGAAAATTGATTGAGCAATAAAGCACCAATTAAAATACCTAACCCCAAAGAAAGCAGTACACGGCGAGTTAAGATCGCCAACACAATAGCCACCGCAGGCGGCAGCAAGGAAAGTGCCGAATCGGCATAATTCATAACAGTCATTGATTATTATCTTCGTTAAATACGAATGGAGGGCGACTGAACTGGTGGGGAAAGGCAATAGATACCCAAGGTCACCTGTCCTATCAGTAGCGCTCCATAGTAACTATTTCCAATATCCGTATCGGAAAATACTATGGCAGTGTTGCACCTATTAGGTACAACCCCAGCAGTTGATCGTGATAAATCGAACCACTTCGGCACCAAATCCTTTCGCAATCGATCAACGGAATCACCCTACTGATCACTACTAATATTTGGCGCGCCTCTACTTCTAAGAACGCCCGTACCCGAGCGTGAGGCACATAAAAACATAAGCGGCTTAGCAGATGCTAGCGCAAAGCCACTTAATGTGACCTAGATCACATTTTAAATCAACCGAGACTTGTGATCAGCTCAGGAACCGCCTCAAATAAGTCCGCAACTAAGCCATAATCGGCAACTTGGAAAATTGGCGCTTCAGGATCTTTGTTGATAGCAACGATAACTTTTGCGTCTTTCATACCCGCTAAATGTTGAATCGCGCCAGAAATCCCCACGGCAATATACAAGTTAGGCGCAACAATTTTTCCGGTTTGACCGACTTGTAAATCGTTAGGCACAAAGCCAGCGTCAACTGCCGCGCGTGATGCGCCAACCGCAGCACCGAGCTTGTCAGCAAGCTGCTCTAACATGCCGAAGTTTTCACCACTGCCCATACCACGGCCGCCAGAAACAATAATGCCAGCATTACCTAACTCTGGACGGGCTGATACCGTCAAAGATTGAGAAACAAACTGAGTTCTCGCTTCAAACACTTTATCGAGTGTCGTCACAGCCGCGCTGTTACCTTCTGGCGCAGCATCAAACGCACTGGCGCGTACTGTCATCACTTTGATGGCATCATGGCTTTGCACTGTCGCTAAGGCGTTACCCGCATACACAGGACGCACAAAGGTGTCAGCATTGACGACGGTAATGACTTCAGAGATTTGCGCAACATCTAATAATGCTGCCACACGCGGAAGCGTGTCCTTACCTAAGCTCGAAGCAGAAGCCAGAATGTGGCCATAGTTTGGCGCTAAATCCACCAGCAATTTGGCAAAATTTTCCGCTAAATGCGCTTCATACACGCTGGCATCTGCAACGAGCACTTGGCTAACGCCTTGTAGTGCTTGCGCAGCTTGGACAACCGCGCCACATTGGTGACCCGCAACTAGTACATGCACTTCATCGCCAATGGCGCGGGCGGCAGTGACTATTTTTGCCGTATCGAGTTTCAGTGCGGCATTATCATGTTCAGCTAATACTAAAATGGCCATTTAGATCACCTTCGCTTCATTTTTTAACTTTTCAACTAGCTCAGCTACCGACGCTACCATGATGCCTGCTTTACGCTCTGCTGGCGGAGTGACCTTCACAACCGTTTGGTGACTCTTTAACGTCACGCCCAAGTCAGCGACAGTAAAGACTTCTAATGGCTTACGCTTGGCTTTCATAATGTTAGGCAGTGAAGCATAACGAGGTTCGTTCAAACGTAGATCGGCAGTCACGACTGCAGGCAGCGGCATAAGTAAGGTTTGCATACCACCGTCAACTTCGCGAGCGACTTGCACAGATTGGCCTTCCAATTTGATTTCAGAAGCAAAGGTCGCCTGTGGCATATCCATCAGCGCTGCGAACATTTGGCCGGTTTGATTGTTATCGCCATCGATAGATTGCTTACCAAAAATCACCAGTTCAGCTTGTTCTTTGTCTTGTACCGCTTTGAGCAATTTGGCGATAGATACTGGCACCAGTTCTTCTTCAGTATCGATATGAATCGCACGGTCTGCGCCTAATGCGAGCGCGGTACGTAATTGTTCTTGCACGGCTTTATTACCAATACTGACAACAACCACTTCAGTAGCGCTACCCGCTTCTTTTAAACGAACCGCTTCTTCTACTGCGATTTCACAAAAAGGGTTCAACGCCATTTTTAGGTTTGCAGTGTCAACACTTGTATTGTCAGCTTTGACCCTGACCTTCACATTGGCATCAACAACGCGCTTAACGGGCACCAATACTTTCATAGGGGTTCCTTCCTACACTTTCATGTACATGGACAAAACATTGGTTAATACCAATGCAGGATAGAGCAACTTTACGTCCTGTTAACGTTAACGTCAACCAAAGTCAAACGCCTGTTTGCATTTTTTAATCCGCGCAACGGCTACTTTTTTGGACACTTATTTGAGTAAATAAGAAAAGTTCAAAATATAAATAATATTTAATTTACTTAAAACGCATAATTTTATTTGATTCGAGCTATATTAGTTTCTATCATTTAGGTGTTGTTCACCATTATCCTGTATTAAAAATTAGAGTGGGACGAAAATAGATATGAGCGAATTTTTAGAGATATTAACTCACGGCCGTCGTTTTAAAGCAGCAGTTAAAGAACTTAGCGTTGAAGAGTTACGTGATTTAGCCGACAAATTAGATAAAATTTTAGTAGAACGCGAGTCTATGGCTGAGGAAGAAGAACAAGCCATGGCAGCTCGTAATGCTAAGATTGAAGAAATCCGTCAACAAATGGAAGCCGTTGGTTTATCAATTGATGACTTAGGTGGCGTAGCTGTTAAAGCAACCGCGAAAAAACGCGCTCCTCGTCCAGCTAAATACCAAATCGAAGTTGACGGTGAAATGGTTCAGTGGACTGGCCAAGGCCGTATGCCAACCGTATTTAAGAACGAGATCAACAAAGGTCGTTCTATGGAAGATTTCTTAATCTAATCCAATTCGGTGTGGCGGTTCGAGTAACCAACACACATTTGCATAAAAGCTCGCATTCATTGCGGGCTTTTTTATATCCATTATTGGCTGCAATCTAAAACAACAAGCGTAAATCCCACGCCTCATTCCCGCTCAAATTGCGTTACAATTCAACCTTAGTATTTACATCTGCTTTCAGTTACTCTTTATTCACCCTCACTCGATTGAATAAAATAATGCAGATAAACAATAAGATAATTATAAGCTGCAGCATAATCGCTAGCTTAGTCTCACAGACCACATATGCCCAAATCAATACAGGGACAACCTCCAATAAACTCACGGCTTTTACCCATGCTGAATTAATCATTGCGCCGGGTAAGCGTTTAAGTGATGCCACTTTATTGGTTGAAAATAATCGAATTAAAGCCATTATTGAGCACGGTGACATTCCCGCTGGCGCATTTAAAATCGATTTGAGTGGTTATACTATTTACCCTGGATTTATCGATCCTTTCACCGATTATGGGATTGAGTTCGAATATCCAAAACTTGGGCTCACTCGTCCTGTCTATGATATTAAACGTATCGGTGGCAATGCAGACAATGGTGCAATTCATTCTGAAAAAGAATGGTTTAATTACGTTTACCCCAATAAAGAACGCGCTAAAGAGTGGATCAATAATGGCTTTACGAGTGTGCAAAGTAGCAAACTCGACGGAATCTTCCGAGGGACGGGTGTCAGCCTGTCATTAGCAGACAAAACCGCCAACGAAGTGATTTATCGTGCCCGCAGTCAACCTTTTATGGCATTCGATAAAGGCTCATCTGAACAAGATTATCCGTCATCATTAATGGGCAGTATTGCACTTATTAGACAAACCTTTGCCGACGCCAATTGGTATAACCAAAATAAAAACAAACAAGGCAATGGCGCAATAAACAATCAAGTCGAATTTAATATCGCCTTTGAACGCTTAGATGATTTAACCGATAAGCAAATTATCTTTGAAACCAAAAATCTCAACGATCAATTGCGCGCCGCCCATTTACTCAAAGAACATAAACTGTCAGCCAATCTACTCGGTAATGGTCAAGAATACTCGCGCATCAATGAGTTAAAGGCTCTGAACTACCCATTAATCTTGCCTTTAAACTATCCACAGGCGCCCGATGTCGGGACAGATGATGCCGATCGCGAAGTGTCACTGGCGGATTTAAGACAGTGGGAACGTGCGCCAACCAATCCTGCAGAAGTTGCCAATGCAGGCATTCCTTTTGCCCTAACACAATTTGGCATTAAGACCGATGCTTTTTGGCCGCGCCTGCGCCAAGCCATTACTCAAGGTTTAACTGAAGAGCAAGCCTTGGCCGCACTAACCACCCAAGCCGCCGAGATGACAGGCACCGCCGATTTTACTGGCAAACTCGCACCCGGTTACATGGCAGACTTTGTAGTCACTAAGGGCAATATTTTTAAAGAGGGTCAGATATACAGTGTTTGGTTGCAAGGTCAGGAGCAAAGTCTTCGCTCACTGCCCCAAGCAAGATTACTGGGCGATTATCAATTAAGCCTCAATAACCTCACGCTGGATTTATCGCTGCAAGATGTGAGTAAAGGGGATAAACCCAAAATCCAAGGCAGCTTAAGCAGTGGCGAACAAAGCATCGCGCTCACTCAACTTAAGTTAGATGACGACGGTCGATTAAGCTTTACTGCCGATTTGAGCGCCGCTGGCATCAATGGCCTCAGCCGCTTTACCCTGTGGATGGCCGATGACGGTATTCAAGGCCGCATGGTCGATGCCAAGAGTCGCACCACAAATGTTGCCGGTATTGCGATAGCACAAACTGCAGCGGTTAATCGTGCTGACCAAGAAAGCAATCAAGCGCCCAAGGAGGAAGCCAACACGAGTCTAGTGAGTCACCTCACCTTCCCTAACGTCGCTTATGGACTGAGCGAAGCGCCCAAGGTTGAGAAGCTGCACATCAAAAATGCCACCCTGTGGACCTCGGATAAGCAAGGCATTCTCGAACATGCAGATCTCTTGATGGCCAATGGCAGCATCGAAAAAATTGGCCAGCAACTCAGTACGCCTTCTGGCTATCAAGTACTTGATGCAACCGGTAAACATCTTACTGCGGGCATTATTGATGAACACTCGCATATCGCCATAAATGGCGGCACCAACGAAGGCACGGATGCCGTAACCTCTGAGGTACGGATTGGTGATGTGATTAATCCCGACGATATTTCACTGTATCGCGCCTTAGCGGGCGGTGTCACCAGCGCACAAATACTCCACGGCAGCGCCAATCCTATTGGTGGCCAATCGCAACTGATCAAAATGAAATGGGGCGAAACGGCCGAGCAACTTAAATTTGCAAATGCGCCCGCCAGTATTAAGTTCGCGCTAGGTGAAAACGTTAAGCAGAGCAACTGGGGAGAGAAATTTGTACAACGCTTCCCGCAAACGCGTATGGGAGTCAAAGCGTTATTTGAAGAAACCTTCGATGCCGCCATCGCCTATGAGAATGCGTTAAAAGCCTATGATGACCTGCGCTCCAGCGATAAGAAAAAAACCGTCGCACCACGCCCAAGTTATCGCCTGCAGGCGGTGGCCGAAGTATTAAATCAGCAACGTGATGTGCACATTCATTCTTACGTGCAGTCAGAAATTCTGATGTTTATCCGTCTTGCCGAGGCCTATCACTTTAAAGTGCAAACCTTTACCCATGTACTCGAAGGTTACAAAGTAGCGAGTGAACTGGCCGCCCATGGCGCTGGCGCCTCGACCTTTGCCGATTGGTGGGCCTATAAATTTGAAGTGTACGACGCGATTCCGCAGAACGCGTGTTTGATGCAAAACAAAGGCGTGACCACCAGCATAAACTCAGACGACTATGAAATGCAGCGCAGACTCAACCAAGAAGCATCTAAGTCTATGATGTATTGCAATATGTCAAAGGAAGATGCTTGGAACATGGTCACTATTAATCCGGCCAAGCAATTAAGAGTCGATGAATTTGTGGGTTCACTCACCCCAGGAAAAATGGCCGATATCGTGCTGTGGAACGCAGAGCCACTGTCGATTTATGCCAAAGTGACGCAGGCATGGGTTGAAGGAAAACGCTATTTTGACCGCGATCAAGACCAAGTCGCCCAGCTCGCCGTAGTCAACGAGCGCGCCGCACTTATCCAAAAAATTCTCAGCAGTGATGATCAAGCCAAAGCGGGTGAAAAAGTCACGCCACTAAACGAGCCACAGTGGCACTGCGACACCCACTATCAGGCATGGGGCCACACTCATGAGGGAGCCAAATAATGCAACATTTATCTAAACCCGTTTTATTTGCGGCGCTACTGGGCGCGATTTGCACCACGCTGGCCCCAGCGATGGCCAACGATATCGTGCCTACACCTAAACAAATACGCAGCGTACTGATTAAAAACGCCACAGTGCACACAGTCAGTCAAGGCGTGCTCAGCAACACTGATGTCTTGATTGAAAATGGCAAGATCACGGCCGTTGGACCTCAACTCACCAGCCAAATCAACAGTGCAACCGCAGAAACCAGTGACACTCAAGTCGTCGATGCCAGCGGTAAACACTTGTATCCGGGCTTAATCGCCCTAGACACCAGCTTAGGTTTGGTCGAAATTGAAATGAGCCGCCCCACGGTTGATAACGCCGAGGTGGGTTATATCAATCCGCAGATCAGCACAGCCACGGCTTACAATCCAGATTCTGAGCTCATCCCGACCATACGTTTCAACGGTATTACCCACGCACAAATCGTCCCGAGCGGCGATGGTATTGCTGGGCAATCGGTGCTGGTGAATCTTGATGCGTGGACGATTGAGGATGCGCTGACCCCCAGTGCTGGGCAGTTCCATGTCTACTGGCCGCAAATCAAACGCATGCCTGAAGATGAAAAAGAGAAAGCCAAGGCTATCGAGAAAAATCAGCAGGCGATCGACCAGCTCAATATCGCCTTTGAAGATGGCTATCGCTATTTCTTAAGTGATAAAGCCAAGGGCAAAGATAAAACCAAGGATGAAGATCCACAGTCCGCGACCAACAACCTTCGCTGGCAGGCCATGTTGCCGCTATACCAAGGTAAAGCGACACTGTTTGCCCATGCCGACAGTGTTGGCCAAATTGAGCAAGTGATTGCCCTGACGAAAAAATACCAATTCAAATTGGTGATTGTCGGCGGATACGATGCATGGCGCTTGGCCTCTAGCCTGAGGGAAGTTAAAGCTGGGGTCATTTATCCTCATACCTTGAGTCTGCCTAAGCGTAAAGATGAACCAGTAGATTTGCCCTTTAAAATCCCCTCCTTGCTCGCCAATGCAGGAATTCCCTTCGCCCTTGGGTTCTCATCGGACTGGAATAGCCGTAACTTACCTTATGCAGCAGGTTATAGCGCCGCCTATGGTTTGACGCCTGAGCAAGCGCTTAAGTCGATCACCTTAGATGCAGCAAAACTGTTAGGTGTCGAGGATTTAGGGGCGATTGCCGTGGGATACCAAGGCAGTGTTGTACTGTCCGAGGGGGACATTCTCGACCCTATGACCAATAAGATAGAGGCTATCTGGATTGAAGGACGGCAGATAGATCTGAATAATCGCCATCAGCAGCTTTATCAAAAGTACCTTAAGCGGTAGAATTTACTCAGATAATAATATCGCATCGGCGCAGCCTACCAAGGCTGCGCAGTTTTCCCCTCAATCTCAGGTCAAACCATGAAAATTATCCTCTCAAGTGCATTAGTGCTACTGCTCAGTGCCTGTGCAAGCGACTACAGTTTTAACAGTAATTTGGACGGTGAGGCGATTAATGACTATTTCAAGGCATCCGATGTCACCCTTTATGAAGGCGATACCTTGCCAAAAGGTCATTATGAATTAAAAGGTTTGGTCCAAGGGGAATCCTGTCAGGCCGATGTCAACAGTCCGCCAGCATCATTAGCCGATGCAAGAACCGAAGCCCGCCGTAACGCCGCAGATAAAGGCGCTAACGGTATTATCATCAAACAATGTGTGATGTTAGATGAAGCCGCCCAAGGTTGTATCAGCCGCGCCCTGTGCGTCGGCCAAGCAGTTAAAACGGCTACCGCAGAGTAAATCCCACGCGAGCAACACACTGCTCGCGATTCGATGATCTAAGATTGCCCGTATCAACCGCTTAATGGCTGATGTTCCATGAGCAAGGATTCATGGCTAACGCTGCATAATTAGCGCTCAAAGATGGGCCTTATGATGAGCTTAGAATGATGAGTTTAGGCGGTTGTTATATTTATCTTTTTAGGTAATTTTTTGCATGACATTTACCAACCAAATTGTCGCAGTAGCGACATGCCGCACGCCGTATAAACAAAAGTTTGGCATTCCAAGACAACCCGGACTCGTTGAGGCACGCGGCTATGTCGAACTTGAACCCCATGTAAATCATATCGATGCGGTGCGTGGCATAGAGCAGTATTCCCATCTCTGGTTGCTATTTTGCTTCCATGAAAATCTTGCCCAAGGTTGGAAAACTACAGTCAGGCCGCCGCGATTAGGCGGCAATGAAAAACTCGGCGTATTCGCCACTCGCTCCACTTTTCGCCCTAATGGCATAGGTCAGTCAGTGGTGAAACTGCACGGCGTAGTACAACGCAAGGGCAAAGTGTGCCTCGAAATTTCCGGTATGGATCTGGTCGATGGTACGCCAATTATCGATATTAAGCCTTACATCCCTTTCTCGGATTCGATTACCGATGCTGTCGGCGGCATTGCTCAAGACGCCCCTAAACTGATTTCAGTGGTGTATACCGATAATGCCAAGGCACAGATTGAGCGTTACGCCCAGCAGGAAACCTACACAGATTTAGCCGTACTTATCCGCGGAGTCTTGGGTCAAGATCCGCGCCCCGCCTATAAAAAAGCCAAGGACGATCCTAAGCTTTATCAAGTCGCCCTCTATGATTTAGATGTGTTCTGGCAAATGGCGGCCGATGATAATGACCAAGAATACATCTTGGTATTAGAACTCAAACCGGGGAAATGTGGCTAAATGTCTGCGCCAACGCCTAGATCAGAGCCGGCATCTTTGCCTGATTATCAAAGCCAGCATAAAAAGCGTCTCTCTTGGATGCCGTGGCTGTATTTTTCTTTAAAAGAGAAACATTTAGTTTGGGCAAAACCTTGGCAGGATGAGATCCAAGCAAAACTCTGTGCCCTCGAAACGGTTAACATCGGCGAGCACTGTTTTATCGCCCCAGAAGCGCAGTTATTTGCCGAACCCAATCGCGATATCCGCATGGGTAATCGCTGCATGATCGCCGCCGATTGCTTTTTACACGGCCCCATTACTATGGGGGACGAAGTGGCAATTAATCATGGTTGCTCCTTCGATGGCGGCAGAGTCGGTATTCAAATTGGCAGCCAGACTCGCATCGCTAATAATGTCACTATTTATGCCTTCAACCATGGCATGGCGCCAGATACGCCCATATATCAACAAGCTGCCAACTCCAAAGGCATTGTTATTGGTAAAGATGTGTGGATTGGCGCTCAGGCAGGCATAGTCGATGGTGTGACCATTGGCGATCACGCTGTGGTGGGTATGGGCAGCATAGTGACGAAAGATGTGCCCGACTGGGCGATAGTGGCAGGCAATCCCGCCAAAGTGATTGGCGATAGGCGTGATAAAAGCTAAATCGGCCAGCACAAATCGCATCTTAAATCGCTTTCCTTTAGCTCAGTAATCTTCTCAAAAATGCTATTTGTCTCCCAGCTAGTTGAATTTAACCTAAATACGTAGGTGACATCATCAAAGCAGGTGATAAAATGGCGACCATTCAACTCAAATTTGGACATCGGTAATGCGCGTCAGCAAGTACCTGCTATCAACACAGAAAGAAACTCCTGCCAACGCAGAAGTCATTAGTCATCAATTAATGTTACGTGCGGGCATGATCCGTCGTAATGCGTCGGGCCTTTATAGCTATCTCCCCACGGGCTTACGCGTACTGCGTAAAGTCGAAGCCATTGTTCGTGAAGAAATGAACAAAGCCGGTGCAATTGAAATTCTAATGCCTATGGTGCAACCGGCAGACTTGTGGGTAGAAACAGGTCGTTGGGAAAAGTTTGGTCCCGAGCTGCTGCGCTTTAAAGATCGCCACAATCGCGACTTCGTACTGGGCCCAACCCACGAAGAAGTGATCACAGACCTGATCCGTAAAGAAGTCAGCTCATACAAGCAATTACCGCTGAACCTTTACCAAATTCAAACCAAATTCCGTGACGAAGTTCGCCCACGTTTTGGCATGATGCGCTCACGCGAATTCTTGATGAAAGACGCCTACTCTTTCCACCTTGACGTCGATACCATGAATGAAACCTATGAGGCCATGTACAACGCCTATAGCAACATTCTGACGCGCATGGGTTTAGCCTTCCGTCCAGTATTAGCTGACACAGGTTCTATCGGTGGCAGCATGTCACACGAATTCCACGTGCTAGCGCAAAGCGGTGAAGATTTAATTGCTTACTCAACGGGTAGCGATTACGCGGCTAACATCGAGAAAGCTGAATCACCAGTGCCTACTGAGCCTCGCGGCGCAGCCACTGAAGAATTGCGTTTAGTCGATACCCCAAATGCAAAGACCATTGCTGAATTGGTTGAGCAGTTTGATCTGGATATCACTAAAACCGTCAAAACCTTGATCGTTAAAGGTGCGACCGAAGCTGCTCCGCTAGTGGCGTTGATTGTTCGCGGTGACCATGAACTCAACGAAGTCAAAGCCGACAAGTTAGACTTAGTGGCATCACCAGTAGAAATGGCGCCAGAAGCGCTGATCCGTGACGCCATCGGCGCAGGTCCAGGTTCACTTGGCCCTATCGGTCTTAAAATCCCTATCGTTATCGATCACAGCGTTAGCGTCATGAGCAATTTTGCCGCCGGTGCTAACGTTGATGATAAACATTATTTTGGTATCAACTGGGAACGCGATCTGCCGACAGCGCAAGTTGCCGACATCCGTAACGTAGTCGAAGGCGAGCCAACACCTGATGGTTCAGGCACTTATGCTATGGCACGCGGTATCGAAGTGGGCCATATTTTCCAACTGGGCACTAACTATTCTAAATCGATGAACGCGACTGTACTTGACGAAAATGGCAAGTCACAGGTGCTACTGATGGGTTGTTACGGTGTCGGCGTGAGCCGTATTGTGGCAGCAGCCATCGAACAAAACTTCGATGACCGTGGCATCATTTGGCCAGAGGCGATTGCGCCATTTAGCGTGGGCATTCTGCCAATGAACATGCACAAGTCGCACCGCGTAACCGATATCGCCGAGCAGTTATACAAAGACTTAAACGAAGCGGGTATTGACGTATTACTGGACGATCGTAAAGAGCGTCCAGGCGTAATGTTCGCCGATATGGAACTGATTGGTATCCCACACACAGTGGTGATTGGCGATCGCAATATCGATGCTGGCGTATTTGAATACAAAAACCGCCGTACCGGTGAAAAGCAAGATATTCCATTTGATCAACTGCTCGACTTCCTGAAAAACGCAGTGAAAGGCTAAGCCTCAACGCGAAATATAGAAAAGCTTAACGATCAAAAACGAAACGCACTTAAGCCCAGCTTAAGTGCGTTTTTTTATTGGCTTTTTATTGGACTTTTATTGACCTTCGTCGATCACTCACGACATGACTTTTATCTGTAGCTGTTTATCTTTGTATTTTTGGCACTGTATTTTTGGCAAGGTATTTTGCGCTAACAGGTACTGACTCGGAGCGACGCCCATCAACTGCCTAAACATATAACCAAAGGCTGAACCCGAGGCATAACCTAAAGATAACGCTGTAGTGAGCACAGATTCACCTCGGCTGAGCATTTGAATCGCCACCTGCAATCTAAGCCTTTGCAACCATTGGCTATAACTCAGCCCTGTTTGCTGTTTAAATAATCTCGCTAACGTGCGGGCAGAGGCACCGACCTCCCGCTGCCAATCAACCAAAGTACGTTGCTCACTTGGATCGGCAAGCAAAGCCTCGGTAATGCGCAGTAATTTTTTATCCCTAGGATAAGGTAAATCCAAGGCGACCTTAGGGGCGAGTACCATAAAGTCACGGATCACCAGCAAGAGTCGCATGACGCTATCCTTAAAATCGGGATCAATCAGCCCAGCCTCACTCTTCATCAAGGCATTAGCCTCTTGCAGTAACAACTGCAAAACAGGCTTCACACTCAAACAAGTACAGTCGGGTGGAAAACCGCCTATCTGGGTGTCATCCAAATACAAACTGCTCAATTGCACCTGACCTAGCGCGATAACCTCATGATCGACAAAGGGAGGCACCCACACTGCTTGTTCAGGCGGCACTATGTAACGCCCCGCTGGCGTAATCACACTCAACACACCTTGGCTGGCATAAATGACCTGTCCCCAAGAATGACGATGGCGCTGCACATGTTCATACGGCATGAGTGTTCGCTTAAGCAACATGATGGACGCGCTTAGCCCTGCGGCGGCTAAACGTGATGGCGCCACCTGAGTGTGCTGAGTGATGTGCTGCTGGGATAAAGGAGTGTCGGTTTCTTGATTCAAGGTGTTATCGTCCAAGGTGATTTTTATATCGAAGCTTCTTTTCGTATTATCGAGCCTCTTCCGTATAGAAGTGCCTCTTTGTATAAAAGCATATATGTGTAGAAGTGTCTTTTTATCTAGACATTAAGTCAATCTATCGAGCTACCGCCAAAGCGGCAAGCGCTAACATGCCCTCTCAGATTTAATAAATTGGAGATGACATGAGCATCCACATGAATAAAAACCGCGTTACGCCCGTCACCTTACAAAAAATGAAAGGTAAAACGCCAATAGTCGCCCTCACCGCCTATGAAAAACCGATGGCGGAACTTATCGATCCCCATGTGGATATGATTATCGTCGGCGACTCCGTCGGTATGGTGGTTTATGGGCAAGACTCTACACTAGGGGTTACCTTAGAAATGATGATTAATCATGGTCTTGCTGTCACTCGCGGCGCAGCACATGCCTGCGTGATTATCGATATGCCCTTTGGGAGTTATCAAGAATCGCCTCAGCAAGCCTTTAGACATGCCAGCCAAGTATTAATACGTACTGGCGCGCAGGCGGTAAAACTCGAAGGGGGCGCAGAGATGCTCGACACCACTCGCTTTTTAACCCAGCGAGGCATCCCTGTGATGCCACACATAGGATTGATGCCACAACACGTCAATCAATTAGGTGGATTTAAAACCCAAGCAAGGGATGCTGCCGCCATCGAAGCCCTCGTTCGTTTAGCGAAAGACTTTGAGCAGGCTGGCGCTTTTAGCATACTGATTGAAGGCACATCCGAGCTCGCGGCGCGTACAGTAACGGCAGAAGTCTCAATCCCCGTAATCGGCATTGGCGCCTCACCCGCCTGCGATGGTCAAGTGCTCGTGACTGAGGATATTTTAGGCTTATTTTCTGACTACACGCCTAAATTTGCCAAACGCTATATCGACCTAAGCTCCTTAATCACTCACACCTGCGCCGAATACGCCAGAGAAGTAAGAACCGCTGAGTTTCCAACAGCAGAGCATTGTTTTGGCCTCAGCCAAACAATCAAGATTACAGCGGATTAATTGTCTAAAGCGAAATATTGCAGCAATCGAATAAACTATAAATCGAAATTTGCAACTAATTGAGTCTACCGACTTGCTTTTTATAGGGGGGCGTTGCTTTAATAAAACTATTAAAACAATAAATTGAGTCTGAAGATTGCCTACATCAACTGCATTAGTCTTAGGTGGCGGCGGCGCAAGAGCCGCCTATCAAGTCGGCGTGCTAAAAGCACTGGTTCAGCTTTATCCGCGTAATCATGGCATTCCCTTTAAAATCATTTGTGGCACCTCGGCAGGTGCCATTAATGGCACTTCCATTGCTACCCATGCTTCTTGTTTTCATCTTGGCGTCAAAAAGCTTGAATGGGTGTGGCGCCATTTTGAAACTCGCAAAGTCTATCGCGCATCCATCACTGGCGTGCTTGGTCACCTTGGTAAAATGGCACTCAAAGGCATGCAGGATGATAAGGTTAATACCGACGCTGGCAGTCTGCTCGATAACGATCCTCTTCGAAAACTGCTCAATGAATTAATCGATTTTAAACGCATCGATCGTAATATTCGCAGCGGCGCCCTCACCGCACTCAGCGTCGATGCCTCTTCCTACAACAACTCACGCTCAGTAAGTTTTTTCCAAGCATCACGGGATATCGAAAACTGGACCCGCGCTCGGCGCAGTGGCGAACGTATGATGCTCAACACTGAACACCTACTCGCCAGTTCGGCCATTCCTATGGTGTTCCCCTCGATTAAACTCAACCAAGCCTATTATGGTGATGGTTCGGTCCACCAGCTAGCACCGCTCTCAAGCCCTATCCATTTAGGCGCAGAAAAACTCTTAGTCATTAACCTAGAGAGCCCACACAAACACTTCCCAATGGAACTGGAGTATCACCCGAAAACAGCAACCATAGCAGGCCACCTGCTCGATACTATCTTTTCAGATACCTTAAACAGTGACCTTGAGCGGCTCGAAAGGATCAACAACACCTTAAGTCTCATTCCCGAGTCAAGCCGCAACAAGCTGGCCTTGCATCCAATTAAAACCTTAGTCATCAAGCCCAGCGAAGACCTCAGTAAAATTGCCGCCCGCTTCTACGATGACATGCCATGGGCAGTAAAAACCTTACTCGGTTTTATCGGCATTGATAGGCAATCCGACTCGAGTATCGTGTCCTACCTGCTATTCGAAAAAACCTACACCAGCGCATTAATCGACTTAGGCTATAAAGATGCCATGGAGCAAATTGACGAACTAAAAGCGTTTTTTGGTTTAAAGTCAGAAAATAGCGCAGAATCTCATCGCTAACAGCTATGATGCAGCACTCATTGACTAAAGCAGATTTATAATGGCAAGTATCTATGACGTGTTCATAGCAAATATAAATAACTCATTAAAATAAATGGGCTTAGCTAAAGTTAAGTAAAATTTCAATCGAAAGCCTGAATCCTCTTTAGGATTTAAGATTGATCATTTAGCTAGTATCCCCTATCATGTTTTACTAGATTAGCTAAAAATCACTTAAATTTTTTCTAAAAGGGAATCAAGATGAAAAAAACTTCACTAGCACTTATTGCTGCACTTTCAATGTTTACTTCAGTAGCGGCAAATGCTGATGCTACTGCAGTTGTTGATGGTACTGCTGCGGGCTTTGATGTATCTACTCTTAGTGTCGGCACTTTAGTTGCAACATCTATTGGTGTTGGTGTAGTGATTGCCACTGTTGTAGTCATTGGAAATGATGCAGATGGTAACCCAATCACAGGTACCGTTAATACTGTTACCTATACAAACTAGTTAGTAAATTAACTTAGTTTATAAAATAACCGCCTGATGGCGGTTATTTTTTGAAGGAAAAAGAAACGTCAATCTGGTGTATAGACTTGAACTCAGTCTAATATCGATATGTTTAGCCATTTTTACTAATGAAAATAAGAAGCTAGGATGCGTATATCTAAAACTCTAACATCGTTATTCACCCTTTCTACAGTATTAGTTGGCATGACAGGTTGCAGTCAAAAAATTAGTGCATTCAACGATACTGTCAAATTTGCTTTCATCAAAGATGGAGATATTCAACTCACCAATGAACAAGTGAATGCTATCCCCTATGCCAGTATTTATGTCAAAGTTGAAGATGGTTCACAATCTTTTGTGGTTTTAGCTTTTGCCGACCCTAAAATATCTTTAACACCTATTATGCCTGAAGAGAAAGTAACTGAGCTGAAATGGCTCTCTGTTGATAATGGTATGTTAGTTACAGTTAACGGTCGCTTAGTCAAAACCCATAATTTTCTAACGGGGAATTTAGCTGGGCTAGAAAGTACAGAACCCGATCCCTTACTCCTAGGCTTACATCTGAGCAGTACTCCAAAAACGTGGACTAGGACCATTGATTGGCAACCAGGTTATCATTACGGCTACAAAGCAAATTCTCAATTTGAATTTATCGCTGCAGAAAATATTGTCATCAACGGTACTTCAACACCAACACTACATTATAGCGAATTAGTGACCGTTGAAGCTCTTGACATTCAATACCAAAATGAATTTTGGTTAAAACCTGATAATGGCAAAGTCATTAAAAGCCATCAAAAAATAGCCCCAAATCTTCCTTTTATCGATATCACATTACTCAAGCCGTTTGCGTCTTAGTGGAGACATTATGAGACCTTATTTAACATCTCTGACGCTTCTGATTAGTGTTTTCTTGTCTAACCACGTTCAGTCAGAAACACAACTGTTAATCACATCATCTGCTAACCAAAATACGGTTATTGAAATAACATACCCAAAAACAATACGCATTGAACAAGCGATACGTGATGGATTAACCCAACTTCCGATGCATAATAAATCCAGCAGTAATAATCTTGTACCTATCTATTGGTTAGGCGCTGCGCTGCTTGATATCAAAAATACGGCGAGTTTAGAAGCAAAACGCCAACAAGTACTCAGCCAACTCATCCAGATGGGGGAGGCAACGGATGATAGTCATTATATCGCCCAGCTCGCAAAACTTGCGCAGTTTATACGAAAGATCAAACTTGGACAGCGTGTAATACAGCCTTTGGATATTGATCTAATTCGAATCAATCAATCATTTAACGCTGGACTTGATGGTCGCTTTCTACTGGTTTTACCGCCTCGCCCTACAACAGTCACTTTATTAGGTGCCGTCGAACAGATGGGAAGTTATCAATGGCAATCCAATATTGATAGTAAAGAGTATCTCAAGCAAGCTGGGTTACTCAATAATGCAGAAACAAGCACAGTGTGGATTATTCAACCCGATGGCAAAGCGATAAAACAACCCATCGCTTATTGGAATCATCAAGAGCAAGATATTGCTCCTGGAGCGAGTCTCTACGTTGAGTTTTCAAGTCTATTTGATGACTACACTCAGCTGAATAAAAACATTGTTGAATTACTCAGGAATCGAGCTCTGTAATGAAAAAGTCTAGCCACTCAATCCATACCTTAGGTCGATTATCTGCACTATCGTTGGCATTATTACCATTGCTCCAGGTAACTGCAGATGAATTTTCCTATCCTACACTTTTAGCCTCGCAATCGGATTTTGGCGGTGTAGGTTTAATGCAAATGCCGACTGGCCGTATGGCCCCTGAAGGCGAGTTTAATTTTGCCACTAGCTATAACGAAGACTACCAACACTTCACTGCCTCAGTACAACTGTTTCCTTGGTTTGAGACCACAGTACGTTATACCCAAGTGCAGGATTTACTCTATAGCAGCGATCCCAATTTCAGTGGTAACACTAAGTACACTGATAAGGGTATTGACTTTAAAGTTCGTTTGCTTGAAGAAACAAACTGGCTCCCAGAAACCTCTATCGGTGTGCGCGACTTTGGTGGCACAGGGTTATTCGATGGCGAGTTTATTGCAGCGACGAAACGAGTCGGTCCACTAGACTTCACCTTAGGGATTGGCTGGGGTTATATCGGTAATAGCGGCAACCTAACTTCAGATAAAAAGGATCTTAACAATAACTGCGATCGCGATACTTCTTTTGGCGGCAAAGGCGGCACAGTCGATTACCAACGCTGGTTTAAGGGCTGTGCTGCACTATTCGGTGGCGTTGAGTATCAAACGCCATGGGAACCGTTGCGGCTAAAGCTTGAATATGACGGCAACGATTACCTATCCGACTTCCCTGTCGTGCGTGGCAGCGAGCGAAATGCTATGCCACAGGACAGCAAATTCAACTATGGTTTACTATACCGATTTGGTGACTGGGGCGATCTGCATTTAAGTTATGAACGTGGTAATACTTGGACGCTCGGTTTTAGTCTGCAAACAAACTTTAATACCTTAACTCAGATAAAGCGTGATCCAGCAGCCGCGAAATATAAGCCGCTCCCTGCCGCGCCATTAACGCAGGTGCAAGCAGTCAATTTACCGCTAGGCGGTGTTGAACCTTCAACAAAACCGACTAAAACCACCTTAGATACCAAAGTGGAAGTGGCTCATAGCAATTTAATGGTGCAACCAATAACAAGCTCAGCTGTTGATTGGAACAAGGTTGCTGAAGAGCTGCAAACTATTGCAGGCTACAACAATGCCAAGATTTATCTCGATTCCGACAGTATTACAGTCGTTGGTGAACAAACTAAATTTCGAGATAGAAATGAAGCCCATCAAAGAGCTGCAACTATACTCGCCAATAATAGTACTCGAACTCAAATCAAAGAGTACCGCTTAATAGAGACCCACTATAATCAACCTATTACAGAAACACTTATCGATGCAGAAAAGTTTGCCAAAGTTGCCAGCTTTGGTTACCTCAATGCTAAGGTTAGTGATGCGAGTCAAGTTATTGTACCAAGACTGCCTCAAGGCGAATTAGTCACGCAAGTTGATGACGATTGGTTAAATAAATTAAGTTTTAATGTCGTTCCCAGCATGGTGCAATCCTTCGGCGGTAATGAAGGTTTCTATATGTTCAATATTGGATTGACTGGTAGTGCAAACTACAGGTTTACTGATAATTTTGAATTTGGCAGTACCATTTATCTAAATCTTTATGATAACTATGATAAATTTGTATATGAAATTCCTTCCGATGGAACTCAATTAAAACGGGTTCGTACACTAATTCGCCAATACGTTCACGATAATCCAGTGCGTATCAACAATCTCCAACTCACTTGGATGGATAACCTAAGCGATAATATTTCCTATCAAGCCTATGGTGGTTATTTGGAGATGATGTATGGCGGTGTAGGGACAGAGTTTCTCTATCGTCCACTCAATAGCCAATGGGCATTCGGTTTTGATATAAACTATGCAAAACAGCGCGATCCAGACAGTGTGTTAGGATTCTTTAGTGACGAACACCAATATGATCCGCAAACTAATCAAGCATACAGAGTACAAACAGGGGTAGTGACTGGACATGCAACGGCTTATTATCAGCCAGAGTGGTTCCCCAATACCTTACTAACTGTCAGTGCAGGACAATATCTCACCGAAGATAAAGGTGTGACAGTCAGTTTTTCAAAGCAGTTTGATAGTGGTGTTATTGTCGGTGCCTTTGCGACTAAAACGGATTTATCAGCAGAAGAATACGGCGAAGGTAGCTTTACGAAAGGCTTCTATATCTCTATTCCATTCGATTTGATGACCATTAAGTCAACCCACAGTCGTGCCATGTTAGCTTGGTCACCACTGACCCGTGACGGTGGCCAAATGCTTGGACGTAAGTACAACTTGTTTGATGTTACTGATGCGCGAGCACCTTGGTATACCAAACCGAGTGTTGAACCCACGAAATAATGTGTACGAGTTAAAACTAAAAACGGGCAAGATAATTCTTGCCCGTTTTGTTTTCTGCCCATAAAAACTGGTTAAAATTTAGGGCTTAATGTCACTGATGAATAGCAAATTAAGCGGCCTACTCTATCGGCGACTTCACCCCATGTGGCGACGAGCGTAAATACTGTGGCGGTGCTTTACCGTTGCACCAAGGTTACTGCAGCACGCCATGGCCAATGGGGGGTCATAGAGCACAGTACGAGCGAGCGCGATAGCATCGGCCTGCCCTTGAGCCAAAATAGTTTCCGCTTTATTAGCATCTGTGATTAAGCCCACGGCAATCACAGGCATATTGACCTCAGCTTTAATGGTCTCGGCAAAAGGCACTTGAAAGTGCTCAGCGACAGGAATTTGTTGCAGTGAACTTAGCCCACCAGTACTCACATGAATAAAATCACAACTTCTTGCTCTCTAATGCTTTTGCCAACACTAGGCTTTGGGATAAATCCCAACCACCAATCGGTTGCCGAAATCCACACACCGAGTGCCATTTTAGGCGATATCACAGCCTTGTCCTTCCTTTTAATACAAGACGAGGCTGGCTTTATGATGCTGCACTGGCGAGACTATCTCGCGCGGATAAAATCGGTGCGGTAATTAACGGCCAATCAATGGCAAATTCAGCACTGTTCCACGCGATAACACTTTCATCTTCAGGATCATAATATTGGGTACATTGATAAATAACTTCAGCATAATCGCTGAGAACATAAAAACCGTGGGCAAAGCCCGGTGGGATCCACATTTGCAGATGATTCTCTGCCGATAGCACTCGCCCAACCCATTTCCCATAGGTGGCCGAGTTAGCCCTTATATCGACGGCAACATCAAAAATGCTCCCTGCACAGACCCGCACTAACTTACCCTGCGGTTTACACCGTTGAAAATGCAAGCCTCGCAGGGCATTACGTTGCGAACGACTGTGATTCTCCTGCACGAACACACATGACTCTAATCCCCGCTGTGCAAAGCAGGCATCAAAATAGGATTGCCTAAACGTCTCCATAAAGAAGCCGCGTTCATCCCCAAAGACTTGCGGTTCAAACACCAGTACTTCGGCTAACTCAGTTGCGCTACATTTCATCAAATACCTGCTTATCGAGTAATGCCTTGAATAGCGGCAAATCGTGGGGAGTACAAATGATCAAGATGTCTCGAATACCAGCCTGCATCAGGGTGACAAGTGGATAATAAATCATAGGTTTATCGTAAATGGGCAGTAATTGCTTACAGACAACCTGCGTCATAGGATAAAGACGCGAGCCAGTACCGCCCGCCAGTAAAATGCCTTTTCTCATTGAAATATTTAAGATTGATAAGCCATGTGAAGTGCCAAGATTGTAGCATATAAAAGACGACGAGCCGGAAGAACGGATGACAGGACATGAGCCATTCAATCAAGACAAACGCCTTTGCTGAACTGAGTGTTGACTAATCTACGCCCTTACTACTTTCGGGGATCAGCATCTCAATACGTAACCCTTGATTTGGTGCCGAGAAGAGTGAAACATGACCATTGAGCTTTTGGGTGACCAGATTATAAATAATCGACATCCCCAACCCTGTGCCACCACTTTGGCGCGCCGTGGTGAAAAATGGCTCGAATGCTTTGGCTTTCACTTCATCAGACATGCCGATGCCATTGTCTTGATACGTCATCTTGATCTGTGATCCCTCCTTTTCAACCACAATATCAATTTGTTTATCTCCGACAAAATCATCGGGGAAAGCGTGGCGAAAACTGTTAGCGACTAAATTGGTAAAAATCTGAGCGATGGCGCCGGGATAGGAATCAATGAAAATATTGTCATCGAGCTCGACTTTTAAGGTGATGTTTTTCTTACGCATTAAGGGCTTTAACGAACTAAATATTTGGAAGATATAATTCTTTAAATTAAAGCGCTCACGTTCCAATATCGATTGATCTGCGGCAGTGCGTTTAAAGTTATGCACCAGTTCTGCGGCGCGGGAAAGATTACGCTCAATTAAACATAAACCATCCTGCATTGTATTGATAAAACTGACAAACTTATCTTCATCGAGATCGTTTTTCTCGAATGACCCTTTTAGTAGCGATAACTCATCCAAACAATGGGTCACGGATGTTACCGCGATACCCAGCGGTGTATTCACCTCGTGGGCCACACCGGCGACTAAGCTACCTAAGGCGGCCATTTTTTCATTTTCAATTAAGTGCTTTTGGGTCGATTTTAAGGTCGATAGTGCCGTCTCGAGCTCCGTTGTTCGCAGTTCAACTTGATGCTCCAAATCGGTATTAATGAGTTTGAGCTTTTGTTGGTATTCGAGGATCTCTTTAGCACTCATGGCTCGGCCAAACAGATCGGCCAGTGCCGAAGCAAACGCCTTTTCATCCCGCGTCCATTCCCTCGGCTCACCTTGATGCTCAGAACAAATAATCCCCACCATTTTGCCGTGGTGACGAATGGGGCTATCAAGCATAGAGGTGATCTGATTCGGTTTCAGGTAGGTTTCAACAAACTCTTTGGTGGCGGGATCGGTTTGGGCATTATTGGCGACAATAGTGCGCTCATTATCGAGTAGGCTGAAATAATGGGGAAACTGCGCGCGAGTGAGCACTAACGCCTCTTGCGGCTGTTGGTGGTCGAGTAAATAATAACAAGCGATAGTCTGATTATCCTGACCAAACAACCAAATGCCCGCCCGCGAGATATGTAGTCCCTTACAGATGGAACTCACAATAAGTTGCGAAGCTTGAATGAGATCGCCCTCATCAATAACCTGAGATTTACTAACATCAAATAGGATTCGATCAAGCATTCGGGTCATAGCGGTTCATCCGGAATATGGATATGTAGGGAGGCAAACGCATCTAACAGTTTTAGGCTAGCTTCACACAATACGGGGTCAAACTGCTTACCCGATTGCGCCAAAATATACTCTCGCACCGCATCGACTGACCACGCCTCTTTGTAACTGCGCTTGGAAAGCAACGCATCAATCACATCGACAATCGCCATGAGTCGGCCTTCAATGGGAATATCGTCCTTAGCAATTCCACGGGGATAACCTTGCCCATCCCAACGCTCATGGTGGGTATAAGCGATTCGGGCACCCATTTTGGCAATAATACGATTTGAGCCTGCGAGCAAGTTATAGCCTTTCTCAGCATGGGTTTGCATGATCGCCCATTCCTCGGCATCAAGCTTGCCTGGCTTATGTAAGATACTCTCAGGGATACCTATTTTACCTACATCGTGCAAAGGCGCGGCGTAACGAATCGTTTCAATAAAGTCGGCGTTCATGCCAATGGCAATCGCGAGCATTTCAGTCATGCGCGCAACCCGACGTACATGGGCCCCGGTCTCCTTACTGCGCTGTTCAATGGCATCGCCTATGATTAAAATCAGCTCCCTTTGTGTTTGCTGTACATTTTCACGGCCCGACAAATTCTCGAAGGTTAAGCTCACATTGGCCGCAAATAGCTCAAGAATACTGACTTGAAAATCCGTTAATTTAGTGTTGTGCTGCAAGTATAAAATACTGGTGACATGGCCACTTAGCTCATAAAATCCAACGTAAATATTGTCACGAACGAGCGAGGTTTTTAGCGCGATAGCCTCGATAATATACTCACGTACATCCCCAGGAAGTGTCTCAACGCTGCCACCTTCGCAGTAACTGACCATATCGCCCGTGGCGGCCAGTAGATTCATTTGGGTATCGAGGTAAAGGTCTTGATGGTAACTCGTGAGATACAGGGCTGAGCTTTCAAGATTGAGTAACTGCAGGGTCTGTTCGAGTACCGCACTGCCAAAATTATGCAATGTATGGCTTTTAAGCACAGAGGTAGAGGCGGCAATGACTTTCTCCATCCCCTTCTGGCTTTGCTCGATGATTTTAATATCGCGATAGGAACGCAGTGAAGTGTAAACACAAGACTTAAGCCGAGCCGCGGTAAGCTCTGTCTTGGCCTTGTAATCATTGATATCAAAGTCCCGAATAACTTGATCTTCAGGCGCCTGTCCCGGCTGGCCCGTACGTAAAATGATGCGGGTGCTGTGATTATTTAATTCAGTACGGATTTTTTGAACTAGCTCTAACCCAGCATGGTCGGTTTCCATGACCACATCAATAAAAGCCAATGCGATATCCGTTTCGGTTTGAAGTAACGCTAAGCCTTCAGCGGCGCTGTAACAGGAATAGAACTGTAATACCCGATTATCTAAGGTCAGATTTTTCAGGGCAAATCGAGTCACCTCATGGATCCCAGGCTCATCATCAATAATGGCAACTTTCCAAATGCCTTGTTTAGGCTTATGGGATGTATCCTCGATAACATCAGCACTTTTCTTAAATAACGCCACAGAACCACCGTCTACGATGAATAGTTAAGCTTTAGTATAGATTCAATCTCGAAAGTGACTAGTTTCAAAGGATAAATTATCATCTTATTAGTTACAGACTTTAGGCTAATCACTAACACTCTCGCCACGTGGAATACAAATACACAAAACTTAACCTATTGTTATAAATTAGGAATAGTCAAAGTTAGGCTCTGCCAACCTTGACGGGTATGATGAATACACTTAATCCATAACACCCTGAAATGCTATTGGAGCCACTATGAACAAATCACTATGTTACATCGCACTGCTGGCCTTATTTACCACGGCTTGCTCAGAAGCCTCAAAAGAAAACACTGCGGTTAATACAGCCCAAGTTCAAACAGAAGCCGCTACAACCGTCCCTGTCGGCGATACCAGTCAAAATTCGCTCGATTGGGCAGGCAGCTATGAAGGTGTGTTACCTTGCGCCAGCTGTGAAGGCATTCAAACCCTGATCACATTACAAGCTGATAATCGCTTTGTTCAAGAAACGGTTTATTTGGGTAAAGATGAGAAGATTTTTAAATTGATAGGCAAAGCGGTGTGGGATGAGAAAGGCCAAAAAATCACCTTGGATGATGGCACACAATATCTGGTCGGCGAGAATCAACTGATCATGTTAGATACTGAAGGCCAAAGAATTACTGGCGATCTGGCCGCTAATTATGTATTGAAAAAGAAACAATAGCAGAACAAGTATACGCTCAAGGATGAGCGAGCATCATTAATCAACCTCAAGGTAAATACAGAGACGAAGGAATGGCTTCAAATAAACACACGCAACTGCTCCGCTACCAAGATTGCCCATCAACACCATGGAAAAATGGCGGCGGCAGTACCAAACAGTTACTTATTTCCCCAAGTAATGCGGATTTATCCAACTTTGATTATCGAATAAGCATAGCCAGCATTAGTAGCAACGGACCCTTTTCCTCATTTATTGGCATAGACAGGCAACTATGCTTACTCGAAGGTGAGGGACTTAAACTGCATATTCAAGGGGATAATCTCAATAGCGGCACCATATTAATCCCCAATGATGCCCCTTTTAATTTTAAGGGTGAAACTCAAATTGAGAGCCAATTACTGGGTGACAAAGTTCTCGATTTCAATGTAATGACCAAACGGGGCAAATACCGCTCTAATATCGAAAAAATTTCCATTAACGACACTTTTACCTATGGTTCAAGCAGAAACACACTCAACACAGAACAGGAGCAAAATGTTGGCATGCCACTGCAATTACTTTTGTGTTTAGAACCCGTTATATTGGACCAGAATGGCCATTTAACAGAGCTTGAACGCTATGATTTATTGATCTGCCCCTATGGCAAACCACTAAATCTGAAAAGTGATAATCCAACCAAATGGCTCAGC
>NZ_JAUOET010000021.1:0-76168 GCF_031932075.1 Shewanella sp. SP1S2-4
AGAATATCGACACTTGATAAAGTTAAAGACTCAAACAAAGCAAATCAGCTTTCCGAATTATTATTAACGTGGTCCAGAGATGGACACGGTAATAAACAGAATTTGCTTGGTGACAATAGCCTTGTGGAACCACCTGATCCCATCCCGAACTCAGAAGTGAAACGCAAACGCGCCGATGGTAGTGTGGGGTCTCCCCATGTGAGAGTAGGTCATCGCCAAGCGCCTAATTATCTCGTAGAGATGTAACGAAGCCAGCTTAATAAGCTGGCTTTTTTGCGTCTGAGGTTTGTAAAAATCAGCCTAATACCATTCCGCATTAAAGTTCAGTCACCTTTGCCCATTCCCGAGAGCACATTTTTACCACGCGTTTTGTACAACTGATAAAGCTGTTCCATGCCTGGCTGCAGGCATCCACTATGTCCTCATATCCTTTAAAACAGCGATTGGCGAGATAATGTTGGCGCAGCCAACTCCATACCTGTTCGATGGGGTTTAGTTCTGGGGAATATGGCGGCAGTTTGAGTATAGACAGGTTGGGGATATCAGCAGCAATGTCATTGGTATGCCAACCCGCACCGTCCATTACCACGACAGCATGGCGGCCAGGTTTGGTGCGTTTTGCAATCAGCTCCAAGTGCTGGTGCATGATGTCCTTATTAACGAATGGCGTGATGATGGCTTCAGTTTCTCCTGTTGCAGGACAGACTGCGCCGAAGAGATGCACATATTCAAACTGCTGCTGTCTTAGCGCTCTTGGTCTACTGCCTTTGGGGGCCCAAAGTCGTGTCGTTGTATTTTGCTGGCCGAATCTGGCTTCGTCCTGAAACCAAATATCAATCTGGTGTGGTTGTATATGAATGGGAGCGTGAAGGATCGTTTCCAGAGGAAACTTTTTTAAAAGCGTCCTGTAAGCTCTGAGTTTGTTTTGGATGCCTGGAGCGGCTGGTTATCCAACAGAATCCCATGCTCTTTAGTAGCTTATAGATGTGATTGGGATGGTACTCGACATTAAACTCACTCGAGATGTATTGCTGGATGTCGGCCCCAGTGAGTCTGCCGCTCTCATCTGATTGTGCTTTGAACTCAATGTATCTGGCGAGTCTCCTTTTTTGCTCATTTGACAATGACGGCTTCTTCCCTAGGCGTGGTTTATCTTCAAGTCCTGCCAGTCCTTGCCCAAGATAGCTGGAGACCCATAAGTTGACGCTAGATCTGGCCACCTTCAACTGGCTTGCCACCTGAGTGCGGTTATGGCATTGCAAAAATAGCGATACAGCGAGCAATCGCATGCGCTTATGCGGATTTTTTTCTCTTTTGGAGAGGCTAAGCAGACTTTCAGCAGTTTCAGGTTTCATAATCCAATTTCAAGCTGTTGGGTTGCTTGCTATTAGATCAGACTTCAATGCGGAATGGTATTAAATGACATTAAGCTGTGAAGTGGGAATGGTTTACTGGGCGCATTTTTAATGAGCTTAAGTTTTACTAAGTTCTAATTTTACGAACTGAATAGAGCCGCCAGTTCATATGTGACACTAAGCTGGCGGTCTGAAATAGATAGCCGAAGCGTTGTTGATGGTTGGAGGACAAATATCCTCTACAACGCGGGCGTATTCTATGGGTTATTCTTTATTGATTTTGGCTTTGAAGCTGGCTTTGGTATTGTCGTTTGCTTGTTTGTACCAGTAATCAAGCATTTGACTGATTTCAGTTTGGCTAGGTGCGGTTGTAGAAGTCACTGAAGTCGTTGGCTGAGCCTTGTCATTTACCGCTGCGGCAGCTGACGACATTACTGCTGGCGCGATCAAGTTCGTGGATGTGACTGCTGCTGTTTGGCGTATTTGTGGTTGGCTTGCCAATACTGGTGCAATGGCGTCGTTTGCTTGTGTTGTCGCGGTATTCATAGTGAGATTTAATGAAGCCGGATTATTGCTAAGGTTGTACTGCAGTATCTCGTGTTCGAAATCCCGTCCCAGTTGGATCCCATTCTTAATCAATTTATCGCTGGTAAAACTCACTGCTTCATCTTGAGTATTTGATAGTGTCAGCTTGGGTGACTCATCAAATTTCTTGGCATCTCTGGCTGAGTTGATGGCGGGAAGTGTCAGGGTAAGTGTTTGTGCTGACGCATCAAAACGGACGATAAGTACGTCGGATAGATAATGCACTGAGTCAGCTTGTTGCCGGTATTGCGCGGCATAACGGAAGGCGATTTGATTGATACCATCGGCTAAAACAAGGTTGCTACTCTTTACTGCTGGCTTGCCATTGACCGTTAACACTTCAGCATTTTTAGGCAGATTGAGATTAACATCGGCCATTGCAGGTTGCACAACTCCCAGTATTAACGCGGTGGCACATAAGATTGATTGATATTTCATAAGCTTTCTCTGTTGTTGCGAGGACGCCGCTAAATAATAAGGTAGATATCTGACGACACAAAGCAGGTTTAACCTTTAGTGTGGAGCATGATGAACTAAATGGCGACACGCCGTTTATAGCGCGCAGATTAGCGTTAATTTTATCTGTAGGGAATAAAAAAGGCTCACGAGGAGCCTTTTTAGCATGATATTGCGGGATTAACGCTTATTTGGTTAGGTTGATGCTATAAACGGCGAAACCCAGTTCATCCTTGCTGATCTTCTTCATTTCACGTTGTTTATTGGCTTCAATAAAGGCAGCGGCTTTATCACTGTCTTGGGTTTCGAAGCGAACGTCTAATGTGACGTTAGTAGTGATGGTTTTGAAATCCCAGTTGTAATCGGCACTTGGATTGACCATAGCTTCGTACTTACCCGTGGTTTCGTTGTACTGAGATTGCGCTGTGATATAAGCCGCTAACGCCTCACGGTTGGTATCGGGCAGTTCGAGCACGACGTGGTCACTACCCGTACCGGCAAACTTACCACCAAAGGCGCGGTAGTTATTTGAGGCGACGATAAACTCTTTCGCGGCAAATTCTTCACCTGTGATGACTTTACCGTTTTCGTCTTTATAGCTTAAATCAACGATACGGTTCGCATTGGCATTGACAACGGCGCAATCGCGGTCAAACTTGTTCGGTTGAGTGACATCAATCTTGTAGGTTAAGCCATCGAGTACGTCGAAGTTATAGGTTGGATGACCATCCCAGTTGATTAACCCTTGTGGGGTGGTTTTTGTTGGGTCGATTTGATTGAACTGGTTCGCTGAGCACTCGAGCCAATCTTTCAATTCGGCGCCCGTTGCTTTGACTGCCACCATAGTGTTGGGATATAGGTACAGATCGGCGGCGTTTTTAAAGGTCAGTGGACCTTTATCGACTTGCACAAATTGATCGGCATCACTGGTTGTACCGTGGCGACCGCCCGCTTTAAAAGGCGCAGAGGCTGACAGTACTGGCAACCCTTTTAATTCCGGAGGTAATTTTGCTTTCACGTTTGCGATTTGCGCATCGGAAACGATTTGTACCGTAGGGTCGTCCTGCACTAAGGTAAGGAAGCTATACATGTCCGCCGCGGCGACACCAATAGGCTCATCCACAAAGGCGAGGGTACCTTGGTGCTCGGCGGCAACGGCATCGTGAATAGCAGCATCCGCTTCAACTAATGGGGCTTTATTTGCGCCATCATAGATAGGGCGAGCTTGCGTTTTGGCACTAAGGACATGCCACTTGTCATCTCTACGCTCAAGTTTAAAGTCAACCACCCCTAAGTTATCGCCCCAACGACCTGGCATCACCGCGGGGACGCCGTTCAGTAGGCCTTTTGTGACATCGGTATTGGGTAAGTCGGCATACTTAGCATCTGGGAAGATAGAGTGGCTGTGGCCGAATAGAATCGCATCGATACCGTCAACATAAGTCAAAGCGTAAGTGGCGTTTTCAGCCATAGGATCGCCAGGATTTTCCGTTGAACCAATGCCAGAGTGAGGAATGGCGATAATGATATCGGCCCCTTTGGCTTTCATTTCTGGGACATATTTTTTTGCGGTGGTAACGATATCTTCAACCGTCACTTTCCCCGTCAGATTTTGCTTATCCCACAATAGAATTTGTGGTGGCACAAAGCCAATATAACCAATGTTAATGGTTTGATTATTGCCTTCGCTGTCGATAATATTTTTTTGTTTAATGATATAAGGGGTGAATAAATGCTCACCTTTTTTCACCTCTTTCCAGCAACCCTTATCGTCGGCGCAATAAACGTTTGAGTTGATATAAGGGAAATCTGCACCACTAATGGATTTATTTAAGAAGTCTAAACCATAGTTAAATTCATGGTTACCGATATTACCGACTTCATAATCTAATAGGTTCATGGCTTTATAAGCAGGGTGAACATCGCCCATTTGCAGGCCAACTTTGGCCATATAATCACCCATAGGGCTGCCTTGCAGCAGATCGCCGTTATCAACGAGGACGCTATTCTTGGCTTCGCTGCGTGCAGCGTGGATCAAGCTTGCAGTGCGGGCAAGACCGATAGTGGGATCGTCTTTACCACTGTAGTAGTTGAAATCCATGATATTTGTGTGCAGATCTGTGGTTTCGAGTACCCGTAAATCGGCTTGAACGACTTTGTCGTCATCAGAATTACAGGCGCTGACACCAAGGGCGGCAGTGATCATCACTGCGAGTATTTTCTTATTTAACATAGTTATCTCTATTTATATTTATTTGACCCCAACGCATGTTCCGTCAAGAGCATGCCCATCATCCCGTTAATTCAGCGTCATTTAACTGTTAGGTTAATTTGTCGCTAAGTTAACGAGCGGGAATTATAAAGACATTTGATGATCTGAATGTGACATTAATCGGAGAAAAGCTGTTTCAAATTGTGACTTAGAGTGCGTCTGCCTAAATAATGAGCCATTTGGCCTGTGTATTTGTTACATTGAGGTTTAAATAATCACAGCAAAAAGTTTATTAAGAAGAATTAATATTTGTTATAGAAACGGTGTTTTATTTGCTTATATCGTTTTTTATGTTGAGGATATTTGGCTTAAAAATCCACTTGGATTGTTTTAAATAATTCTTTTTACATTGAATTTTAGCTAATCCTCATCACCTTTGCTTGCAAGCACTTAGTAAGGATCGCAGCACATTAGGTGTAGCTAAGCGTTGGCATAAGCACATATAGACTGGTAATACACATAAAGTGATACAAATTCGCGCCGCTGCTGCGGGGTAAAACTTGGCTGAAATGCGCGTAACTTGTTAAGGTAGCTCATCGAAATTAACGACCGTAGCAACAAGCGTTCGTTAATTCAGACTGTTTTAAACTGAAAGCCAAAATCCGTTAGCGCGCACCTTTCACCTTAAAAATACAAACGAAAGGGCAGCAACATCCAAGGGAGTTAATATGCGTAAGTCCGTTATAACCACAGCCGTGGCCGCGGCATTGTTACTTGGCGCTTGTTCAGACAAGCCAGCCGCCAGTGCCAATGAAGCCAAAAATGCCGTAGCGACTCAAATCGCTGCTAAAGCAGAAGCAACCAATGTATTGCTGAGCAAGAGTCCGCTGCAGGATCAAGCGCCACAATTTAACCTTATCCATACGGCAGATTATGCTCCTGCCTTCGAGCAAGGCATTAAAGCCCATGATGCTGAAATCGCTGCAATTGTGAATAACAAGCAAGCGGCCAGTTTTGACAACACCATTCTGGCGATGGAAACCTCAGGTGAATTATTAACGCGTGTGTCGCGGACCTTTTTTAATCTCGCCGGTCTGATTTCTGATGATGATTTCCAGAAAACCGAAGCTGATCTTGCACCTATGCTATCTGCCCATCGCGATAATATTTATCTCGATCCAACGTTATTTGCCCGTGTTGAAGCGGTATATCAACAAAAAAGCAGCTTAAATGCGGAAGATCAGCGTTTAGTTGAATACTACTATGAGCAGTTTGTTCGCGCTGGCGCGAAATTGTCGGCTGAAGATAAAGCTAAAATGCGCGACTTTAACGCCGAGCTTGCAACCTTAGCGACGGACTTTTCACAAAACAGCTTAAAATCATTTAAAGATGATGTGATTGTTGTGACTGATAAAGCCCAGTTAGCTGGTTTATCTGACAGCGAAATCGCCACCTTAGCCGCTGCCGCCAAAGCTGCTGGAAAAGAGGGCTATTTGATTACCTTAGTGAACACGACACGCCAACCTGTACTTTCTAGCCTGAGCAACCGTGAACTGCGCCAAAAAGTGTGGGAAACCTCGGCGCACAGAGCCGTCGCAATCAATGGTCCATTGATTGTCAAAATGGCGCAAATACGGGCTAAAAAAGCCAATTTACTGGGGTTCGATACTTGGGCATCCTATGCGGTTGCCGATCAAATGGCGAAAACCCCAGCCGCTGTGTATGAAATCCTCGATGATTTAGCGCCAAAAGCTTTAGCTCGCGCCAAAGTGGAAGCGGCTGATATTCAAGCTGAAATCAAAAAGGCGGGCGGTGATTTTGAGCTGCAACCTTGGGATTGGGCTTACTACGCTGACAAAGTGCGTCAAGAGAAATACTCCCTCGATGAAAGCAGTATCAAGCCTTATTTCGAGTTTAATACTGTGCTGCAAGACGGGCTGTTTTTCGCGATGCATAAACTGTATGGCATCAGCTTAAAACCGCGTACCGATTTACCTGTGTGGCATTCCGATGTTTTAGCTTTTGAAGTCTTTGATAAAGATAACAGTTCTATTGGCTTATTCTACCTAGACCCGTATGCCCGTGAAGGTAAAGGCGGCGGTGCGTGGATGGATGAGTTCGTCACCCAAAGCGGTCTGCTCGGCACTAAGCCCGTTGTCTATAACGCGCTTAATATTCCTAAGCCAGCCGATGGCCCAACGCTAATGACCTTCGATGAAGTGACCACTCTGTTCCATGAATTTGGCCATGCGATACACGGTTTATTCTCGCAGGTGAAATACCCAAGCGTGGCTGGCACATCAACCGCACGTGACTTTGTTGAGTTCCCATCACAGGTTAACGAAGATTGGAATATCGTCCCAGCTGTGATTGCTAACTATGCCAAACACTACAAAACGGGTGAGCCAATTCCTAAGGCACTACTCGATAAAATCTTAGCGGCAAATAAGTTTGGCCAAGGTTTTGATACCGTTGAGTACCTGTCAGCGGCCTTGTTAGATATGGAATGGCACTCTATCAGCGCCGATACTCAAATTAGCGATGTAGAGAAGTTTGAGCACCAAGTGCTAGCTAAACATGGTCTTGATTTTGCGCCAATTCCCCCGCGTTATAAGTCGAGCTACTTTAGCCATGCCTTCTCTGGCGGTTATTCGGCTGGATATTACGCGTATTTGTGGACCGAAGTGTTTGCCGCCGATGCCTTTGCCTATATGGGCGAGCATGGTGGATTAAAAGCCGATAATGGTGACAAATTCCGTAAGGAAGTCTTATCTAAAGGTAACAGTGAAGATCTCATGCAAGATTACATTCACTTTACCGGTAAAAAACCGACAACCGATGCACTGTTAAAGCGCCGCGGTTTAGTCGACTAATCGATTCGTTGTAAAAAGGCCCAAAGGCTTGTTAGGGAAACCTAGCAAGCCTTTTTATTGATATCGGGGCGGATTTATTAACCATTTTTTGTTTCAAGATGGAAAGTGTAGAGGATGTAAAATCTACCGATAACGCGCTAATCACAGTTTCAAAATAGTTTGTTGAAAGGCAGCATTGAACCATTTTGTTTTTAATCAAATACTTATGTTTGATTCTCACGCATAAAGTTAGCAATAGTCTCCGCCTTTAAGAAGTTTAAGTGTAAGTTCCGTAGCATCTTTTTCCCAAGATGTTACTTGCCAAGCTGTACTCTGTCATCTTGACCCTTCCTTGCCATTTCCCTATTTGGTATCAGTAAAATAAAAACAGGGAGTGTTAGCTCCCTGTTTATGATATTTAAAACTTCAATTTAGAGGGATGATGTTATGTTACTCGGCCAGTAATCCGCGGCTACGCAGTAGCGGTTCGATACCGGCTTCTTTACCGCGGAAGTTTTTATACATCAGCATAGGATCATCGCTGCCGCCTTTCGACAGGATATTATTACGGAAGGAATCCGCAGTGGCCTTGTCGAAAATGCCGTTTTCTTTAAAGGCTTCGAAAGCATCCGCGCCTAAAATATCCGACCACAGGTAGCTGTAGTAGCCTGCAGAATAACCGCCTGCGAAAATATGCGAGAAGTAAGTGCTGCGATAGCGTGGGCTAATTTCTTCAATCAGTCCCATTGCCGCTAACGAGTCCGCTTCAAACTTGGCCGCATCTTTTGGCGTAGTGTCGGTCAGTGTGTGCCAATCTAAATCGAGCTTAGTGGCCGCCATATATTCAACGGTGGCAAAGCCTTGGTTGAACTTGCTGGCCGCTTGGATTTTTTTCACTAATTCTTGTGGGATCACTTCGCCGGTTTTGTAGTGCTTGGCAAATTGGGCTAACACTTCTGGCTGGGTCATCCAGTTTTCATTCACTTGCGATGGGAACTCAACGTAATCGCGAGGAACGGCTGTGCCGCCCTGTGAGCGATATTCCACATTCGATAACATGCCGTGTAGGGCATGGCCAAATTCGTGGAATAGGGTGCTGGCTTCATCGAAGGTCAGCAGCGCTGGCTCATTGCCCGCAGGGCGAGGGTAGTTCAATACGTTAACAATAATAGGTTTAGAATCAACGCCATTTATATTGTATTGTTTGCGGAAGGAATTCATCCAAGCGCCGCCACGTTTGCTGTCGCGGGTGAAATAGTCACCCATAAAGATGGCCATCAGCTTGCCGTCTTTATCGTAAACTTCCCAAGTACGGACTTCTGCATTGTATTTGGGTAAGTCGGTACGTTCTTTAAAGGTCAAACCGTACAAACGGTTAGCCGTGTAGAACACACCTTTTAGTGTACTGTCGAGGGAGAAATACGGGCGGGTTTGTTGCTCGTTAAAGCTGTACTTAGCGACACGAATTTTGTCGGCGTAGTAATCCCAGTCCCACGCTTGCAGCTTAAATTTGCCACCTTGTGCGTCAATCATGGCTTGCATATCAGCCACTTCGGTTTTGGCTTGGGCTAATGCCGCTGGCCATACTTTGTTGAGTAAGCCATAGACGTTTTCTGGTGTTTTAGCTGTGCGTTCTTCTAACACGAAATCCGCATGGGTTTTATAGCCCATCAACTGAGCACGTTCGGCACGCAGGGCGGCAATCTTCGCGAGGATAATCTTGTTATCGTTGGCGTTATTGTTGTTACCGCGCTCGATATAACCTTTGTAGAGTTTTTCACGTAACTGGCGGTTATCGGCATAGGTTAAAAACGGCGTGATAGAAGGGCGAGACGTAGTGAATACCCACTTGCCTTCATGGCCACGTTTTTTGGCGGTTTCAAAAGCGGTCGCAATCACATCAGCGGGTAAACCTGCGAGATCGGCTTTGTTATCAACCACTAATTCGAAGGCATTGGTTTCGGCCAATAGATTGTCACCAAAGGCTAAATTGAGTTTGCCGATCTCTTCGTTTAATGCGCGCAGTTTGGTTTTATCTTGTTCGCTTAAGTTAGCGCCGCCACGGGTGAAAGATTTATAGGTATCTTCCAACAATTTGGCTTGGGCAGTGCTGAGTTTTAGGCTGTCTTTCGCGTTGTGAACGGCTTTGACTTTTTGAAACAGTTTGTCATTGAGCAATATATCGTCTTCGGCGGACGATAACATAGGCGACACTTCTTTGGAGAGTGCTTGCAATGCTGGCGTAGTATCGGCGCCTGTCAGGTTAAAGAAGACATTAGAAACGCGGGTCACTAGATCGCCAGAAAACTCCATGGCTTCAATGGTATTGGCGAAGGTGGGCTTTGCTTTATTATCAACAATCGCTTGAATTTGCTCGTGTTGCTGAGCTACGCCCGCCTTAAAGGCTGGGAGGAAGTGCTCTGGCTTGATCTTATCAAAGGCCGGAATTTCCATAAACGTATCATAGGGTTTAAAGAATGGATTGGTCGCATTCTGACTGATAATCTGCGCTGACACGGCATTGGGTGCTGCGTTGGCTTGAACACTGGCTTCGGGTTGTTGTGTGCTACAAGCGCCCAAAGTTAAGGCTAAAGCGATGGCACTTAGCGTGAGCTTAGCCGTGCGGGCTTGCGGTTTAAGGGTTAGTCCCTTCATTATTTGTTCCCCGTTAGGTCGATTATTGTTATGGGTGATTGTTTGATGATGGCCATGGATTTCAGCAAAAATTGAAGTCTACGCGCGGCTAAAACCATTAATTTATCTTAATGTGACTGTTTAACATGTATCGGACTAGGGGTTCCATTGATTTTGTGTTTAGTTTGTAACAAATGTTTTGTTTCAGGCTTTTAAGCAAAATAATATGGCAAACTGGCTGCGGATGTTATCGCGTCTCGGTGCGCTTTCTTGGCAACATCATTGGTCAAGGCTGCAGTCGAAGATAATAGCCGCAAACACGTCGCAGATGACTGGCGTAAGCCACACCTTGCACTAAACCAGCTTAATCCATTTTCAACCGTCTCTTGCAGTACGGTCCTAAAACACGAATAACAATAATAGGATCTTCTATGTCTCAATCTGATATTCAACATGCTCGCGTGCGTCGAGCGTTATCCTTGGCATTACTGACAGCGTCTAGCTGGGTTATGCCGCAGTGTATTGCAGCGCCAGCAACAACAGCGGCTCAAACAAACGTCACCCAGTTAAGCCAAAATGTACTAAAGGTCGCCGATTACGCGGTCGCAAAATACGATGCGGCTATGGTGCAGAGTTTGACTCAGTTGGTGAGTTTTAATACCCAAGCGGTTGAAGGGCAAACGCCAGATACCAATCCCGCCTTTGTGGGCTTCAAGTCGAGTTTAAAGCAACTCAGTCAGGATCTCGGGTTAGATTATGCCGATCATGGCTATGTGGTGTTGATTGGCTTAGATGCCAATTCGGCTGTTAACAATGAATCTAAAAAGTTAGGCATAGTCACCCACGGCGATGTGCAACCTGCTAATCCTGCATTGTGGGCGCAGAGCCCTTATCTGCTTGATACTCAATCGGAACCGGGCAAACTGATTGGCCGCGGCACAGAGGACGACAAGGGCGCCATTGTCACTGCCATGTATGCGATGAAGGCGATTAAAGATAAACACATTAAGCGAGATAGACGCATTGAACTCTTGGTTTATCTTGCTGAAGAGTCCGACTGGGGACCACTGAAAACCTTTTTAGCCAGCTACACGCCAGCGGATATGAACATTACTATTGATGCTGAATACCCCGTGGTCACCGCCGAGAAAGGCTGGAGCAAGATTACCTTTACAGTGCCCAATATTACGATCTCCAATAAAGAAACTAAAGCAGAGGCTTCAACTCAAGCGCCCACGTTAACGGCTTTCTCTGGCGGCTATTTCGCAAGCCAAGTACCGCAGCAGGCTGAAGCAGAAATTGAGGCGGTTTCACCTGCATTGCTGACAAAGTTACAGACCAGAGCAGCCGCGCAGCAGGGGATGAAATACCGTTTTGAAAACCATTGCGTCGATAAGCTGTGTAACTTGCATATTTTTGCCGACGGTAAAGCCGCCCACTCATCCACCCCTGAGGATGGAGTGAATGCTGTGACCCATTTAGCGGCATTATTAAGTCCCGAGTTGAATGATAAACCTTGGCCGCAAACCAGCGCCTCCTTAACCGTTGCCGCCATGAACGAGCTGGTGGGTTTAGGCATTTACGCCGAGCAGTTTGGTGACTTAGCTTATAAAGATGATTTTATGGGACCGCTGACCTTAGCCCCAACTGTGGTTGTGCAAACGCAGAAGGGTACTGAGGTGACTATTAACTTACGTCGCCCTGTCGGCAAGACGCCAGAGTTACTCGCTAAGCAAGCCCGTGAAGCCCTAGCCCTGTGGCAGGAGAAACACCAAGTGCAGCTAGCTGATATCGAAAGTTATTGGGGCGAGCCTATGGTGATGAAAGGTGCGCCGCAGCAACAAACCCTGCTTGACGTGTTTGCCCACTTCACTGGCATAGTCGACCCTAAACCCGTTGCAATTGGCGGCTCAACCAACAGTAAATTATTCCCCAATGCCTTAAGTTTTGGCCCAGCCATGCCGGGCGTGGAATACACTGGCCATACCGAAAAAGAGTTCATCACCCATAAGCAATTTATGCTGAATCTAAAAATGTACACAGCTGCATTTATCGAGCTATCGGCGGCAAAATAGTGCTCTTTGTTAAAGTGATTGTGGAATGGCATAAAAGTGTAGGGGAGCAATAAAGTCTGATATCAAGTATTAAGCCAAGCATTAAGGGTTAATAGAACAATGGCGGTTAAATCTTAGATTTCCGCCATTCCAACTCTAAATACTCAAAGGCAGAAAGGCTCTGAAAGAAAAATGGACATCCAGTCTCAATGGCATGGTAATTAACCTCCGACTATGCTTGGTTAAGCATTTAACAAGGAGGTTTGTATGCCGCGCCCACGTAGAACTCAGATAAGTGTTGAAGACACACCCTATTACCATTGCTGTAGCCGCGTTGTGCGGCGTGCGTTTTTGTGTGGTGACGATGCCTATTCGGGAAAAAACTATGACCATCGCCGCGCATGGGTAGAGTTGCTACTGTTTGAACTCGAAGCGGTTTTTGCTATTGATGTGGCGGCCTTTGCAGTGATGTCCAATCATCTGCATGTGGTGCTGCGGGTCGATATCGACAGCGCCAATCGTTGGACTGACCGCGAAGTACTTGAGCAGTGGCATAAGCTGTTTAAAGGCGATGAATTAACGCAAAAATTCGCCAAAGGTGAATTAGTTGAGGCGCATGAAGTTCACAGATTAAAGCATTCAATTGCCATTTATCGCAGCCGATTATGCGATATTTCATGGTTTATGCGCTGCCTTAATGAACCGATAGCAAGACAAGCAAATCAAGAAGATAACTGTACAGGTCGTTTCTGGGAAGGTCGCTTTAAATCGCAAGCCCTGCTCGATGAAGCCGCTGTGTTAACTTGTATGGCCTATGTTGATTTGAATCCTATTAGAGCGCAACTAGCTGATACACCAGAACAATCCGACCATACCAGTATTCAGCTGCGTATTCGGGCCGCATTAAAAGGTGAGCAACCTAAAAATCTACTGCATTTTATCAGTAATGAGCGCGACAACCAGCCCAATGGCATTGCGTTTTTATTATCGGATTACCTTGAATTGGTCGATGATACAGGTCGAATTATTCGAAGTGATAAACGTGGGGCAATCAGTATAAATAGCGCTAAGTTACTGGCAAGATTAAATATCCCACATGACAATTGGCTCAAGCTCACCACTGAGTTTGGCAAGCTATTTCATGGTCCGGTGGGTACGCTGCAAGCACTCACTGATTACTGCGAACATCTAGAAAAGCGACGACGGCACTTTGCGGCAAGCTGTCAGCACTTTCACAGCAACTAACTGTAATACTGCTTAACCAAACCAATCTCTACCCATTTGTTTTATTGGGTGGGTTAGCATGTCTTAAATACACTATTTTTTAATGAGTTAGCTCATTTTTATGCCTCAGCTTTAGCCCTTCAACTTTTGATGACTCTCATTCAAGCAATTTTAGCTCGTACAAGTTGTAGACAAACCAAAAGTGCATTATGTTGTTGATCTAAAATGGGTGGCAAGATTTTCGTTGTGCGCCGTCCTGTCGGCAAAACACCAGAGTTACTCGCTAAACAAGCCCGTGAAGCCCTAGTCTTGTGGCAGGATAAACACCAAGTGCAGCTTGCTGATATCGAAAGTTATTGGGGCGAGCCTATGGTGATGAAAGGTGCGCCGCAGCAACAAACCCTGCTCGACGTGTTTGCCCACTTCACTGGCATAGTCGACCCTAAACCCGTTGCAATTGGCGGCTCAACCAACAGTAAATTATTCCCCAATGCCTTAAGTTTTGGCCCTGCCATGCCGGGCGTGGAATACACTGGCCACACCGAAAAAGAGTTCATCACCCATAAGCAATTTATGCTGAATCTAAAAATGTACACCGCAGCGTTTATCGAGCTATCGGCGGTGAAATAATACTCTTTGTGAATGTGATTGTGGAATGGCATAAAAGTGTAGGGGAGCAATAAAGTTTCTTATCAAGTATTAAGCCAAGCATTAAGGGTTAATAGAACAATGGCGGTTAAATCTTAGATTTCCGCCATTCCAACTTGAAATGCTCAAAAGCTCAAAGCTAGTGAGTTATATCGTCAGTTGTGCTGCATGAATTGTCATTGTTTCCCCTGTGACTCGCCATAAACTCGTCCCTGAGGGCTCGACGACGGCATCCATGCCGCCAACGGTCACAGTTGCAACAATGCCAATCTTAACTAACACTTTTGCTGTTCGTTTAGCTAAAAAGATATTGCCCCTTTATGATTCAGAGCAAAGGCTCATACACACTTTGTTCATAACAACTTTGCCCTACCAGTAGTTATCCGAATGCGACAGCTCAAAGTGCTATTGGCTGATGGTGTTCGGACGGGATATTTCGAAAAAAACTTGAGTTTAATTTTGCCGAGTATTTATCGTATTGCCAAAAATAATGACAATGAAATCTATTCCCAGTGAGGGCCATCAAGCTTTTTTAGTTTGCTGGATAACAGTATTCAGTATAATCTTATTATTTATAGTGGCTTATGGTGGTTGAATGTCTAAAACAAGAGATAATCATTACGTACCTCAATGGCATCAAAAGGGTTTCTTTAGTGAAAGAGAAAATGAGCTTTGTCATCTCAAGGAAAAATCAATTGGATTGCCTAATGGGGACGTCAAAATTATCCCTCCATCTAAAAAGTGGCAGACTCCGACCCAACGTTTTTATCAAAAAGACCTATACACGACTTTCTTTGGAGATGAAATCAACGATGAAATTGAGAAGAAACTGTTTGGGTATATTGATGACAATGGCTCACATGCTGTAAGGGCGTTTCTAACTGATGACCCAGCTGAGTGGCATCAGCATTTTGAAAGTTTCTTTTCGTATTTAGATGCCCAGAAAATCAGAACTCCAAAGGGCTTAGATTGGATAAAAAGCCATTACCCAGAGCTTAGCCAAAATGACCTGATGAAAGAAATGCAGTCAGTAAGGTCGTTGCATTGTACTCTGTGGACTGAGGGAGTACGAGAACTCGTTTCAGCCGAAGATTCAGCGGTTAAATTTATCGTTTCAGACCATCCCGTAACTGTATACAACTATGCGTGCCCACCTGACTCAAAGTTATGTGAATACCCCAACGATCCAGATATTTCCCTAAAGGGCTCACAAACTATTTTTCCATTGGATAAAAATAGATGCTTAATTTTGACCAATCTTGAATATGCAAAAGCCCCTGAATCAGTAAACCCTTTAGAGCCTCGCACTAACGCTGTAAAGATGCGTCAAAGCATGGTTAATACAATAGAGTTTATCAATACTCGAAAGTTGTCAGATGAAGAAGTAACCAAGATTAACTATATAATCAAAAGTCGTTCAAATGAGTCTGTAGCTGCTGGCTCTGATGCTTGGCTACATCCTGATAAAGAAGTTGATTGCGATTGGGCTGATTTAAAACATGTATTGTTACCACCATCTAGCGAACTTTATCGTTATGGTGGGGAGATGTTTGCAAAATTTGATGATGGCCATGTTCATTATCAAGACGCATTTGGCCGAAAAAATCCCGAAAGTAGTTTTCTCAAAAAGACAATTGATGAAAAAATGCTAGGCCCCAATGACAATTGTGGGTGCGGTAGTGGTAGAAAGTACAAGAAGTGCTGTAGAGATATACCGATAGAGAAGCGTTCAACTTGGTCGGTGCTAAGTATTAGGGAACGAAATCTAGCATTGTGTAATGCAATCAGACATGTGCTCGGGCTCAACAAAGGAAAGTCGTGGGATGATGTTAGGCGCGAATTGTCAGATGATCAGGTGTCAGAAATCTATAAATTCTATTCCGTATTATGGCCCGCTGATACCGATATCTATTCTATGTTGCCTAAACCAGATAGTAAGTTTCGTGGACTTTATACTGGCCCATTAGATGTTAGAAGGATAGGTATACACGCACTTACTATGGCTCCTCATTTTGAGGAGTTTCTGATTCAACACCCATTTATCAATCCTAATAATGTAAAGCCTGAATTTAGTCCTGTTGAAACACCTAGTAGTTACAAATATCAGGCCATGAAAGATTTTTACTTCATGTTAACTATTGAGCCATATATTGGTTTAGGGTTGGTAAATCTTATTCCTGATCCTTGTTGCTTCGACTATAGCTTGCATCGTGAAATGCTAGACATGGCAACTTCTAGAAAAGGAACTTTCATTAGTCCGTCAGATCGTCAGCTGTACTTGCATTTGATGACAGAAGACCTTTTAAACTCTACATATTCGAAGCCTAGAGATGTTCGAAAGAGAATGTTATTAAGTGAGTTTCCTCATTTGACGGACAAGCAAGCTGAAGATGTTAATGATACTTTAGATGAGAAAGCTCAAATTGATCCGTTAATCCCCCTACAAGACTTAGTCAGTGGACAAGGCGGTCAGTTTATGCCCTTTAGCATGGCCCCAAACTACGAGATGGGCTTATTTTTAGCACAAGTAACAGGCTCGGTAATTGTAACCGACAGTGAATCTAGATGGGCTGAGTTTCATGCCGCTCAACATCGGAACCAAGGAATAGCTAGTTATCCTTGGAGTGAGGTTTACGATACAGTCACGATGGCTCCTGTAGACTCTCAAGCATTGAATTCGTTTTGTAAATCAACAAGTGCGAATTTTGTTATGTACCGAGATTGGCTTAAGTCTTCCCATGAGTTAGTAGCTTCAAATAACTCAGAGCAAAATTCACTATCAGTGAAGAGGATGCAGGCGGTTGAACTAGATAAAAAAATCAAAGCTCATGATCTTGGGGGTGATTCAATTAACTTTAAAGCTTTAGTCCCCAAAGGAGGGTTTTATGACAAAAATGTGCAGCGGTTACTTCTTAAGTCAAACTGTACTGATTATAACGACAAGGCATTAGCTGTGTATTACTTGTCTTCGTAGCATTTCATTTTTAAGGTATGAATTGCCACCCACTTTGTAGACCTTAACAAGTCCATTTTGCCCAAATTCAGCTTATCAATATCTAACAGTTTAGAGCGACAGATCTAAACTGTTTCTGTCCCAAAGCGTGCTGGGTATCTCCTTTATACAGACAGGTTACACTAGTGCCAAAAAGGTGAGCCATGGTGATTAGCGAGACGACCGTCCGCCCCATGGACGGGGCGGTCGAGCATCCAAGGACGGACTAGCTGCGTGTCGGAGAGTGAATGCCATGGCAAGCCTATATGATTGGATACAAGCCAACGCTACGATCCCAACGACTGAAATAACAGGCCACCCAGTACAGTTTGCCTAAACTATTAGGTCTAAAAGTCAGCTATGTTCAGTACGATTACTTGTTGCCACACAATAAAAAGCCCTGCTTATACAGTGATGTATAGCAGGGCTTTTTGATTGCGAGTTTGCAATAGCTGAGCGGAAGTACGAGCTTTACTCAGGATTTATGACCTAGATCGAATAGGTCATAAATCCTTTTATCTCATCCACCTATTTCTCTCACTCATCTCTTTACATCCATATCTTTTACTAACATTGGCATCAGGAGATGCTAGTAGCCGATGGCTTCGCTACCCGAGTGGCGTGGATCAGACGCGCCAAAAATCCCTTGTTCAGTCACCATGATTGATTGTGTGCTGCCCATAGCGGACTGTACTTTCACTTTGTGGCCTTTGGCTTCGAGCAGGGAAATGGTATCGCGGTTTAAGCTGGATTCTACTCGTAGCTCATCGGGCAGCCATTGATGGTGTACCCGCGCTGCATTACTGGCTTCGGCGATGTTTAATCCATGGTCGATCACATTCATGATGATCTGCAGTGTGGTGGTGATAATGCGTGAGCCGCCCGGGCTGCCAGTGACGAGGAAGGGTTTGCCATCCTTCATCACTATTGTTGGGCTCATGGAGCTCAATGGGCGCTTATTGCCTTCGACCGCATTGGCATCACCGCCAACTAAACCGTAGCCGTTTGGCACGCCGGGTTTGGCCGAGAAATCATCCATCTCGTTATTGAGCAAAATGCCAGTACCCTTGGCCACTAAACCTGAGCCGTAGCTGAAGTTTAAGGTGTAAGTGTTTGAAACCGCATTGCCCCATTTATCCACTACCGAGAAGTGAGTGGTTTGGTCGCTCTCATAGGGCGCGAGTTTACCTGGCTTGATTTCGGCGCTTGGCGTTGTTTTATTCATCGCGATTTGGCTGGCGATTTTTTGGGCGTAGTCCTTACTGGTTAAGGCTTTGACGGGCACCTTATAAAAGTCGGGATCGCCTAAGTATTCGCTGCGATCGCTATAGGCATGCTTCATGGTTTCTGCCATCAGATGAATCGTCTGAGCCGTATTGTGGCCGAGTTTATCAATCGGGAATTGTTGCAACACATTAAGCATTTCTATGATGTGTACGCCGCCCGATGATGGCGGTGGCATAGACACAACCTCGTAGCCACGGTATTCGCCACGTACGGGTTCACGTTCCACAACCTTATAATTTTTAAGGTCGTCTAAGGTCATAATGCCGCCAGCGTCTTTCACCGCATTGATAAGCTTAGTGGCGGTTTCACCTTCGTAGAATCCTTTGGTGCCTTTTTCAGCGATCAGACTTAATGAATGGGCAAGCTCAGGTTGTTTAAGAATATCATCAACTTGATAGTCACTGCCGTCGGCTTTGTAGAAGATAGCAGCCGTGGTTGGCCATTGGGTCATGCGGCGTTTTAGACCTGCAAGAGATTCGGCAAGATCTGGCGTGACGCTAATGCCTTCCTGCGCCATTTTAATTGCGGGCGCGGCGACTTGGGCGAGTGTCATAGTGCCATATTTTTCAAGTGCTAAGCTCATGCCCATGACTGTACCTGGGACACCAACAGCAAGGCCGTGTTCGCGGCTCAGCTTTTCCACTGCATCGCCATTCTCATCGAGGAAAATGTCTTTCTTGGCTTTAGACGGCGCCATCTCACGGTAATCGATTGCTATAGTTTTGTTTTCTTTAGCAATATGCACCAGCATAAAACCGCCGCCACCGATATTGCCGGCACGTGGTAAGGTGACTGCCAAACTGAAGGCCACGGCCACGGCCGCATCAACGGCATTGCCGCCTTGTTTTAGGATCTCAACGCCAGTGCGACTGGCGAGTGTTTCTTGGCTGGCAACCATGCCATGCTTGGCCCACACAGGTTGTGCTGTGGCCATCTGGCTGAAAATTGACGATTCTTCGGCAAGCAGACTGGGTGATGATAGTAGGGGAAGCGCCATGGCAATGGCGAGAATAAGAGGTCTAAAAGGTTTTGTTGGACGCATACTCAATCCTGAATTTATTTTCATTATGGCTATGCAATGTGCCGAGAATTAGGCTTAATTGCAACCTTGTATATTAGTTAAGATCCGTAAAGGACGAGAATTTACCCAATGAGACAGCTTATCTTGGCCTTTGCGAGCTCAATGTCGGACATATCGGCCAGTGCGTGGAATGCCGTTATGGGGGAGGCGAATCCCTTCTGTCGCCATGAATTTTTGCTGACACTAGAGCAAAGCCATTCGGCTTGCGCTGCAACGGGTTGGACGCCGCGGCATTTATGCGTGTTTGATGTGGGTGACATATTAAGTGATGTCGTAAGCACCGATAAAAGCTTGTCACCTTTGGCTGCAGGAGCCCTGATAAGCCGGCAAGCGGCCAAGCACTTCAATCCTTTATCGCTGGTGGCGGTGATGCCCTTGTATCAAAAGTCCCACTCCTACGGCGAGTACGTGTTCGATTGGGCGTGGGCCGAAGCCTATGATCGCCATGGACTCGATTATTATCCTAAATGGGTGAATGCGATTCCTTTTACCCCAGTGCAAGGGGGAAGGATAGGCATTCATCCTGCATTAGATAGCGTTGAGCAACTGCGCGTGGCGCAATTACTGCTGCTGACATTGAATCGTCGGCTAACATCAGAGCTGTTTGCGTCAGAGCCCTGTGTGTTAGAGCAAGGTGATTCGTTTTTTGATGAGTCAGAGCTTGATGAGCCCGTAGTTGATGAAGCTGATCTTGATGGGTCAGTGCAAAGCGCTAAAGAGCAGGGCGACAGCCCGATTTCTTCATGGCACAGCTTGTTCGTTCCCCCAAGCCAAACGCCGTTATTTGAAGGCTCGCCCAATCCACTGTTAAAACGCTTAGGCACGCAGTTTCATTGGCATAATCGCGGTTATCGCGACTTTGATGATTTTCTGGCGGGCTTTAGTTCGCGCAAACGTAAGAATATCTTGAAGGAGCGGGCGCAGTTACAGCCTTTTAATCTTAAGTTTCACTTTGTCGAAGGGGAGCAGATTACCGCTTTACAATGGCAGACGTTTATCCAATGTTATCAATTAACTTACCTTAAGCGCTCCGGTCATCGCGGCTATTTAACGCCAACTTTTTTTCAGCAGTTGGGGGAACAACTCGCCGCGCAAGTTTTACTGTTGGTGGTCGAAGATGCCAAGGGCGAGATGATGGCTGGTGCCTTGTATCTCAAAGGCGAGAATACTCAAGGGCAGAAATGCTTATATGGCCGTTATTGGGGCACCACGGTTGAGCTCGACGGCTTGCATTTTGAGGCATGTTATTACCAAGGTATTCAATACTGTATTGAACATGGGTTCCAGATGTTTGATGCGGGCGCACAGGGGGAGCATAAGGTGCTGCGCGGCTTTGAACCTGTTGAAATGTATTCCTACCATAATATCACCCACTTAGGATTTAGGGCGGCGATTGCCGATTTTGTAGAGCAAGAAGCACAGCAAATGCAGCAATATATGGCGCAGATGCGAGCTGTTTTGCCCTACAAAAAAGAGCCCTAATAAAAGACCGAGTTAACGGGGCTTTATTGGGCTCTCATTTATGTCGTGCATGTTCAACCTATGTTGTACAACCTAAGCAGTTCTATCTAAGCTGTTAATTCAAACGGTTAGCTATGAATATTGGCTATGAATGTTAGCTCATGGCTAACCACACGCCCACACCTATCATCAGGCTGCCTGCAATGCGGTTTAACCAGCGAATATTATCGCCACGACTTAGGAAAATACGCAGGCTTTTGCCGCCGCTGGCGTAGGCGAGCATAGAGGTAAACTCGGTCACCATGATAATGCTCAGCAGTGCGAGCAGCTGCGGCGCGACTTCGCGCTCGGCATTGATAAAAGGTGGTAGTAGCGACACCATAAATGCCCAACCTTTAGGATTGGCAATGGCGGTAATAAAGCCTTGGGAGATCAAGGTAACATTGCTGGCTCTGGGGTTAGTGTCGTCATCGCTTAACATGGCCATCTTACCGCGGGCGCGCCACATTTGTACGCCGATAAAGCCTAAATAAATTCCGCCAACCCATTTAAAGATTTGAAAGACTTCGGGATAGTTGAGCATGATACTGGCAACGCCCATCACGGCGGCTGTCGCCACTAACGCTACGCCTACCAGTTCACCCAGCATCATCCACAGGGTGCGGCGCACACCTATGCTCATGCCCAAGGTCATGGCGAGCGTCATACACATGCCCGGGGTGATAGAAACAAAGAAGAAGGTCGGGATAAACACTGCAAGTAAGGCAAAATCTGGCATGGTTTGGTCTGTCTTGGGTGAAGATGGGAAGGCCGATAGTGTAATGAAAACTGCGGGTTTAGCCAATGCGCTTGTTTTGGCCTGACAACACATAAATGTAATCGGTTGTGTTAGCGAACGATATTTTTTGTCGGTTACCCATTTGGGGTGTGAGCGGTTAGTGCACTGGCGTGAATTATGTGCAGAGTCATCCTGCTGCTAACAAGATAAGATTTTGATTTCAGGTTTTGTTTCAGTATCGATCAAATACACGCTATCGGCACCCACAATATAATAACTGTATAGACTCTGGTAAATATGTTCGCCTAATTCGCCATAATAAGGACGACGTGCATTTTTTACCGACTTCCATATTGGCCAAGGTAAAGAAAAATAATCGGACCTGGATGGGTTTGTCATATTTAAATCGGTATCGATAGGGAATGGCGTATTGATTTTTTCATTATTGATATTACTGCCTAAATCATCATTCAGATTAACATGGATGCTATTTGAAAAAGTTTGATAACTTGATTCATCAATCACCAGAATACCTGCGATCGTTGGGAAGTGAATTTCCATCGAGAACGCACAGTCATTAAGCTCTTGCCACAGTAAGGTCAACGATACCCCCTCTAATCTGCAGCTCAAATCAGGATGGGGTTTAAGCTTTCTTTCTACGGGGAACCAAGGCTGATAGCTTGCCTGAGTCATAGCGCATTCTTGTTCGGTCATTAGGTTACTCGCTTCATTATCGTTATCTTGCGGCTTACCGTTATTCATTCACTCGTGCCGCCAATACTATAATCGAAAAATAACGCTGAAGCATGTTTAGATTATCTAATAATTTTTGAAACTCATATCAGCGAGACACGACTTATCAATATTTATTTGATTGATATGCTAACCCCATTCTTAAATTAATTATCAATAACTGTTATAGAACAGTTTAATAATGGATTCTGTATATGATCAAATCATCTCTATCCGCAAGTAAATATACCTTCTTACTGAGTGTTATTTTGGCTGCCAGCATTAATAACGTTATGGCTGACAACAGTACCAAAGTGTTTAGTTTACAAAGTAATCTTGCCGATAATTCAAGCTTCCCTCCTGAGTATTATTGGAATCAATTTGGTTGTTCGGGCGAAAATATTGCGCCGCGTTTAACTTGGCAAAATGTACCTGCCGGTACCAAGAGCTTTGCTGTCACTTTATATGACAAAGATGCGCCGACTGGCAGTGGTTTTTGGCACCGTGTTGTGTATGACATTCCGGCACAGGTGTTGACTCTCGCAGGTGGTGTGAATGGCGGAGCGCTACCCAGTGGTGCCATTGAAGCTAATACCGATTTAGGTAAACCTGGATTTTTTGGACCTTGTCCACCAGAGGGACGTGAACACAGCTATGTATGGACAGTGCATGCTCTGGATGTGGCGAAGTTGCCGATAGACAAGGGATCAACACCCGCTTTGGTGGGATTCTATCTTTGGCAGCATAGATTAGGCGAAGCAAGTTTAACGCTTTTAGCTGGCCCACGTTAGGAGGAATGAAGATGACCATATTATCTACGCGCATTACATACCCACTGCTATCAAAGGCTTTTACTCTACTGGCAAGCAGTTTGTTGTGTTCTCACTCATGGGCGACACAGACTGAGCCGCTGGCAAAAATGGAAGTCTTTGCCGAACTTGATGGGGCTGTGGGCGGTATTACTTTCACATCAGATGATCGATTGATTTTCAGTTATCACCCTTTCTATCAACCTAACATTAAGGTGGCAGAGCTTTTAGCGGATGGTAGTACTAAGCCATTCCCTAATTCGGATTGGCAGCAATGCCATGATCCGCAGGGCAAAGCGAAAGAACCTGACACTTGCCTTAATTGGGTGTTGGGGCTGCGAACCGACGATCAAGACAGAGTTTGGCTATTAGACTCTGGCCAGCAGGTGCCACGTATTGAGCCTAAATTAGTGGCGTGGGATACCAAGAAAAACCAATTAGATCGCATTATTCATTTGCCCGCGCCAGTCTCTCTTCCTGAGTCACAACATAATGACTTTGTTATCTCATCTCGACACCAAGCGATTGTGATTGCCGATGAGGGGATTGGCACGGGTCCCATTGGTGAAAAGGCTGCGTTGGTGGTTGTGGACTTAAATACAGGGAAAAGTCGGCGCCTATTACAGGGTGATAACAGTGTGATGCCAGACTTACAGCGGCCACTGATTATCGATAAAGACTCAAAAGATAGAAAGCAGATTGAAGTCTATGTGGGTGCCGATGGCATTGCTTTAGATAAAACCCAAACATGGCTCTACTTTGCCCCGATGAATAAAGACAAAGTTTACCGTGTGCGGATGACAGATCTCATCAATCCTTCGTTAACGCCTGCGGCACTCTCTGCCAAAGTGGAGGCTTATGCCGATAAGCCCGACAACGGTGGCTTAAGTATTGATGAAGCGAATAATTTGTATCTAACAGAAGTGGGAGAGCGGGCCATTGGCGTGATCCCTGCTGATTCTCGCCAGTATCGCACTTATGTCCATGATGAGCGTATGGTTTGGCCCGACGGTGTGAGTTATGGCAAGCAAGGTTATTTGTACTCTGGGGCTGCGCAATTACCGTTATCGGCACCATTAAATAATGGCAAAGCTGAAAACAGTCCACCTTATTATATTTTCCGTTTTAAGCCGTTAGCGGCGGGCGTTCGTGGTAATTAATCCGAACAATTAATCTCATCAATTAATCTCATCAATTAATTTTATAACCTTACGCCAAGTGCTTATCTGAACTGAATTTATTCACACGATTTTTGCGGATTAAAACGGTTTGGATTTGCACTTGGTTATACCGAGTCACTGAGTCACGACATCCAGAGGATGACAATATGAACATTATCGGATTGGATCACTTTACCATCAGAACGCCCAAACTGGTTGAAACGCTGTTGTTTTATCAAGTCATCCTTGGATTGAAATTAGGTTGGCGGCCACAGTTTGGTTTTCCTGGACATTGGCTCTATGCCTCAAATAAGCCCATTTTGCATTTAGTGGAAGCGGGCGATCAGGCGCTAGATGCCTACTTAGGGGAAAGCAGAAATATTTATGGCTCGGGACGTGTTGACCATTTGTCGTTTCGTGGCACGGATTTACAGCAGATGCAGCAGCATTTATGCCAGCAGAGGATGATTTTTCAGGAACGAATTGTGCCTGAGATTGGTGAGCATCAGTTGTTCCTTGAAGATCCGAATGGCATCAAAGTAGAGATGATATTCCCCTATGCAAAGGATAACGCCATCGTAGGGATTGTGATGGATAGGCTCACTATTTTAGACACCAAGGAGCATGAACATGACGGAGATTAATCACAGCAGGCGGCAATTATTGCAAACGCTGGGATTGGGCAGTTTGGCATCATTGGCATTATTTCCTCGAGGTGTGATAGGTATGAATTCATTGATTACGAGTACAAATATGGAGAGCTCACAGGGTAAGCCGATGATTCGCATGGGAGTGACAGACTTAAGTTTTCATCGTGTCACCGCCGCTGTGGTGGCTCATGTGATAGGGATTATGGGCAAAGAGGTGCAACGAAGCTATGCATTGCACGAGGCTAATTTTGAGAAGCTAGGTGAAGGCACAGTGGATATGCTGTGTTCAGCATGGCTGCCCCATAGCCATGGGATTTATCGACAAGGTGTCGAAGAGCGAGTTGCTACGCGGCAACTCGGGCTGCATTATGAGCCCTATGCGCTCTGGGGCGTACCCGATTATGTGCCTGCTGAGCAAGTGTCGAGCATTGAGGATTTACTCAAACCTGACGTGCAGCAACGTATGCGGCCCATCATTCAAGGGATTGGTGAGGGGGCGGGGATCTCGCGATTTTCTAAAAATATCATGACGCAATATGGATTAACGGCGGCAGGTTATCAATTTAGAACAGGCACTCAGGCCGACTGTGTCGCCGCTTTTGAGTCTGCCGTAGCGGTAAACGATTGGGTGGTCGTTCCTTTGTGGCATCCACAATTTTTACACCATCAATACGGTATTCGAGAGCTTCAGGACCCCAAAGGTTTACTCGGGGGAAAAGATAAAGCGGTATTGCTCGCCCGTGAACGCGAGTTAGTGGTTAATTTCTCGCCCGCGCAAATTCAGGTACTTGATAACATAGTATTATCGAATCAAATGGTTGCAGAACTCGATTATGCGGTTAATCGACAAGGAATGACGGAAGATGAGGCCGCTGCGAACTGGCTGACAGTCAATCCTCAGCATTTGACGACCTGGTTAGCCCCGTTGCTTAATTCTGCGAATGTCTCATCTCAGGAGGTGAATTATGATGATCACACCTGAATCGCGGCTTGTGGCGGCTGGGCTTGAACTACCTGAGGTTGCTGCGGCTCTTGGGAATTATGAACCCTATTCAATTGTCGGCAGCCAGTTAATGACTTCGGGTCAGTTTCCCTATTTAGAGGGCGAGCTTCAGTATCAAGGACAATTGGGCGCCGATCATACTGTGAGCGAAGGCTACGCTGCCTGTCGTCTTGCGACCCTAAATGCCATTGCCCAATTGAAACAGGCTTGCGGTGAGCTTTCGCGGATAAAACAAATTTATCGCTTGGAAGGGGTGTTAAATGTGCATCAATCTTGCTTTGAACATCCTAGAGCGCTCGATGGGGCTTCGGATTTATTGCTTGAAATCTTCGGTGAAGCAGGGCGTCACAGCCGAATGATTTGGACAAATCCGGTCATGCCGCTGAACAGTTTGTGTCTAGTGTATTTATTTGCAGAACTCTATTGTGATGACGAACAAAGGCAACGACCTTTGTCTCGATTGAAATCGAGTTCTTGAATGTGACTCACATTGGCTGTTAGTTAAATGTTCTGTCAGCAAGATGGGTAGTTCATTCAATAGCATATAAGGCAGTTCTTGAACTTTCATTAATCGATTGTTAGGGTTAGGTCATCATGGATGGAATGTTGACAATACGATGACTGAGAAACAAAAAATGTTAGCGGGTCAGCCCTATAAGGCTTGGGATGATGAGTTATTGGCTGAGCGGATGCGGGCGAAATCAGTTTGCCATCAGTTTAATCTGGCCGAACCGACTCAGCTTGATGCGCGTATGGATCACCTTCGTGGCCTGCTTGATATTCAACATTGCGCCCATATTGAGCCCAACTTCTTTTGTGACTACGGGTATAACATTCATATTGGCAAACAATTTTACGCCAATCATAATCTAACCATATTGGATGTTTGCTCAGTCTCGATTGGCGATAACGTGATGTTTGGTCCCCATGTGATGATTTCTACCGCCACGCATCCTATCGATCCCATCGCACGGCAAACGACGGAATACGGCGCGCCAATTCAAATCGGCAATAATGTTTGGCTTGGCGGTAACGTCTCTGTGTTGCCCGGTGTGACCATTGGCGATAATTGTGTCATTGGTGCTGGTAGTGTCGTGAATAAGAGCATTCCGGTGAACTGTGTGGCGGCAGGCAACCCTTGTAAGGTTATCAAACCCATCAATGTGGCATAACGCTGGAAGGTCGATGCAGAGTGATTGGCGTCAATGCTGATGCTGATTGAGATGACGATTTAGATCGTCGTAGAAACAAAAACGGTACGCAGTGCGTACCGTTTTTTATTGGCATGATAAAAACTTACAGTACGCCGCGGCGCATTTGATCCCGTTCAATCGATTCAAACAGGGCAGTAAAGTTGCCTTCGCCAAAACCTAAGTTATTTTTGCGTTGGATGATTTCGATAAAAATCGGTCCGAACAGGTTTTTAGTGAAAATCTGCAGTAAATAACCGGATTCATCGCCATCCACCAAAATTTGGTGATGTTTGATGCGCTCACGATTCTCAGTCACCTGCGGCAACTTCTCAAATATGGTGTCGTAGTATTCAGGGATAATGTCTAGGCATTGGATTGAACTGCCTTCCATCGCATCCAGAGATTTTACGATATCGCGACTTCTAAAGGCTAAATGCTGCACACCTGGGCCATTGTATTCCTTCAGGTATTCATCGATTTGGTTCTTATCGCTGCCTTTACCTTCGTTGATCGGAATACAGAAGCTGCCATCGGGCGAACGTAGGGCGTAGGACACTAGCGCGGTTTGTACGCCGCTGATGTCAAAGTAGCGCACTTCAGTAAAACCAAAAATGTTTTTATAGAAGTTAGCCCAATGTTCCATTGTGCCTTTGTAGACGTTGTTGGTTAAGTGATCGACCTCGATAAAGCCTTTCTCTTGGGTGATAATTTGCTCGTCTAAATCTTCAAAATCAGCGGCATAGATATTGTTATCTGCGCCAAAGGTGTCGATGAAATAAATTAAGCTGTCACCAATGCCGTAAATCGCAGGATAAGGCAGATCTTTGTTGGCATCATCGGCGGGTTTTGCACCACGTTCAACGGCAACGCGATAGGCAAAGCCGGCATCTTCTACCCGCCAGCCCATAGAGCAAATGGCTGGGCCGTGGGATTTAGCAAACTTAGCTGAGAAACCTTCGCGCTCAGTGTTGAGCAGAAAATTAATGTCATTCTGTTTGTAGTACAGGATGTCTTTGTTCTTGGCTTTTTTCAGCAGAGAAAAACCAAAGTCGATAAAGACTTTGTGCATAAAATCAGTATCAGGGCTGGCGAATTCAGTGAATTCGATACCTAATAAGCCCAGTGGATTTAGTTCGCTTGCCATGATGTTTTCCTCATTATTTTAGTTCAACCGCCGACACTCTTTATCCCTTTAATTATGTTGGGATACGCAACCGTTTCGGTGCGCTGGTGGCTTAGGGCTAGTCTTCTAGCCAAGAGCGGTTGTAGTCTTTGCTCATGCAATTTTGTACATGTTCGGTTAATTTAAGTGGGGCGAATGTGTCCACCATCACTGCGTATTCATAGGTTTCTTTCTTGCCAATCGAGGCTTCAGTGCGGCCCGGTTGTGGTCCGTGGGCCACGCCTTTTTGATGTAAGGTCATGTAACCCGCTTCAATGCCCGTGCGGCTCATAAAGTCGCCATCGACGTAATACAAAACTTCGTCGCTATCTATGTTGTTGTGGTAATAAGGCGCTGGAATCGATTTCGGGTGGAAATCGTAGGGGCGCGGCACGAAGTTACAAATCACAAAGTTATGGGCAGTAAAGACTAAGTGATCAGAAGGCGGCAGATGGATTTTGCCCACCTTTGGCGCGTATTCGGTAATGTTGAATGCCCAAGGGTAAACACAGCCATCCCAACCCACTAAATCAAAGGGATGCCATTCGAGCGTGGTGAGTTGGTATTTATCGCCAAACTTACACACTAAGGGGAAGGCACCGCGCTCAACCACAGCATCTTGCAATGTAGGTACGCGTAAATCGCGCTCGCAATAAGGTGCCGATTCTAATAGCTGACCATACTCGTTACGGAAATGTTTAGGCACTTCCACCATAGAGAATGACTCGATAACGAACAGTCGCACATTGCTGTAATCGTTGAATTTAAGTTGATAAGTCGTGCCACGTGGGATCACGAGATAGTCCCACTTTTGGACCTTAATCGTGCCGTACTCGCTGTAGAGTGTGCCTTCGCCTTCGTGGATAAAAACCACTTCATCGGCGTAGGCGTTACGGTAAAACTCGTCAGTATCGGCGCTGACTTTGGCGGTATAAAGTGCTAAGTCATTGTTATAAAAAATCTTGTTACGGGCGCTGAAAAAATTACCTTCACGGTCGGCATCGCGGGAATCGAGTTTATAGTTTTGGACCAGTGAGTCTTCCCAATTGGCACCATGGCTTAGGCTATAGGGCGCTACTTCCAACGCTTTGGTTGGCATGTTGTGGTGATATTTATTGGAATAAATATTGGAAAAACCATGGGTTGAGAACAACTCTTCACGGTAAAGCTCGCCGTTCTCCTTTTCAAATGCGATATGGCGCTTATGGGGGATCTGGCCTTGTTTCACATAAAATGGCATGGTTATTCCTTCAATATTGCGTTGCAGGATTACCTACATCGCTGGTCGTTATGCTGCAAGTTGCATTAGTGTGATCTTGTTATCAATTTAGTTGCTTGAATGAACAAAAAAAAGAATAATAAATCCGTTATCTCAATCTAAAAATTAGATGGTATTCTAATCTTTACGAATCGTAGTGTTTCCGTGACATGTTCATAAGAGCCAAGGAGTGACCATGCGCATCGATATTGATGCTTTTAATGTGCTGCAAGTGCTGGTGGAAGAGGGCAGTTTTGCCAAGGCGGCGGAGCGGTTACACAAGGCGCAATCGGCGGTGAGTTATCAAGTTAAAAAGTTAGAAGAGCACTTAGGCGTACAGCTTTTTAGCCGTGAGCAATATCGTGCAGAGCTGACGCAAGAGGGCCGGGTGATTTTGGCCGAGGGGCGAAGATTGTTGCAACACCTTGCAAACATTGAACATCTTGCCAGTCGTTTCAGTGAAGGCTGGGAGCCAAAGCTAGAGCTAGTGATAGACGGAGCCTTACCAATGGAGCCAATTATGACGGCTTTAAAGCGTATGGCTGAACATCAGATCCCCACAAAAATTCAGCTCAATATGGAGTTTTTAGGCGGCGTACAACACAGATTTGAGCGGGATAATGCCGACTTGATGTTGGTAAAAGATTATCGCACTGGCCCCTATTATCATCCGCAACCTTTGCCAGCCATCACCAGTGTGCTGGTGGCAAGTGCTTCGCATCCTTTGTCTTTTATTCGCGAAATTAGTTTGTCTGAACTGCAGCAACACGTGGAATTGACTATCGAAGACTCTTCGCCCAATAAAAGTTACCGCGATGAAATGCAATTTGGCGGCGATAAAGTGTTTTATCTTTCAGGCTTCATCATGAAAAAGAACGCCTTGTTAAAAGGCTTAGGTTTTGGTTGGTTGCCGGACTTTTTAGTGCAAGAAGAGTTGGCGAAGGGGGAGTTAGTTGAAATCGACTTTGTCGGTGGCAGCCGTTTTACCTTTATTCCACAACTCGTCTCGACCTTAGAGCGGCCGTTAGGCCGTGCAGGACAACTTTTTACTGAGTTGATATTAGAGGAGTTTGCTAAGGCTGAGCAGTTTAATGGCGTGGGTTTAGGTTGATAAGTCGCCGTTTGTCATCTTTTGATACAAGTTACCGCATAAAATAATCGCATTGTGACATTTTATGTCATAGATTAATGCCGAGGTTTGATTAAGGTTTCGATTCAGGCTTAGCTTAGATTGAGACTTCGAATAAGTCCTAGATTCAGACTTAGCTTAGATTCAGACTTAGCTTAGATTTAGGTCAAAATTAAGGCATAAGTTAGGGTATAAGTTAAGGCATAAATTAAGCGCTAGATTAACAGTGAAATTGAGCCGCGATAGATAAAGAGTCGTCCATCGGGATCAATCTAAAGGCTAGTAACAAGGAACTGACAGTTAAGGGGAACAGTATGTCTAGACGTTGTCATGAAGTGGATTATGAAATCATCGGCCACAGTATGCAGTTGGTTGAAGTGGAGCTCGATCCTAACGAAACCGTGGTTGCCGAAGCAGGCGCGATGAATTACCTAGAGCAAGATATTAGCTTTGAGGCCAAAATGGGCGATGGTTCTGAACCTGAGTCAGGCTTTTTTGGCAAGTTGGTGGGCGCGGGTAAGCGGGCGTTAACGGGGGAGAGTATTTTTATGACTCACTTTACCAATCAAGGCAACCAAAAGCGTAAAGTCGCCTTTGCTGCCCCATATCCGGGCACAATCCTTGCGATCGACTTAGCCGAATATGGTGGCGAGCTTATCTGCCAGAAGGATAGTTTTTTAGCCGCGGCTTTAGGTACACGGGTGACGATGAAATTTAATCGCCGTTTAGGCACGGGATTTTTCGGTGGCGAAGGGTTTATTCTGCAAAGCTTACAAGGTGATGGCATGACTTTTATCCATGCGGGCGGCACCTTAGTGAAGAAAGAACTACGAGGCGAAACCTTAAGGGTTGATACAGGTTGTCTGGTTGGATTTACGCCTGGGATAGATTACGACATTGAGCGCGCAGGCTCGTTAAAGTCCATGGTATTTGGCGGCGAAGGCTTATTTTTAGCGACGTTAAAAGGTCACGGCACGGTTTGGCTGCAAAGTTTACCGTTCTCACGAATGGCAGACCGCATTATCGCCCATGCCCCATCTGCGGGTGGCAGTGATCGCGGTGAAGGTTCAGTGCTTGGTGGTCTTGGCCGCATGCTTGATGGGCGTTAAGCCGTAAGCTCAATCGATGTAAGTCAATTAAAGCACCATTTTGCAATCATGCAGTCTCTTCCTAAGGCATTCCAGATAATCCTCTGGAATGCCTTTTTAGTTGCTAGATGTTATTTTCTTCATCGTTTTAAGTTTTGTTAGCTGTCGTTAAGGCTGTGTTTGGCTATTGTTAAGACTATGCTGAATGCGTCTTTCCACCAGTTTTGATATCAGATACATCATCAAATAGCCTGTGCCCAAGGCTAAAATCACTGCGACGACATTCTCGGTATACAGGCGATAAGCGTAGAAAGTACCGACCAGTATTGCGATACCTGCGAGGCGAATGAGTAGGCTTTGGGTAAAATAGCCGTGGGCTTTGATATAGGCCAACTGATATCCATTGAGCATCATGAATATAAAAAACATGGAGAAATGCATTAATACTGGGGCCGCTTTTATGTATTGCTCGGGGAATAGCCAAGCGACTAATGGCTTGCTCGCAAAGACCATAACGACAAAAAAAATACCGCTGATCCACAAAGAAACTTTAGTCAGCCATGACTTAATTTGTTGGACTTCGTCAAAGCGTTTTTCTCTTACGCACACAGCGACTTCGGGCAGCACAAAGCGGTAGATGGGGAAGACAAACAGCAAGGTGAGGTAAGTGATCATCGGCCGCACCACCACTTGGAAATCACCCAGTTCATCTATGCTGAAATAGGCAATGGTTAGCAATACTGTGATGTAAATCATCAAGATACTGGCACCCGCTTCCATGGACGCTGTCAGGCTTTTTTTCATGAAACTACGTAAGCCCGTATCAAAATGCACCGCACTTAAGGGCGGAGTGGCGATATCCTTACGCCGTTTTAAGTACATATATAAGGCAACGATGAGCGATGACAATGTCATGCTGTAAAAGAGTGACGCTATGGCCGTTTGTTTTAACGCATAGAAACACAAGAAAAAGCTGCTCACTTGCGCTATCGGTTCCAGCCAAGTCACTCGATTGGAGATGGCATATAGCCGGTACATAGCGATTTGATTGGTAAAATACACCTTGAGCCCCATGCTCAAAACAATGCCAACCAATTGAAAATATTCAACGTTAAGGTGAAGTTTGTGTTTGATATAGGGCAAGACTAAGCCCCATGTCAGCAGCACCATAGCGATCAAGCTGTAGCGGAATATATTGGTTATATCCACATCTTGCTTGGTCTGGGAGTAAGTCACCACCATAGAGGAGCGAAATCCTGTCATCAGGATCAGCGACAGTGAGATGATATCGATAACCGTGTGATAAAGCGCAAGATCGGCTTTGGCAACCCATTGTGCTAACCAAAGCTTAAAAAGAAAACCCACAGAAATACTGGCAAGTGAAGCCCAGAACCCCGCAATAATCGCCTGCTTAACCCGTTGAAGTGAGGTGTGTTTCATTTTCAAAAATCCAGCGTCAGTCTACGGTCATTGGAGAGTAATAATAGATATGCTATGGGTGGCGTTAAGGTTATGCATTAGTCGCTGCTTTGGCTGCTTTAGTTGTAAGAGAGCTTTGATAACGCTTAACTTACTCAAAATTATACGTATGAGTTTATGCAGAGCACTTGGTATCAATACTTCGATGTCAGGAGCTTAGTTTTCGGTCTCGACTATAACGTCTGACCTCATCGAAGAAGTTTTATCTGAGTTTACACACATATTAGCACTGGCTGAGTCTAGCATTCAGCTCATGAGTGACCAAGCATCAGAGAGTAAAGATATGATAAATATCAGTATGTTGCTTAATTGTAACTACGGCCGTTAATTTGCTAGGGATTGCGGGATACATAGCAGTTCAGATAAGGGCGCGAACTGTGCAAGCGTCATGGTTTTGAATGCTTGCACGCCCTACTTAGAACTGGGCGTGCTAATAAAACTGCCGTGATTAGCCATTTCGCACATGTTATGCGTGACTATTCGGTAATAATATTGACGATATCGAGGATTTTACGGCTGTTATTATCGAGTTTGATCAATGCGCCTTCAACTTGAATGCTAATAATCCCATCTTTGTCTAAGGGCACAATGATACGGCCGCGGTCATAAATATCATGCTCAAGCACATCACCACGATGGAGTTTTTTCTGCCAGCCGGGTGGCAGTGGTTGACCACGGTTAACTTTTTTCTGTAATCCCGGTGGTAAATCTTTATCATTTTTATGGTGTTTATGCTCTTGGTCGTCTTTAGCAAAAACAGAGATAGGCGCCATTAAGCTGAGCACTAGCCCTGCGACAACCATTGACGTGAATTTATTCATCTGTGCTCCAAAAGGTGTTTAGTCGATGCTGTGACAATAGAGTCTCTTAAATGAACCTTAGCTGAACGTTTTACGTTGAGATGCTAACTCAAGGGGTTAACATTAGCACAGCTTGCCATTGCTCGGCGGTCACAGGTTGGATACTTAGCCTTGAACCCTTAGTCACTAAATACATGTCAGCTAATTGCGGCAGGTTTTTAATCAAGCTTAAGGGAATAATATCGTTAAATTTTTCGACAAAGCGGATATCTACTCGTAACCATCTTGGTTTAGTTGGATCTGACTTAGGGTCGAAATATTTTGATTCGGGATCGAAGGCCGTGCTGTCGGGATACGCATTGGTCACGACTTCTGCGATACCGACAATACCGGGTACTTTGCAGCTTGAATGGTAAAAAAATACCTTGTCGCCAATCTGCATCTCATCGCGCATAAAGTTACGCGCCTGATAGTTACGTATCCCATGCCAAGCTTCGGTTTGGTTCGGGCAAGCCTTAAGATCATCTATGCTGAATTCGTCGGGTTCCGATTTCATAAGCCAGTAGTTCATCTTGTTTCCTTTATTCATAGTTGCCGTTAAGCGCTTCAATATCCCTGAGTTTATCTTAATTTAGTCGAACACCCCAGTTCGTCACTCATATCAAGCATTGTGAGTTTGATTAAGTTTCGGTTCAGATAAGGTGGCTTAGCCTGTGGGCAGCAATCTTATTTGGTATGCCTTATGCAGATTCTCGTTACTAAGGCAAAGCGTCAAATTCGATCTCGGTTTGTGATTGGTGCCATACAAGTTGTGGTAGCAGTGGCAATCAAAACCTGTGAGGTGTGTGATGGGAACTTCAACAATGACGTCCGACTGTGGTTTATACACTAAATATCTTAAGGATTTTACAGCGGGTGATGTGATCCTAAGCCATGAGCGGATGCTGGAATTTATTAATGACCTGACAACCCAAGGTTGGTTATTGGCAAATTTCACTTGGGACTATTGGTATAACAACAGTTACTTAGTCGATAAACCCGCCTACATTCGTGAAGCGAGCATAGCACAATGCAAGTTGCTGCTGACCGCCATGACGCGACTTGAGGTCTTTAGCCCTGGCGTGTTAGAGAATATGCGTCGCCAAGGGATTTTACTGGCCATTGTTGAGCGCTTGCAAAGCTTAAATGTGCCTAAGTCGAGTACTCATCTTGAATTTATCAGCCGCTAACCCCGCACTTTAATGGATTGTTATTTAATCGATTATCTTACTCTTTAGTCTAATAAAGTGCTTTTTTGCTTGTGACATTATCCGTGGATTGGTTAGTTTGGACCTCGCTAACCATAATAATAAATGCACGGAGGCCTTAATGTCAGTTCCAACAAGCCAAGTTATCAGTCCGCTCAACGTTAGCGAGTTTCATGGTGTGCGATCACCGAAACTCGTTGAGAAAACCATAGGTCAATATCTTGATGAGGTTGCGGTAACCTATCCCGACCAATTAGCGGTTGTCGTACATCATCAACATATCCGCTGGAATTACCGTCAATATCTCGCTCAAATCGAGGCGCTCGCCACCGGATTATTAAAACTCGGTATTAAGTCCGGCGATAGGGTGGGCATTTGGTCACCCAACAATATTGAATGGTGTTTAACCCAATATGCGACCGCTAAAATTGGCGCCATCATGGTGTGTATTAACCCCGCTTATCGACCGGAAGAGTTGCAATACGCGCTGAGTAATGTGGGGTGCCGCGCGGTAATTTGTGCCGACAAGTTTAAATCCAGCAATTACCTCGAAATGCTATACGAATTGGCGCCTGAGCTAACTTCTTGCCCTGCGGGTCAATTACAGGCGAAGGCCGTTCCTGAGCTCGAGTTTGTGATCCGTATGGGCGCTGAAAAATCTGTCGGCATGTTGAATTTTGATGACTTGCTCGTCGATGTGACCGCCGATGACAAGGCGGCACTCGAGAGTATCGGCAAAGCATTAAGCCCGTATGATGCGATTAATATCCAGTTTACCTCTGGCACCACGGGTAGCCCAAAAGGTGCGACCTTATCCCACCATAACATTTTGAATAATGGTTATTTAGTCGCAGAGGCGATGAAGTTTACCTGTCACGATAAACTCTGTATTCCTGTGCCCTTATATCATTGCTTTGGCATGGTGCTCGGCAGTTTAGTTTGCTTAGCCAAAGGCGCCGCGGCTGTGTTCCCCGGCGAATCCTTCGATCCCATGACGACATTGCAAGTGATTGAGCAAGAGCGTTGCACCGCTTTACATGGCGTACCGACCATGTTTATTGCCGAGCTTGAGCATCCTGAATTTACGCGTTTTGATTTAAGTTCTTTACGAACCGGCGTGATGGCGGGGGCAACTTGCCCAGAAGAAGTGATGCGCCGAGTACAAAATCTCATGTATATGAAGGAAGTACTAATTGGTTATGGTCAGACTGAGTGCAGTCCGCTCAATCATATTACTGAAATTGATTCGCCGGTTGAGAAACGGGTGCTCACTGTTGGCCGTGCTTTGCCCCATACCGAAGTGAAAATAGTCGACGAATTTGGTGAAGAGTTGCCAATTAATCAACCCGGTGAAGTCTGTAGTCGGGGATATTGCATAATGCAGTGCTATTGGAACGATCCCGAAAAAACAGCGGCGACCATAGACAGTGCGGGTTGGCTACATTCTGGCGATATTGGCCAAATGGATGAGCAAGGTTATGTGCAAATTGTGGGTCGCATTAAAGATATGATCATTCGCGGTGGCGAGAATATCTATCCCCGTGAGATTGAAGAGAAACTTTACACCCATAAAGATGTGCAGGATGCGGCTGTTTTTGGCGTTCAAAGCGATAAATACGGGGAGGAAGTGTGTGCTTGGATTAAAGTCCGCTCTGGCGCGACGATTACCGAGGAAGATATTCGCCATTTCCTCACCGAGAAGTTTGCCTATTTCAAGGTGCCACGTTACATCAAGTTTGTGGATCAGTACCCAATGACAGTAACGGGGAAAATTCAGAAATTCAAAATGCGCGAGCTGATGTATCAAGAGTTATATGAAGATATTAATGCTTAAGTGATGTGATTTGGCGAGCCTGCTTTTTTGACTTCAAGCCGCGCAATGCGGCTTGAATTTTATTCAGTCTATAGGTGTCGTTTAACCGACAAGTTAACGAGTTAACGGAAGAGTCGACGGGTCATGCCATCAAGCCAAGCCGCACTTTGAGTTAACTTTCGCTGACTGCGACGTAGCGCCAGCTTTGCCCAGGCATATTGTGTGCTGAGCAGCGCTAACCCTAAGATGATCAGGAGTAAACCTGGGCCGGGTAAGAGTAAAAAGACCAGCCCGAGCAAGGTTAAAGCTGCGCCAATCACAGTGATCCCCGCTTTAGTTATCGCGCCTTTTGCATGGGAGGACGGCGCGTGATTGAAAAAGGAAACTTTACGCATAGGAGTTGGCCTTATGGTGAGTTAATTGAATCAAGATCTACTGTCAACTGACTATCAGTTGTGTGCTAACTGTGTATCAGTTTTCAGTCTAATCCTTTGCTCATTTATTGGCAGCTTATGTCGTCAGCCTAATTGTAACAAAACTTCACTTCCCCGCAGTGGCTTCATGGCTATACTAAAACCAGAGAAAAAATCTTGGCAGATAAAAACTAAAGCTCAATTTGTCGATGATTTAGTAGTCAATCCATTCTGCAGGCTAAGGAGTCCCAAATGGTTCGATGGCGTTTAATGCTCCTTGCGTGTTGCCTTTCCTCCATGGGATTGAGCACAGCGAAAGCGGATACCTTAATGCTGACATCCTTACTTTGGCCGCCTTATTCTGGGCAGCAATTATCCGAGCAGGGCGCGAGTATTGCTGTGGCACGGGCGGCGCTCAAAGTGATGGGGCACCAATTAGAAGTGGATTTTTACCCATGGAGCCGCGCTGTAAAGCTCGCCAGTATGCCTAATTCTGACTATCTGGGTTATTTCCCTGAGTATTACTTTGAGACTGAAAAGTTTGTTTTTTCTAAATCGATTGGCGACGGTCCTTTGGGACTGGTGGAGCAAAAAGCCCATCCTGTGAGTTGGAATTATGTCGAAGATCTGAATCGCTATACCTTAGGTGTGGTGAAAGATTATGTAAATACTCAGGCGTTAGATCGCATGATTTCCACAGGCGTTCAGCCGACTGAAGCCGTTACTTCAGATGAGCACAATATTAAGAAAGTGGCCGCCGGCCGTATTGATGCGGCGGTAATCGATGTCAACGTGCTGCACTATTTACTTAAGCAAAAGCCTTTACAACCGCTGGCGGACAAACTGCAAATCAACCGCCAAATTTTAGCGAATAAGCAGCTTTATATCGCGTTTCGTAATACCGAAGAAGGCAGACGTTGGCGGGATATTTTCGACCAAGGCTTGGCGCAAATAGACGTCGAAACCATCATCGGAGAGCTACTGTATCGTGAAGACTAATGCATGATTTAGGTTAGTGAACTCTCTATTCTACCCCTTATTTTTTCCTCTATTTTCAGCCAATTCCTCTCAAAATTACATCAGATATTCCGCTTGTCATCATTCTGTCTTTGTTCACTATTAGCATCACCTTAACGGCATGAGTTGCTTTCTCATTTTATTGTTTAAGGTGACATGAATAAACTTCCCTTTGAGTTAGATACGCTGCAACAACTCATTGATACTCATCATCTTAAGTTGCAGTATCAAATTCTTGCCGACATCCCATTTCGTCACGAACATTTTCCTCTCTACAGTGTTGAACTGGGCGGGGGAGATAAGCCCTGTCCGACAGTACTCTTTGTGGGCGGCGTGCATGGGGTTGAACGTATTGGCTCTCAAGTCATCTTGGCATTGCTGAACAGTTTGTTGCAGCGGCTGGTGTGGGATAAACATCTACAACAGATGTTAACGGGCGTGCGGTTAGCTTTTGTGCCTGTGGTGAATCCCGTTGGTTTATTTATGGGAACGCGGGGTAATGGCAATCAAGTGGATTTGATGCGTAACGCCCCGATAGAATCCAGCGAAAAAGTCTCCTTTATGGTGGGAGGGCAGCGGATATCGTCGCGGCTGCCTTGGTATCGCGGCATGGGGGGAATGGAGCTTGAAACTACTGGCTTAGTTGCCTATGTACAGCAATTGCTGAGCCGCAGCACTAGTTTGATTTCCCTCGATGCTCACTCAGGCTTTGGCTTGAGTGATCATATTTGGTTCCCCTACGCCCATACGCGTACCGCCTTCGAAAATGCCAATTATATTTTTCATCTAAAACAATTATTTGAACAGAGTTATCCCCATCATGGCCATTATCGGCTCGCACCCCAGAGTCAGTTTTATCGCACCCATGGGGATATTTGGGATTACCTCTATCGCCAACATCAAGTGGCCGATCCCCATGCGCAGGTACCGTTTCTGCCTTTGACATTAGAGATGGGATCCTGGGCTTGGATTAAGAAAAATCCCAGACAAATATTTAATTTTGCAGGTTTTTTCAATCCGCAGAAAACACATCGTCATCACAGAATTTTACGCAGGCACACAGTGCTGATGCAATTTATGATGGAAGCGGCCTACGCCCAATCGTTAGAGCACTTAACGCCTGAACGTTTGGCTGAACTCACTGAGTGCGCGCGGCAGTATTGGTATCGGGAGCCACAGTCATGACAACTTGGGTGTTATTGCGGGGATTAATGCGTGATCAGCGCCACTGGAATGGCTTCGATCAGCGACTGCGACAAAAGGGGCTGCGAGTACTGACTCCTGACTTGCCGGGCAATGGAACGCTATCAACCGAGGCCAGTCCGCTTAAGATTGCTGACTATGCCCATGCAGTGTGGCAGCAATTGGATGAGCAGGTACAAGAAGGAGAAGGCATTTACCTTCTCGGTTTGTCTATGGGCGGTATGTTGGCACTGGAAATGGCGCGTCAGCGACCTTGGCAGATAAGGCATGTATTTGTACTAAACAGCAGTGCGGCTAATTTATCGGCTTGGTATCAAAGATTTAATCCACTGAATGCATTGAAGGCGTTTTTCTTGCGGGCTCGAGGTAAAGCCTTACATCCCATCGAGTCGACGATAGTGCGTTTAACCAGTTTTCGTCATCGGCGAGACTGCAGTTTAATTGCCGAATGGAGTGAATTTCGCCGCCAATCGTCGCCAACTATTCGTAACGCCTGGCGGCAACTGTGGGCGGCTTTTCAATATCAGTGTCCATTGACCGTGGAAGTGCCGATAAGTGTACTCTGTGGCGACCGTGATGCGTTGGTGAGCATGGCATCGAGCAAAGCCTTGGCACAGCACTTTCACACGGATTTGATAGTATTAGCGTATTGCGGCCATGATGCGGCCATTGATGCCCCTGCAAAACTGGCACATTATCTGTTGGCAATTGTGGCGCCGACTAAGTCGCAAACTGAGGTTCAAGAGGATGATGAACCTGCCCATGCGCAATATGTCCATACTCAATACAGTTGCAACGATTTACTGGAGGAAGAAATGGCCTTTAACGAGGCGATATTTTCAGTGTGGGATGAAAAAGCCCTATCCATTCTCCACAGTAAATCATCGACAGTAAATCATCGGCAATGAACAGCGCTAAGACGGATAACTCACTGCCGATTAGGCTTTAGCCACGACGGTTTGTCCTATCGGTGTTAGGCTGAGTAATGCCAGTTTAAGATGCTGTATTCCAAAGGGAATACCGATAATAGTCACAAAACAGGCTAAGGCATGGACCAGGTGGCCTATGGCTAACCAGATCCCAAACAGCAAGAACCAAATAATATTTCCCACCATGCCTAGGGCACCTGTGCCTAAATCGTCACGTCCGGTTAAGTGACGACGGCTGATTTGTTCTTGACCAAAGGGCCAGAAGGTCATTTCACCGATAACAAAGCAGGCGCGGCCAAAGGGAATACCAATAATGCTGATAAAACACAGGATACCTGCGAGCCACCAAGCGAGTCCCATTACAAATCCACCGAGCACAAACCAAGCGATGTTGAATATTAAGCGTAATACTGCCATTGAAAACTCCTTATGTTACTTTTTTAGCCTTTATCGTTAGCTGTAATGAATGCTGTTAGCTTTGATAAACTGAATATATGCCAATGACTAAGCGAGAAACGTGCCAATTATTTTGTTTTCAAAAATCAATGCCTTACATCCACCTGTTTAAGCTTTATTTGTGATTTTCACTAATTCTTCGCTAAATTGCTAATTTCTTAAGAGCAGAAGATCAAAGGTGGCGTTAAACTAGCCATTCCATCCAATGGCTTAAAAGCCAGAGTATTTAATCGTTTGAGTAGCCTGATGTTTGCAAATTCCCCCGTCGATATTTTTGCCTTTGCTGGTCGAGAAATATTTCTAAAACGTGATGATTTATTGCATCCAGCGTTTAGCGGCAATAAAGCACGTAAATTCGGCTACTTTTTAGATCATGAGTTTGCCGGCATCACCAAGGTGATAGGCCATGGCTCACCCTTAGCGAACTCTTTGTATTCCCTATCAACATTGGCCAAGATGAAAGGCTGGCAGTGTGATTTTTATGTTGACCATATTGCCAGTCAGATTGTTAAGCATCCCACGGGGAATTACGCTGCGGCATTGGCAAATGGCGCCAATATTATCGACTTAAGTGAGTTAATGGCGCAAAAGCTGGCGTTTACTCAGTCGCAGGATGAACCTCAGGTTTTATCTGACCTTAATGTTAGTTGTGACCCTGCTTTGCAAACGGGTGGTGCGCGACTGAGTTGCCAAGAGTATATCGAGACTCAAGTACTCGCGAATGAGCCGACGGCGCTTTTTATCCCAGAGGGTGGGCGTTGTTCCTACGCTGAATACGGGGTAAATGTATTGGCGCAAGAAATAGTGCAATTTGCGCAGGCGAATGATTTAGTCGATTTAACAGTATTTTTACCGTCGGGGACGGGGACGACGGCGTTATTTTTAAATCAGTACTTTATTCGTCAGCAAACGGCGATTCGCGTCGTGACTTGCGCCGTGGTGGGCGGCGATGATTATTTACGTTTACAATTCTCTATGCTTAATCCAAATACTCTCGAGCATCCACAGATAGTGAATGTCGGCAAAAAATATCACTTTGGTAAACTCTACCCTGAATTCTATGCCATGTGGCAGCGGGTTTGTGCCTCAGGAGTTCAGTTTGAATTAATCTACGATCCCTTAGGTTTTATTGTGCTTGAGGATTACTTACAGCGTAGTGAATTAGGTCATGTGATGTATTTGCATCAAGGCGGATTATTGGGGAATGAGACTATGTTGCCGCGTTATCAGCGTAAATTTGGCTAAAGTAGCTAAGCCCACGGTGCAGGATATTTACTTAGTGACGCTAAGACATAATGTGTTTGAAGCTGTGTCATGCCTAAGTTAAGCTTATGATATTGAATGATGGGGAATACTCATGACTGAAGCGGAATATCTTGCCAATTACGATCCTAAGGCTTTCAAGGCTCAGCTACTGACAGTGGATGCCGTATTGTTTACCTACCATAATCAGCAGCTTAAAGTACTCTTAGTGCAACGTTCAAACCATCCTTTTTCAGGTTTGTGGGGATTACCCGGAGGCTTTATCGATGAAAATTGCGATCAATCCTTAGAACAAACCGTACTACGTAAACTGCATGAGAAAACCGCGGTAGTGCCACCTTATATTGAGCAGCTTTGCACTGTGGGTAATAGCTGTCGCGATGTGAGAGGTTGGTCGGTGACAGTGTGTTACACCGCCTTGATGAGTTATCAAGCCTGCCAAATCCAGATTGATTCAGTGAGTGATGTTAAGTGGTGGCCGTTAGAGGATGTGTTACGGATGCCATTAGCGTTTGATCATCTGCAGTTAATTGAGCAAGCGCGGGAACGCTTAACACAGAAAGCCTTATATTCTTTAGTGCCAGGCTTTGCACTGTCTGAACCTTTTACCTTGCCAGAACTGCAGCATGTACATGAAGTTTTACTCGGTAAGCCTATCCAAGGTAAATCTTTTCGTCGGCGGGTTGAACAGGCCGATTTATTGATCGATACCGGATTAAAGCGCACTGAACGGGGGCGTCCTGCGAATTTATACCGCTTGAAACCCGATACCGCATCGTACCGATTCTTAAGAAATTTAGAATGTTGATCAAAGTCGTTGCAGATTGAAACGCGTTTTCATGGGGCTAATGACAACTGCTTATGTTTTAGATTTTGATATTACTCAACAGCTTTTTTCCTATTCAGTTACCTAAATTGCATATAATGTCTAAAGGACACTATATGCAATTTAGGTATATCAATGGCTTTTATTTCGTCATAAATAGTCTAAAAATCAACTTTACATAATAATGTCTTTAAGACACTATTTGTTCTGTAGACAACAAGGGCGCCGTTAATTGCGGTAATCTTGCCATAGACAGGAGGTTAGTATGTCTCAACGTATTCAAGCATCTAAAAGCATTCAAGCGTATCAAGGCACAGTTAACACTCAACAACTGCAAGCCGATTTTTATCAGTTACCCGCAGCTAGTGATGAGGCTCATTACCGTTTATTTCAATTTGGCGCGGGGGAGAATCATGTTCAACTACTGGTTCCTCCAGCGAAACGCGTCACACTTTTCTTCGGCTATCGTGGCGATCATTCCATCATGCAGCTCTTGTTGTTAACTGATGCATTACGCCGCAGCGGTGCAGAGCAAATCGATCTGTTACTGCCTTATATGCCGGGCGCTCGCCAAGATAGAGTGTGTAATGTGGGCGAGGCCTTATCGGTAAAAGTCTATGCCAGCCTGATTAATCAGCAGCAATATGCTTCAGTCAGCATTTTTGACCCGCACAGCGATGTCACCGCCGCATTGTTAGACCGAGTGCAAGTTATTGACAACCAAAGCTTTGTCGCCGCGATTGCAGCTCAATTATCGGGTGAGCTAGTGTTAGTCTCACCCGATGCGGGGGCGAATAAGAAAGTATTCGGCTTAGCGAAAGCATTACAGGGAATGCCGGTGATCAGGGCCGATAAACATCGTGATGTGGTCAATGGTCATATTATCGCTACCGAAGTGTTCTGTGATGATTTATCGGGTAAAACCTGCTTAATCGTCGATGACATTTGTGCTGGTGGCAGAACCTTTATCGAACTTGCCATCAAGTTAAAGCAAAAGGGGGCTCAAAGCGTCATTTTGATCGTGTCACATTATGAAGATAAGGCCAGCGAATCGGCTCTGCGCGAGGTGGGCATCGACAGATTATTTTGTACCGATAGTTTAGGTGTCCCTGCACATATTTCGAGCGAGTTCTGTGATTGCCATGCTGTTTTGAGTTATATGAATCATTAAGGAAAATATTATGTACTTGAATCCCGTTACCGCCATTGATGGCTACAAAGTCGACCACCGTCGTCAGTATCCCGATAATACTCAAGTGATTTTTAGTAACTTGACCGCCCGTAAATCCCGTCGTGGTTATACAGACCAAATGGTGTTTTTTGGCTTGCAGTATTTTATCAAGCATTTCTTGATCGACAGTTGGAACCGTGATTTCTTTCAACAACCCAAAGATCAGGTCATTCGCCAATTCTCCCGCCGTATCAATAATTATCTCGGGCCAAATAATGTGGGTACTCAGCATATTGAGGAATTGCATGATTTAGGTTATTTACCAGTAAAAATCATGGCATTACCTGAAGGCTCAGTGTATCCACTAAAAGTGCCTTGCTTGGTTTTGTACAATACCGATGAGCGGTTCTTTTGGTTGACCAATTATCTCGAAACCATCCTTTCCGCGAATGTGTGGGGTATGTGTACCAGTGCCACTACCGCGCTGCAATACCGTAAAATATTTGAGACTTACGCGCTAGAAACCGATGGTGACATCGCATTTGTTGATTGGCAGGGCCATGATTTTAGTTTCCGCGGCATGTATGGTGCAGAGGCTGCGGTAATGAGCGGCGCTGCCCATTTACTCAGTTTTACGGGTACAGATACCATTCCCGCGATTGATTTTCTTGAGCAATATTACCGTGCCGATAGTGATCATGAACTTGTCGGTGGCAGTGTGGCCGCAACGGAGCACAGTGTGATGTGTGCGGGTGGTATGGAGAATGAATTAGAGACGTTCCGCCGTCTGATAGAAGATATTTATCCTAGCGGCATTGTGAGTATCGTTTCTGATTCTTGGGATTTTTGGCAGGTGATGACAGAGTTCACCGTTGCCTTAAAAGACCATATTCTTGCGCGTGAGGGCAAAGTGGTGTTTAGGCCTGATACGGGTTGTCCGGTGAAGATCATTTGTGGCGATCCACAAGCAGCTGTGGGGAGCCCTGAGTATAAAGGCGCTATCGAGTGTTTGTGGGATGTCTTTGGGGGCAGCACAACTGCCAAAGGTTACAAATTACTCGATAGCCATGTCGGACTTATTTATGGCGATTCAATCACTATTGAGCGGGCTGAAGCCATTTGTGCCGGCTTAAAGGCTAAAGGTTTTGCTTCAACCAATATCGTGTTTGGGATTGGCAGTTTTACCTATCAACACGTGACCCGAGATACCGACGGTTACGCGGTGAAAGCGACCTTTGCGAAAGTTGATGGTAAAGACAGAGAAATATTTAAAGATCCTAAAACCGATGACGGTACTAAAAAATCAGCTAAAGGACTGGTTGCGGTGTTTAAAGATGAGCAAGGGCAATTTTATCTTAAAGATCAAGCGAGCTGGCAAGATGTTAACAATTGCGAGTTTGTCCCCGTATTTGCCGATGGTGAACTCTTAACTGAATATTCTTTGGCAGATATTCGCGCAAGGTTGGCAGAGTCCAGACGTTGAGCCTATAGAATTGTAATTTTTAACGGCTATAGACAATAGCTAAGATAAAACTGGCAATGTGATTTCTATCAGGATCATATTGTCAGTTCAGTTCAGTTCAGTTCAGTTCAGTTCAGTTCAGTTCAGTTCAGTTATGAATTGATGTTCAGTCGTATAAGTAAAACGCCCCATAAATAGTTAAATGCAAATACAAGCGATTAAGGCAGCAACTGGTTTCGCTTAAGGATTTTATAGGTACGTTGGCCTATCTTTTCGAGGTTTTTTAAATCTTTTAGGCTGGGTATCGCATCTGAATATTGCCAATAGCTGATTTCTGCATCGGGCATTTCAAGCATTTTTTTCGAACAACCTAAACATTGTCCCTGGCACAATTGTGCTTCTTCTAAGTTGAGTGGAATAGTCGCTTTGATCTGGCTTATCAAGCTTTGCATGGCGATTTGGGTATTGGGTTTTGGCATAGGTGAGGTGCTGTACAGTATTCATGGTGATGAATATTAGCGGATGCTGCAGTGGAAGTAGGTGATCTAAGCTGGATTTGACTCATTTGGTTCGGCAGGTATCTGTGTGAGAGAGATACAGCCTGAACCAAATGTGTTCGTCATGATGACGTAAAAAAGGATAGCGTGTTCGTGACATTCGGCTATCAGTTTACTTAAGTGCTCGGTACTGCGAAGAGAATGGAAACCGATTAAATACACTTGAGCAAACGGGGTATTACAGTACTTATTTCTAACTTATCGTCTAATTTACTTTTTGACTTATTTGTTTGCGGACAATAACCATTTCATAAAGCTGATGGCTTCTGTACGTTTTGAAAAAGTCTGTCTGTTTTTACCTTGACGATCGGTAAAAGCAATTGAGGTTTTATTTACTGAGATTGAATCTACAGGGAAGTTCACTGTAATTTCATGTCCATTAATTTTGTATGACATATGCCACACTCCTTTTTGTTAATTCACCCATAGGTGAGATAGTTGTAACTATAAAATATCCTTAGCAATTTGCGAAAGATTCGTTCTATTGAGTATCGAGGTTACCCCATCTTTGATTCATTAATCAAGAGATGCTTAATCGATAAATAATACATGCTGTCGATTATGCCAATGGACTAACTTGATTCTGCCAGTTGACCATAGCTTAATGACAATACTATGACAGTGTGGAGAACAGTAAGTTCACAGACATAACCACATGATTTTAGTGGTATCGAATGCTTGAGCTTATGGGGTTTTGCTTGTAGTAGGCTTTCTTTATGAGGACCGAACTCTGATTGCTAATAGTCAGGCTGGTTTAAAAAGGTAAACAACAAGGTGTTTCTCAAAACGACGTGCAGTATATCAATAAAAATAGCTTATGCAAGTTTAATTTTTATTCAATGTGATTATTTGTTGATTGATGTTGAGTTAACGTGAATTGTTTCTGGCTATTCATTTGATTTAAAGAGTGAAGCTTAGCATGGAACATGTCCTTATCTTGTATTTAGCTGCAATGCTGGGTGTCCATATTGCGGCTTTTTAGGCGAATAGGATGTGGCTACTGCTAGCCAATTTAATTAAAAATTCTAGTAAACTGAATAAAAAACTCACGCAAATAGAATAAAAAATCCCACTGAAATAGGTTATTTCAATGGGATTAATGGCTGTCATTTAGTAACTGAAAATTTAGTAATTGATGATTCAGTAACTGAAAAATTAGCAACGGACTCATTTAAAAAAACGGAGTAAATAAGTCATGTTAAAGCACTGGCTACAGGCTTAATAAATCAGTTCACCTATGGGGTTAAGCAACTTGCTTAGGCCTTTGGTAAAATGCAGCGGCGCATCTAACACTGTGTAGCATAAGCAACCGTCAACGGTTTTAGGTGAGTGGTGATGTTGGCTATCGAGCACAATAAAATCACCTGGCACATAGTCACCGTTAAGATCCGAAAACGCTCCCGCTAACAATAGGGTTAATTCATAGCCCTTATGGGTATGTTGGGGGATTTCACCTTGCGCATCTATGTGCAATAAGCTCGCGCGGGTGTTCATTTCATCGACATCAAAACGCATACGACTGACTTTGCCTAATATTTGCCAAGGACGGGCCAAATGCTGGCGAAATACCGACGGCACTGTGTAATGCTGTTGTTTTACTTGAACATCCAGAGGAGCATTATTAGGTACATCCGTCGCCGCAGGCTGAGCCATGATTTGCGCCAGCATAGCGTCAATATCCATCACTGGTACATTAGTCGCTTGAGTGTTTCCAGCATCAATATGTGCAGTGTGAATCAACTCTTGGCCTATATGATGCTTTGCAGCATGAGCATGAGCGCCATCTGGATTTAATGCCGAATTGGCAGCTTGCTCGGTTAATAGGGCTAGTTGCTCACGACACGTCTCACACAATGCGCAATGTGCTGATACCGCGATGGCCATCGATAAAGGTAAGACCCCATTTGCATGGCTCACGAGTAATTCTTGTTGGGGATGATGCTTAATCATTGTGTGTCTCCAAGAAACTTTTCAACTTTTCTAGCCCGAGTCTTAATCGTGACTTTATGGTGCCTATTGGCACCTTGAGGGCATCGGCTAGCTCTTGTTGAGTGAGTTCTTGCATGTAGATACCTTGCACGACTTGTCGTTGCGCTAGGGGAAGGGCATCAAGATGTTGGAGGAGTTTAGCCGTCAATTTATGATCAGTGAGTGTGTCTTGAGCCATGGTCGCATCGCACAGCGGCCAAATATCATCTCCAAAGGTATCTTCTTTATTGTGCTGTACTCGTCTCAGCATATCGAAACACTGATTACGCATTATGGTAAACACCCAAGTCGTCACTGAGCCTTTTTCGGCATTGTACAGATGGGCCTTAGTCCACACGCTAGTCATGGTTTCTTGAACTAAATCCATGGCTAAGCCTTGTTGATTCAGTCTTTGTAAACCAAAGGCGCGGATCTTGGGCATAAAATGCTGGAATAAATGCCCAAAGGCGGCTCTGTCCCGTTTGTCTGCTACTTGTAGCATAAACGTGATCAAAGTATCCGCTTGAGGCTCGCAGGTTTTGAGAGCGGGAATGTCGTTATCCATAGCCGAATGAGTCAGAGACGTGATAGGGCCATGATACCGATTTTGCCTGCTTTGTGATTGAATATTTTCCATTATTTTCGCTCTTATCCCAGTCGTTAGTGCTAAGTTTGAGATCAGTAACGACAAAATTGAGAGGCTTGTTTCACTTCTGAGCCCAGTTTTACTGTCAAACTGTCAATCAATACGGAGTGGCTTAAATAAAGGATCATTCACAGGATTATTTTATTACGGCCCGCAATAGATCTCGGGTCATAATATGATCTAAGGTATTAATGCAGTTGTACTTTTCAGAGGCTTGCACGGGCAATATTTCTAGCCAGCGTTGGCAGACCCAAGCAATGTCTTCAAACTGTTCCGCTTGGTAGTGCTTGAGATGTTGCGGATATTCCTTGAGGATGTTTTGTAACATTTGGCTCAAGTAACGCTCATCGGTCGCAATACGTGTCGCAGGCCAATTGTCGATAAAGCTAACATCGCCGCGCTTCAAGCCATCGTCTTCGACACTGATTTCATTAACTTTAAAGCGCTTTGAACCTTGAATGCTGATCCCTAATAGTCCATCGGGTAGGGTTTCAAAATCAATAATATGCACTAAGGTGCCTATGGGCTGAATGGTTTTGCCATCCTCTTCGAGCATACATAAGCCAAAGCCTTCGCCTGACTTTAACGATTCGGCGACTAAACGCTTATATCTAGGTTCAAATACCCGCAGTTGTGTGTAACCTTCGGGCAATAAACAAATGGGTAGTGGAAAAAGAGGTAATTTCATCGTGGCCTCTGGTGAACTTATGTTCCTATCATTACGTACCATAGTGGCAGTTCGATCAGTAAAATTATTCAACAATAGTTTACCCATATTTAGAGGATGGCATGAAATTAAATCCATTTGAGAAAAAGCTCGTTCAGCATCCAATACGTTTTTGGCTACAAAATCATGTCGAAGCGCCTTTACTAACGTCTATGATGCCTAAACCTATGGCTCGCTGCGAGCGTGCATTAGAAATCGGTTGTGGGTTTGGTAATGGAATTCAGTTGATCCGTGAGCATTTTGGCGCAGGACATATCACGGCTGTGGATATCGACCCTGAAATGGTCGCAGCGGCGCAATCTCGCTGGCAAGCTCGGCCACAAGGTTTGAAAGGGCTGAGTTTCTCTGTTGCCGACGCCTCTTGTCTTCCCTTTGCCGATGGCGAGTTCGATATAGTCTTTGATTTTGCCGTATTCCACCATATTCCAGATTGGCAGGCAGCCATTAAGGACGTTGCCCGAGTACTGAAACCAAACGGTTACTTTGTGGTAGAGGACTTATATCGCGCTGCAATTTGTAATCCACTGAGTCGACGCCTATTTGAGCATCCACAACAAAATCGCTTTAATCACCGCGAGTTGTTACTTGTGTTGCGTCAAGCGGGTTTTGAGATAGTCTGCGACAGAAATGCCTTGGATCTTGCGGGCATGGTGCTTGCCCAGAAAGTGCAGCGTTAGGCGGCAGCGCCGCTGACGCAAATTGAATGTTCGTTTTGAATGGATTGAATATTCGTGCTTTTGCTAATATTCACACTTATGCCAAAGCCAAATGTTTTGGCTATTTCGCCGCTTGAGCACAGACATGAGCCAGCAGCGCCATTGATATTCGGGGTGGAGTAAACCAAGTTAGCGGCGTGATTTTGCGAGAGTGGTTGTAATTTTTAGATAAAATAGCACCTCGGCATGGTTCTTCATGGGAGTTTACCGCTATAATTTGAGCTAATCCGTCGCATGTGAGGAAAGGATTTTCCTCAAGAGTAGAGAAGCAGCATTATGGCAAACGTACTTGCAACCGTAGATCAGCGTACCAAACTCGTGGGTGAGAACCGCCTCGAGTTGTTGCTCTTTAGCATTAATTCCACGCAGTTATTTGCCATCAACGTCTTTAAAGTCAAAGAAGTGGTTAAGCTTCCTCCCCTTAATGCCATGCCTGGGAGTCATCCTCATATTTATGGTGTTGCTAATATTCGCGGCATTTCTATCCCTGTGATTGATTTACGTTCGGCGATTGGGTTTAAACCTGTGCCGCCGGATGATGATGCCAATATGATCATCACAGAATATAACCGCAGCGTGCAGGGCTTCTTAGTCGGCAAGGTTGAGCACATTATCAACATGACATGGAGCGACATCATGCCGCCGCCGAAAACGGCGGGGCGTAATAATTATCTGACGGCAATTACCCGCATCGAACATCAAGGCAAATCGCAATTAGTGTCGATTATCGACGTAGAGAAAGTACTGGCGGAGATCATTCACTACGATATTAGTTTATCTGAAGGTGTGCTCGATGAAACCTTAGTCCATGAAATGCCAGGCAGAAAAATCTTGATTGTGGACGATTCATCGACAGCAAGGCGTCAGGTGCGTGAGACTTTAAGCCAACTAGGCATAGAAATCATTGAGGCTTCTGATGGCTTGCAGGCATTGAATTTATTACAAAAATGGCGTGATGAAGGTAAGCAAGTTTCCAAAGAATTGTTGATGATGATTACTGATGCAGAGATGCCAGAGATGGACGGTTACAAGCTGACGTCTGAAGTCCGCGGTGATAAAGCTATGTCAGATTTATATATTACCTTGAATACTTCGCTGAGTGGCAGCTTTAACCATGCCATGGTTGAAAAGGTGGGCTGTGATAAGTTTATTTCTAAGTTCCAGCCGGATCTGCTGGTGGAAGTGGTACAAGAAAGATTAAGACAAGTGATTAATCACTAAGCATTTTGAGATTCGAACTATCGGTGATTGACCTTGTGTTGGTCATCGGTAGGCTCAGCGCTTTTAACAACCGCTTTTAACAACCGCTTTTAATGACTGTTTTTAAATGTGGCCTGTTTATATCAGACTTTTAATATCAGCCATTCAATCGTCACCTTTCCATCGCTTCTGTGCAAATCCTACCAGATTACCTTTTTATTTAACGCTCAATTACGAGGCGAATTCGGCTTCTACATCTTGTAATACTTGGCGTTTCATTTCTTTGGCGGCGGCAATATGGATGCGGGCGAGTCGTAGGGCGTAGTTGAATCTTGATCGGCCGACGAGGCGCACCAGTTCGGCAAAAAACTGTGGTTCTAAGGTGAATTGCGTCGAGTAGTACTGGATTGCAGCATTGACTGAGTTAAAGGTCACGCCATCAAATTCGAAACCTGCGTTATAACCTTGGTCGTCAATTTCTTCGCCTTCTAATACCAGTGGCCAGCCGGGTGCATTGATACGGTCGCGGGCAATCTGGTACATCATCCAAGCACTTTTCTTAAAGCCTTCAAACACTTTGCAGGAAAATTCAGACTCGGCAAGTTCTTCTTCGGTCCAATTAATTCCAATCGCGAGGTGTTTTGCATAAATGCGCATCAGTGCATCTTTGACGGCCATACGACAATCCCATATTGAGCTCAAAGGATGTTGTTTGGCTAATCGTAAGCATTCGCTGCAGGCGGGCACAGCTAATGAAGGATGTGGCGTATGTGTGTGGGCAATATATTCGAAGTGTTGATTGCTCGGTTCGCCGCAAAACCAACAGGTATGACGTTGGTCGAAGGGAATATCGATAAGCGGGATAGCAGACATCAAGGGATGAGCACCTCAGTCCTTGATGTCATTAATGGCACATTGAAGGGATTAAACTTCTTCAACATCAACCAAATCTTTTGCTAAAACAATAGGATCAAGTTCGAGGCAATCTTCATCAGTCTGCCAATCCACACCGATCAACACACCATCGTCGTTGAGATCCGACACCCAATATTCCAGAAATTCTTCTAATGAAATAGCAACGGGTTGGTAGTCGTGCCATTCGTCGCTGCAATGGGATTTTGCAGTGGCTTCACTTGACCACAATGGCATCACATCTGTGTCTTCAAATTCTGAAGAGTCACAAACGACCCAGCCTTCGCCAGTTTCATCCATTAGACCCCAAAGCGTCTGATGTTGTTTTACATTTTTGATAAAGCCAGCCAAAGCCGCATTGATTTCAGTCATGATAGGTCTCTTTGATGTGTGCTGTTAACTTATCCATTATACGGTAACATGCTGCGATACCAAGGGATTCTTTGTTAAGATTTTTCTTGTGTTGGATAACTGAGCAATAAGCCGATGCCACAAGGTATTTATGGCGATAAGGATTGTGTTACGTGTCGCTATGGGTCAGGATTATTGGCAATGATAAGCCTTGATGCAGTGTGCTTTACTGTTCAAGTGTGGCTCAGATAGAGGCTTTCCGTGGGGGAGAAACATGTCTTCTATACCATTGGCCGTTAAAGGTTTTTTTGTAGTAGAACCTTTAACTCGTTATGCCAAGGTGAATATCTCTCTAGGGCAATGCCTTCTCGAAGAAGGAAGATTGCCGTTTTTAGCCACAGCAGTGTGATTACTGTGTCATTGTTGTGAAATCAAATATTGGAGTTGTTGATTTGATTAAAATTAAAGGGTTAACTTATCTGTTTGCGAGTATTGCCGCCTGTGTCAGCTTGAGTGCCTGTTCAAGCGTGCCAGCGGCGAGTGCCAGTTCCAACACTAGCGCAACTGCTAACGCAGTCAGTAGCAACGCCAGTGGCATAGCTGCTGAAGCCAATCAAATGTCTGATATTAATGCTAGCGTACAAGTAAATGCTGAGGCATTTCCGAGTTGTCTGGCTGGGCTACAAGCGCGGGCACGCTCTAAAGGGCTGTCAGAGGCGACCATTAACTCGACCATTGCAAATTTGAAATTTGTGCCGCGGGTGATTGAGCTTGATCAGCAACAACCCGAATTCAGCCAGACCTTCGATAATTATTTCAGTAAGCGCGCTACTGAATGGCGCGTTAATGAAGGCCGTCGCTTACTGAAAAAACACAGCGTTTTACTCAATCAACTAGCTAAAGAATATGGCGTGCCGCCACAATATATCTTGTCTTTTTGGGGGCTTGAAACCAACTATGGTTCCTATAAAGGCAAGATGTCGGTATTGAATTCGCTCGCGACTTTGGCCTGTGAGCCACGCCGTAGCAATTATTTCACCATAGAACTGATACAAGCCTTAAAGCTGAAAGAAAAGTATCAGTTCGATGATGACACTATGGTGGGATCATGGGCTGGCGCCATGGGACACACGCAATTTATGCCGTCGGCCTATGCCAAATATGCCGTCGACGGTGACGGCGATGGTAAAGCCGATTTATGGAATAGTACCACTGACGCGCTGACGTCCGCCGCGAACTTTTTACAGCACTTAGGCTGGCAGCGAAATGAACGCTGGGGCCGTGAAGTCTTATTGCCAAAGGATTTTAGTTACAGCCATTTAGGTGCAAAGCAGCCCTTGGCGTTATCGGAATGGGCCGCCCTTAATGTCACGCAAGCGAATGGCCAACCTTTGCCCGCCGTGGATATTCAAGCCGCGCTGTATTTGCCAGCAGGGCATACTGGGCCTGCCTTTTTAGGCTATGAGAACTTCAATGTGATCATGCGTTGGAATCGCTCTGAGTATTATGCCATCACAGTTGGGCATCTTGCCGATCGCATTAATGGGGGGTTACCTTTGACAGTGAGCCCGCCAGAACAGCCACGCTTAAGTCGTGAGCAAGTTAAGCAATTGCAAGCAAAACTGAATGAGGCCGGATTTGATGTTGGCAAGCCAGATGGTGTGTTAGGGCGTAACTCTGTGGCAGGATTGCAAGCCTTTCAACGGAGCAAACAGATGATTGCCGATGGCTTCCCAAGCCCAGAGGTGTTTACTGCTTTAGGACTATCACTGTAGCCACTGTCACTGTCGTTACTGCAGCCAAAGAGCGCTCGCCGCGGGTTTTGAGCGCTTTTAGGCCGGATAAAAAAGTGGAGTGAAAAGCTCAGTTTTGTTAAGCTCGGCCCACAATTGAAATCGAAGAAAATCAAAGGATATTCGATGAGCATTAAAGACGATATGGTTGTGCAGTTTAACTACACACTGCGTGACGAGAAAGGCGAAGTGATTGAGACGAACGAAGGTCGCGATCCGATTGCCTATTTACACGGTCATGACAACATGATGCCTGGTGTAGAAAACGCGATCAATGGTAAAGCCATCGGTGAAAAATTCACTGTGACTTTACCTGCTGCCGAAACATACGGTGAGCGCGTAGCGGATGCTGATGCGCACCAACGTGTGTCGGTTAAGCACTTATTGGGCGCGACTGCGTGGAAACCGGGTATGACTGCTGTGGTCAATACTGACCAAGGTCAACGCCAAGTGACTATCGTTAAAGTGGGTAAGTTTATGGCGACTGTGGATGTCAACCATCCATTAGCGGGCCGCGAACTGACATTTGATATCGAAGTCGTTGGTGCCCGTGACGCGAGTGATGAAGAAATCGCCCACGGCCATGCCCATGGCGCTGGTGGTCATCACCACTAATTTTCAGGCTTCGAACTTGGCTTTTATCTGACTCAATGTGAGATGAATATAAGTTCAGTATGAGTTGAATGAATCGAGGCAGAAGATTGAATAGCAAAAGCCCAAACCTAGGTTTGGGCTTTTTGTTTTTATGGCGCTAACGGCTAACGGCTAACGGCTAATGGCTAACGGCTAATGGCTAATGGCTAATGGCTAATGGCTAATGGCTATGTTCATGCTCGAGTGGTTTGTCGGCAAACATCATATCTAGGCTTGATTGGGTTTGTGGATGATAACCGCTGCGAGCCTTGAGATAGACACTCTTGGCCCAGTCGTATTGATCTGTGCTTGCAAGCTTTTGATATAACGGCACGATTAAGCGCATGCGACCAATATGGGTCAAGTGCTGTTTTAATGCGGGTAATACCGAGTAATAGCCGTTGTCTAGGGCGAGTGAATACCATGCAAAAGCGATTTCACTGTTGCCTGTGCCCGTAAAATGGAACGCATTATCTAGCTCGGCAAGCTTGACTTGGTCTAGATTGACTCTTGGCATTTCATTGATAAACCTTAACCACTGGTGCACTGTCCAAGTACTGGTTTTCAACTCGCTTGCGCTAAGTTTTCCGTCAAGCCAAGTTTGTCTTTGGGCATCGATATCATCGAAGGCGTGGGAATTGGGCGGCACTAAAAATGACGGCAAACCTTGACCTTCAATCCAAGTATCCACTTCGGCCTCACTGACAACATTGGGATATTTGTTTAATAGATTCAAAGATAAATACTCACGGAACTGCGCCGTGGTAATGCTTTGAAATGCAAAATGATTGAAGTAGCTTTTCACAAAAGTATCGAAGCGTTCGCGGCCAAATTTCTGCTCTAAAAAGATTAAGAACAACTGGCCTTTCACATAAGGGACACCGCTAAAGGCTTCGTCGGGTGAGCGCTTACCGAGATCTATATGCAACACTGAATCGCTAGGCGTGAGTTCTGCAAGCTCGGCAAGCAGCTCTGAATAGCCGATGGTTTGCTCCATCAGCGCTCGGTAGCGGCCGTAGAGATCTTCCATGATGCGGTTCTCAACATAGGTCGTAAAACCTTCATTAAGCCAGAGATCGCGCCAAGTGGCGTTGGTCACCAAGTTCCCCGACCACGAGTGGGCAAGTTCATGGGCAATTAGACTTACTAAACTTTTATCACCCGCGATCACCGTTGGCGTAATAAACGAAAGCCGTGGATTTTCCATCCCGCCGAAGGGGAAGCTTGGCGGCAAAATAAGCAAGTCATAACGTCCCCAACGGTAATCGCCGTAACGTTTAGCGGCGATTTTGATCATCTCCGGCGTGTCGGCAAATTCCTTGCTGGCTTTGTCGAGGATTTCTGGCTCAGCCCAAATGCCCGAGATGTTATCTAAAGGGGCGAACTTTAAATGCCCGGCTGCGATGGCGATTAAATAAGCTGGGATCGCCTGCGGCATAGTGAATTGGGTCTGCGTGCTCGACAGGGTTTTACGATCGGCACTCATGACCACAGTAATGGCTTTATCGGCAGTAATCGTTGCGCTATAGGTTTGGCGCACGGCTGGGGTATCTTGCAGTGGGATCCAACTGCGAGCATGAATCGCCTGACTCTGACTGAACATAAAAGGTAACTGTTTACCTTGGGTTTGCTCAGGAGTTAACCATTGAATACCAGATGGATTATTCGACGTGTGGTAATTGATTTTAACTTTTTGGGTATCTTCATCGGCAAGTTTGATGGTCAGCGCCGCGCCTTTTACAACGTCCGCTTTGGCTAAGGTAAAGGGCACGCTTTGCCATTTCCCTGTTGTATTCAAAGCACTCACACTGTTAATCGTCAGATCTCGAGTATCTAAGATGAGTTCTTTCCCCGCCTTATACCAAGCTAAATCGAGGATGGCTTCACCGGATAAGCGGTTCTGCTTAAAATCGACGGCAAGGGCTAGTTCAACATGACTCACGCTGACTTCAGTGTAATTGGCGAAGGTCAGTGCATCTTGGTTCTGCTGCGCCTGTGCTTGTACAACAGTGGCAGTCGGTTCAGCGGCTAGCGTATTAGTAGCGCTATTGGCATCAGTGCTAGGAAGGAGTTGCAGCGCAAAAAGTAGGGCGCTGCTCAGGACGGTACTGCGAAGTGAAAGCATTATTTAACAGCCTAATGATGAAGTATTTTAGTTCGAGTTTGGGCCGATAACAGCATCAATGCTGCTTGGTTTTCTATCGGCTCTATCTATATAGGGCAAAAGTTTACCTGATAATCCAGTGGATTTGTTATCTCACTGTTAGCTCAAATGTAATCAAACTTTAATGGCTCGTATGCCGGCAAGGAAATGCCATCGGTAAAAGACCACAAGTTTGCTATGATGTCGGCGTTTTCACATAGGGCGGTTATCAAAATGGTGTTAGATTTTTCGCAGGGTAAGTTAATCGTCACTGAGTTCGAAGTGCAAGTGCGGCTCAATGTTGCCAGTATCGTACTGCAAGCAAGCGCAGAGGATATCGGTTTGCGACGTCAGCCACCTATGTTAATCGCCGATGGTGGCGGTGTACGTTGGAGCTTAGTGTTGGACTCAAATGCCCAGTTACGGGCGATTCAAGATGTGCTGGGAATGGATGCGGAATAAAGTACGCCTGCATAGTGCATAGTGCATAGTGCATAGTGCATAGTGGTTAACTTATAGATTTATCATCAGTTTCTAGTTGATGAGTGTTTAATATCGAATTGGGGATTTTTTAGTATGTCAGTTTCTCTCGAGCGTATTGTCGTTGAACCTAAGACACCCGCTACAGCCGTGGTCATTTGGTTACATGGATTAGGGGATTCGGGTGCCGGATTTGCCCCCGTAGTGCCTGCATTAGGTTTGCCTGCCGATCATGCTATCCGGTTTATTTTCCCACATGCACCGGAGCAAGCCGTTACCATCAATGGCGGCTACGTCATGCGCGCTTGGTACGATATTAAAAGCATGGATTTGCACGACAGAGCTGATATGCAAGGCGTGCTTGAGTCGGAGAAAAGGGTTGCTGCATTAATTAATGAACAAATCGCGGCGGGTATTGCGAGCGAGCGTATCGTATTAGCAGGATTCAGTCAGGGCGGAGTCATGAGTTTATTCTCTGGACTGCGTTTCCCCGAGCAACTTGCAGGGATTATGGCACTGTCTTGCTATTTACCGACGGGCGATGTATTACCCGCTGAATTAAGCGCAGCGAATCGTAATACACCCATATTACAGCAACACGGTCTACAAGATGATGTAGTGCCATTATCAGCTGGAACATTAGCCAAAGAAGCCTTAATTGCGGGCTGCTATAATGTGATATGGCAGACTTATCCTATGCCGCATTCAGTGATCCCTGCGCAGTTAAACGAGATTTCTAAGTGGTTATTACAGCGATTTGAAATGTAGAGAAGTCTAATTGCTGATAAAAACGGCATGCGGTAAATTGAAAATTGCCCATGCTTGTTTTTTTATGGGAACAATCACTGTTTTCTGTAATTTTTTCTAAGTCATTCATACTGAACGATTTAAATTAATTTATTTCATTTTTATTTTTAATTCTCTAAATATATAGAAATCAGTCATTCAGCTTATTTTTTATATGAAACAAATCTGTCTTAAAGCGCCCGCGAATTCCCCTATAAATGTCAAGTTTTTAATAAAAATGACACAATTTATCTTTATTCTTTGTTATTATCCGTGACGCTGAACTTGATGGAGTTCATGGCAATTTTTCTATGATAAAATAATTAAAATCAAGGGGTTGATGTAATGAGACATATGCTTATTAAAGGACTAGTTGCAACTGCTGTTGTCGCTGCGCTTGCGGGTTGTAATAATAGTGATGACGATAAAGTCCCAACAACATGTGCTGAAGCGGGAAGCGCTTGCACAACATTTACCGTTTTACACACCAATGATAACCACGGCCGTTTTTGGGAAAACAGTGACGGCGAATACGGTATGGCTGCGCGTAAAACCTTAATTGACAGCATTCGTGCAGAAGTCAGTAAGAATGGTGGTCAAACATTATTGCTGTCTGGTGGCGACATTAATACTGGCGTGCCAGAATCGGATCTACAAGATGCGATCCCAGATTTCACGGGTATGAATAAAATTGGTTACGACGCTATGGCTGTTGGTAACCATGAGTTTGATAATCCATTATCCGTTGTTGATATGCAGCGCCGCCTTGCGGAATTCCCTATGTTAGCGGCGAATATTTACCATAAAGATGCAGATGGCAATCTAGGGGAACGTTACTTTGATGCTTATAAGGTATTCGACGTAAACGGTCTTAAAGTCGCTGTAATAGGTTTAACTACCGAAGATACGGCTAAGATTGGTAATCCAGAATTCATCAGTGGCTTGGAGTTCACCGATCCAAAGACTGAAGTCGCTAAAGTGATTAAAGAAATTAAAGACGCCAAAGCGGCCGATATTATTTTCGCTACCACGCACATGGGTCACTATGCTGACGGCCATAACGGTAGTAATGCCCCTGGTGATGTGGCTATGGCTCGCGCATTGAAAGAAGGCGATTTGCAAGTGGTTATTGGTGGTCATTCACAAAATCCAGTGTGTATGGAACCAGGTACTGACAACAAAGCCTACGCTGACTTTAAACCAGGCGATGAATGTGCTCCAGATAAACAGAATGGTACTTGGATCATGCAAGCCCATGAATGGGGTAAATATGTTGGTCGTGCAGATTTTGAATACTTTAACGGTGAGCTTCATTTAGCAAGCTATAAACTTGTGCCTGTGAATATGCGTAAATTGGATGACGCGGGCAAGAAGACTGCTGATTTAGCTGGCACTAAGATTGAGCCTGATGCTGAGTTAAAAGAGCTGCTATCTTACTACCAAGAGAAAGGTCAAGCTAAGTTAGACGAAGTCATAGCAACTACGGATGCTCTGTTAGATGGCGAGCGTGCAAACGTTCGTAATAAGCAAACTAACTTAGGCCGTATGTTAGCGATGGCGCAAAGTGATAAAGTCAAAGCCGATTTTGGCGTGATGAACTCCGGCGGTGTACGTGCCTCTATTCAACCTGGCAATATCACTTACCGTGACGTGCTGACTGTTCAGCCATTCGGTAACATGGTGACTCTGAACGAAATGACAGGTACTGAAGTTGCGGCTTATTTAGGCGCGGTAGGTAGTATTCAAATTGGTTCAGGTGGTTATGCACAAATCACGGGCGTGAAAATGACCATTGACTGCGTAGCTAAGACTGCCAATATCAGTGTCATCAATGGTGAGAACTTCAGCCCAACAGGAACTTATAAGTTCACTGTACCTAGCTTTAACGCTGCAGGTGGTGACGGTTATCCTAAGCTAGAAAGCCCAATCCAAACGGGTTTTGTTGATGCTGATTTACTCTATTCTTTCTTGAAAGAGAAACAAGCGATTAAAGCTGCTGACTACAGTCCGATAGGCGATATCGTTTATGAAAACTCAAACAGTGTTGAAGGTTGCCAACTTTAAGTAATCGAAAACTACTTAGTGTTTAAATAAAAATGCCACTCAATAGAGTGGCATTTTTTATATTTGATGAAGTATAAAATAATGCTCAATAATTATTAGTGATACATTTAGATTTGTTTGTATCATTTAAATGTATATCACTGCATTCGTTTACGATTGAATTAATTTGTATCAAGCCATTTTTTTAATTCCTTTAATTGGTATTAATTTCTTAATGGCATGATGTATATCAACTTTTTAATTGCTGTTGACGATATTTCATACATCAGATTGTGTATCAATTTGTTTTATTGTGGAATAAATTTGTTTTAATAGTTGACTTGAATGTAGCGTATTAACATTATCTCTACAGCGAAATAGAGTTCGCTGGTTAAATATAAAAATAAAAACATAGGGTTTTATTTACCTCAAGGAGAGATTAATGCGCTATTTAAGTTTGACGGCCAAAGCCGTTCGTACTAGTTTAATTACTGCGGCGACAAGCAGTGTGGTTTTTTCGGGATTAGGTTTTTCTGCAATGATAAATGCAGCAGAAGAAAATACCAAAGTTGAACGCATTGAAGTAACGGGTTCTCGTATTAAACAAGTTGATATGGAAACCGTTTCACCCGTGACTGTCATCAATGCTGCAGATATTGCTATGACAGGTGAAAAAACCGTTGCTGACGTATTAAATAACTCTGCGATAAATAGCTTTGGTTCTTGGCGTGGTATTTCAGGTTATGGCTCTGGTGCAAGCTCAACCAGTAATGTCAATTTACGCGGTTTAGGATCGTCTGCGACCTTAGTGTTATTAGATGGACGCCGTATGCCAGGCACGAGTTCGAGCTCTGGCTCAGTGGCGGATACATCTTCTATCCCTATGGCTATCGTGGAGCGTATTGAAATCCTGCGGGATGGCGCTTCAGCAGTCTATGGTTCCGATGCGGTGGCGGGCGTGATAAACATTATCACTAAGAAAGAGTTTGAAGGTTTTCAGCTTGATTACAGTACAGAGCAACCAAGCGTAGAAGGGGGCGATGCTAACCGTTTATCGCTTGCAACTGGCTTTAATACAGATAAAGGCAATATCACTCTCACCTATGAATATTATGATACTAAAGCAGTAATGGATCGTGATATTTGGCGAATGGATGATTCAAGTTATAACGCCTATAGCGGATATAGCTCAGTACCAAATGGTAAATATGGACCAGGCAATGGTAGCTGGTATAGTAATTCAGATATATGTGAAAAAACGGAAAATACCATAGACTCAGGTGATGGTCGTTGTTTATATAATCATGGTAATGTGACTAAGTTATTTGGTGATCAAACCCGTAACTCGCTATTATCTAATTTCTCCTATGAAATTTCAGAAAATATTAAATTCCGAGGCCGAGCTTCTGCGTCTTTAGCTGAAACTGAAACTCGTTATGCGGGTACGCCAGTATCAACGAATACCCCAGTGATGAGTGCCGATAATAAGTACAACCCCGTTGGTGAAGAATTAGTGATTTCTATGCGAGGTGCGCAACTTGGCGAGCGAGATACATTAACTGAAACTAACAATTTTGATATTCTCGGAGGCTTTGTTGGCACAATAGATTCAGGTAATGGTATCGATTGGGAATTAAATGCTCAGCATGCGACCTCAACAACAAACAGTTTTAACTACAATTTACTCAATGACAATATTATTCAGCAAGAAATAGATTCAGAGCAATATGATATTTTCAATACCTCTGGAATGAGTTATGAGCAGTGGGAGCAACAGATGACAGATCTGTATCGTAAAGCTGCCCATACTGGGGTGTATCAAGGTAAGTTTGAAAGCACTCAATTAGATGGTTTGGCGTCTACATTACTTGTCGATAACGGTGATTTTTCGGTCGCTATGGTCGGTGGTCTTGAATATGAAATGATCAAGTTTAAGCAAACCAGTGATCCAGAATCAGCGGCGGGGATTATTTCCGGTGGCTCGGGTGGTGATGATGTCGATGCCACGCGTGACCGTAGTGCTGCGTATCTCGAGTTTCAAGTGGGTTTACCTGCTAATGTTGAGTTATCTGCCGCGGTTCGTTACGAGCGCTATGAGCAGGAAGGCTCTCTGACTGGGCCTCAAGGTGAAGTGGTCAACTCATCGACCTTCGATGCCGTGGTGCCTAAATTTGGTTTGAGCTGGCGCCCAGTGGATAGCTTGTTACTGCGTGCCAGTTACGGTGATTCGTTCCGTGCGCCAAATATGAGTGAAATGTTCTCGTCTCAATCTTTGAGTTTTGAGAAGGCGGTGGATTCCCTATGGTGTAATGAACCCGGTAACGTGGATGCCATATATTGCGCTACCAATAATCAGCATAAAACTTGGTTTGGTGGTAACCCAAACTTAGAGGCTGAAGAGGGTAACTCGTTAACCTTTGGTGGTGTTTGGAATGTCACTGATGCATGGAACTTGGAGTTATCTTATTACTCAATCACCTACGACAATAAAATCGAGTCGATCGATGTAGATGATATTCTGCGTGATGAAATCAAGAATGGATCGTCTCCCTATGTGACCCGTGGTCCAGATGGCAAGATTGAGTATATTGAGGCGGGAATACGTAATTTAGCCACAGTTGAGACCTCTGGTATCGATTTTGTAACGGCTTATAACTTAGAAACTGGCTTTGGTGATTTCAATTTCAAACTGGATTTGACTCACGTGCTTGATTTTAAGAAGCAGGATAATGCCGAATCAGAGATGATCGATTACGCAGGAACAACAGACTCACCCGATTGGCGTGGCAACTTTGCGACAAGTTGGAAATACGATGATTTCTCTGCCGCATGGACAGTCGTCTATATTGGTAGTCAATCAGCAAGTTATTTCAACGAGTTAGAAAAAACCGACCGTTATGTCGATTACGATAATTACTTTAAACACAATATCCAATTTGGTTATACCCATGCTTATAACGGCTCTATCACAGTAGGGGTGAATAATGTGTTTGATGCTGAAACACCAAACTATTATACCTACGCCGATTATCGCGATGTGAATGTGGGTTTATATGATGTGTTAGGTAGAACGTATTACCTGAGAATAAACCAGAAGTTTTAGGTTGTCCGCCCTCCCTGGATAACTCAAACCTCCGCTTGCGGAGGTTTTTTTGTTTATTTTTTCCTGCTTTTCAGGTTGCTTATCGGATATCGAATCAGTGCTATCAATGGGTGAGGCGCAGCTCGTGGCGGTGTTCGTGTTGATAATGTTCGGCGCAGGAGGCGCAGCGTTGTTCTGTGGGATCTTGGCTTAAGCGTTCGGTTTCGATTTCCGCTTCGCAGTCGGAGCAAAGGCCGTAGAGGCCTAAGTCGAGCTGACAAAAGGCGGCATCAAGTTTATTCAGCTGGCAAAATAGCGGGTGATCGGCCAGTGGCGTTTGCGCCAATGTATCAATTAACTCTGTCAGACTCAGGCTAGCATAATGCTCCCCTATGACTTCGAGGAACGGAGGGAGCGCGCCGAGTTCTTTCCTTAGATTAGCTTCAAGCTCTGACAATTCATGTCTGATATGGGTGGTGCTCACGTAAAATCGCCTATTTCATTTGACTCTAGGCGTCCAGTCTAATAGTTCCACTACCAACGACTATGATAAAGATCAAGTATCTGCCATATTTTAAATATTTTCGCCGTTAAAAATTGAAAAAGTACTTCATTCCTATCGCATTATGTGTGCTATCGCTAAGTCCCTTTCATGGCTCACATTGCCGCGCATTGAATCTCGATTTCTAACAGTTTTATGGTTGGCCGTCGTTCTGTGGTTGCTCACTCTTCTATGATTCGTTGCCTAAGTTTCGCTGCGCAGCTTCTAATACCGCGACGATTTCTTCCGTTGTTTTAAACACGCGTAGCTCCCTAAATAAAGTATCGGCTTCGGGATATTGACGATTTAGGTAGGTAAACCACTGTTTGATCCGGGCGGGATAATAGTCACTCTTGCGACCATTAAGCTCTCTTTGGGTATAACTGAGCATCAGCCCTAAGGTTTGCGCCCAAGTATAAGGGGTTGCACCTGTCTTGATGGTATCGGCCAAGTTCGGCAATGAAATCGCCCCGCGGCCGATCATAATACTGTCGCAGCCGGTGACTTCGATGCAACGCTTAGCATCATCGCTGTTCCAAATCTCGCCGTTGGCGATCACCGGGATAGGCAAACGTTTGCGTACTTCTGTGATGTATTCCCAGTAGGCGGGCGGTCTGTAGCCGTCGACTTTACTGCGCGCATGGATGGCAAGCTCAGTTGCGCCGGCTTCATACACAGCGATAGCATTTTCCATGAACAGTGACTTATCTTCGTAGCCCAAACGTATTTTGGCGGTCACGGCATGTTCTTTCGGCACCGCTTGACGCATGGCTTTGACAATATCGTGCACGCTCTCAGGATATTGCAGTAATACGGCGCCACCTTTGCTGCGGTTAACGATTTTTGCCGGACAGCCAAAGTTGGCATCGACACCGTGTGAGCCGAGTTCAATTGCCCGCAGGGCATTTTCACCCATACATTGGGGTTCTTGGCCGAGTAACTGCACTCGCACTGGCGTTCCCGAAGGAGTATTCCCCTTGTTGAGTAGCTCAGGACACAGTTTGAGAAAGACTTTTTCAGGCAGCAGTTGGTCTACCACACGCACAAATTCGGTGACGAGCAAATCGTAGGGATTGATGGTCGATAGAATGTCACGCATTAAAGCGTCTACTACGCCTTCCATTGGAGCCAAAATCACACGCACTGCAGTAAACCCATATCTATTTGCAAAGGGCGAGCATTCTACCTTATCGGCCTTAAGTTACAAAGTGGCCGAGTGAATGCGGATGATTATGCGCTCCCATAAATAAAATCCACGCTAAACTGATTGTCCTAGCAGGATATTTTGACCATTTCTGTGATTTAGTGATATTTTTTGCAATAGAATTGAAACAGGGCAGGTCTTTTGCAGTAAGCCAGCTACTTATACTGTTGTTGGTCAACATTACTCAATAAACAAGAAGGGATTATTTATGAATTCAGTTAAAAAAACAGCAGTTGCAGTGGCCTTAGGTTCAGTCGTCATGAGTTCAGCTTTTGCTGTCAATGCCCAAACTAACCCGTTTGGTTTTGAAGCAATGGATGCGGGTTATCAAATTGTCGGCTCAGAAGGCAAATGTGGTGAAGCCAAATGCGGCGCGGATATGAAGAAAGCCGCTGCTGAAAAAGCCAAAGAAGGTAAATGTGGTGAAGCTAAGTGTGGCGCGGATATGAAGAAAGCGGCCGCAGATAAAGCCCATGAAGGCAAATGTGGCGAAGCGAAATGCGGCGCTGACATGAAAAAAGCCGCGGATAAGGCCCATGAAGGTAAGTGTGGTGAAGCGAAATGTGGCGCTGATATGAAGAAAACCGCAGAGAAAGTTGACGTTAAAGTCGAAGCCGTTAAAAAAGAAATGAAATAAATCTGACTGCACTGAGCCCGCTGTGATGGGGGTTATTGAGTCTAAAGAGGCCAGCCCGCGCTGGTCTCTTTTGTTTTATCCTAAAGCGATGACCAAGCGTTCGTGAGGTTCTATGAATGATCAAAAAAATGCGGCACAGGTAGGGCTGGGCTTACGGCGAGAAATGCTCAGTGAGTTTTGTGAATCGGTGCCAGAAGCGATTAATTTTTTTGAAGTGGCACCAGAAAACTGGATGACCTTAGGCGGTAAGTTTGGCCGTCAATTTCGTGAACTGACCGAGCAACATACTTTCTATTGCCACGGTTTGAGCTTATCGATTGGTAGCCCAGAGCCCTTAGATCTCGCGTTTGTAAAAAACATCAAAACCTTTATGGATTTACACCAAATCCAAGTCTATTCCGAACACTTAAGTTATTGCTCAGGCCAAGGTCACTTATACGATCTCATGCCGATCCCTTTTACCGACGCAGCGGTAAAACATGTGGCGGCGCGGGTGAAGCAGGTCGAAGATATTTTAGAGCGGCCACTTATTTTAGAAAATGTGTCATTTTATGCCGCCCCCGGTGCGCACATGAGCGAACTTGAATTCGTCAATGCCGTGCTGCAAGAAGCCGATTGTAAGTTGTTACTCGATGTGAACAACATCTATGTGAACTCGATAAATCATCAATATGATGCCGATGCCTTTTTACAGGCCATGCCGACGGAGCGTATCGCTTATCTGCATATCGCTGGGCACTACAAACAAGCTGAAGATCTGCTCATTGATACCCATGGCGCTGCAATTAACGATCCCGTGTGGGCATTGTTGCAACGTTGCTATGCCTTGCATGGGGTAAAGCCGACCTTGCTTGAGCGTGACTTTAATTTGCCGACAACCGCTGAATTGTTGCTCGAGCTAAATCAAATCCACGCTTATCAAGCAGCGGTCAGTTCCCAAATTCAAAATAGCGCTCATGTTGTAAAGAGGATCGCCTAATGGATTTTAAGCAAGTGCAGCAATCCTTTATCGATTATATCCGCGATCCGTCTCGGCCATTGCCCGCGGATACTGATGTCCGGCGCATGCAGGTTTACCGCGAGTTATTTTTTAATAATGTACTGGGATTTGTGTCGAACGGCTTTCCCGTGCTGAAAAGTTTGTATTCTGAGGAAGAGTGGTTGGCATTAGTGCAAAGCTTTTTTAGTCAACATGATTGCCAATCGCCGATTTTTATCGATATCGCGGGCGAATTTTTAGATTTTTTACAGCAGCAATATCAGCCCACGGCAAATGATCCTGTTTTTATGCTCGAATTAGCCCACTATGAATGGCTAGAGTTAGCTGTTGCGGTTGCACAGGCGAGTGAGGATGAGTCTCAACTTAGCCCTGCGCAAATTCCGATGCAGGTCTTATGTTTATCGAAGACGGCGAGGGTGGCGCAGTATCATTTTGAGGTGCAGCACATTCGTCAGGATTATCGTCCGCAGCAACAACTCGATACGCCAGTGTTTTTTTGTCTCTATCAAGATGTTGATTGCGAAGTGTGTTTCCTACAGTTAAACCCCTTAAGTGCGCAGGTGCTGGCATTTCTTCAAGCTCAGGGCCAAGCGAGTTTTCAAGAGATACTTGATTGGTTAACAATCACTTACCCTCAAATGGCACCTCAGGTTATTGGGCAAGGTTGTAGCCAGTTACTCGAGCAATTAGCGGCCAAAGGGATAGTGCGCGGTCGTCAGTCTTAAGGTGGGGATTATTGCCGAAATAAATGCAATAACCCTACATCTAAAGGGTTTTTATTAATTTGACAAACCGCTACAATGTCGGCCGTTTTGTGATCTCAATCACTGTACGATTCCTGCGCACTTATACTTGCACATACTAGAGGAGCTGTAATGAGTAGTCAGCCGTTCAAAGACCCATTTAATTTTTTGTATTTTATTGGTTTTATTTTAGTTTTACTGTTGCCGACTCTGCCAGCAAGCCTGTCTTGGTTAAAGCACTTAGGTCTAATTTAAGCGAGCGTTAATCTCGAGCGCATAGACTATTGGCCACTCTTAGAGTGGCTTTTGTTTTTCCGATAAAGGGTAAGTAAATCGATGGTATTAAAGCGCGGATTATTTTTATTGTTAGGTTTAACCGCGTTAGCCTTAGGTTTACTCGGTATCGTGTTGCCCTTGCTGCCGACCGTGCCGTTTATCTTGCTTTCCGCTTTCTGCTTTGCCCGCTCCAGTGAACGTTTACACCATTGGTTGATGACTCACCCATGGTTTGCCGATGCCTTAACCCAGTGGCAAGAGCAGCGAGCAATGCGTAAGGGATTGAAACGCAAAGCTATGATAGTCAGCGCGCTGAGTTTTAGTGTCAGCATTATTGTGGTGCCCATCCTTTGGGTAAAAGGTTTGCTGCTCGTGATGGCACTCGTCTTACTCTGGTATCTCAAAGGGATCCCTGAAATAGCGGAATAGAGCGACACTGTGGATTCAATGTGTGGCAAATCGTTTTCGTCGCGTCATGGTTGAGGTGATTTAACACTGTGTCGACAGGGTTTGATCTGAGGCACAAATTGATAACCTTTCCATCACTTGTGCGTTGTGATTGTTGCAACTAAAACTAAAGCGGCATAAGCTTTGTCCGACTTTCGACAATGCGTCCACCCAGTGTGGACGTTTTGTTTTATACCGCCAACGCTAGGTTGGTGAATTGATTAAGTAACTTATTAAGTAAATATGATGGCTATGAATACAGAAACCTTATCCTTGATAAAGCAAAGCATTAAAACGATTCCTAATTATCCTAAGGAAGGGATTTTATTTCGAGATGTCACCAGTTTGCTTGAGAATGCAGCCGCCTATAAAGCGACCATCGACTTGTTAGTTGAACATTATCGTGGCCAAGGCTTTACCAAAATTGTGGGCACCGAAGCCCGTGGTTTCTTATTCGGTGCGCCGTTGGCTTTAGAATTGGGTGTGGGTTTTGTGCCTGTGCGTAAACCGGGTAAATTACCGCGTGCGACTATCAGCCAAAGCTATGAACTGGAATACGGTCACGATAGCCTAGAAATTCATACCGATGCGATTAATCCAAATGACAAAGTGCTAGTCGTTGACGATTTACTCGCGACTGGCGGTACTATTGAAGCGACCGTTAAACTCATTCGCCAACTGGGCGGTGAAGTTAAACATGCAGCCTTTGTGATCTCATTACCTGATTTAGGTGGTGAAGCACGTTTAACCGCTTTAGGGCTTGAGTTGGTTAAACTTTGTGAGTTTGAAGGCGAATAAATCTGCAGCTAAAGGCGCCTTGGGATAGTTTGATGGCATGTCAAATCATGACATGTTATCTTTCAAAGTTCTCGGGGCGCATGCTCCCGCTCTTGTATCACATACTCTGGGGAGTTCCATGTCATATCAGGTGTTAGCCAGAAAATGGCGCCCTGCCACATTTGATCAAATGGTTGGCCAAAGCCATGTTTTGCATGCCTTGACCAATGCGTTAAGCCAGCAGCGCTTACATCATGCTTACCTGTTTACGGGAACGCGCGGTGTCGGTAAAACCAGCTTGGCGCGACTCTTTGCCAAAGGCTTAAATTGCGAACAAGGCGTGACAGCGACTCCCTGTGGTGTTTGCGGCAGCTGCGTGGAAATCGCGCAAGGCCGTTTTGTCGATTTAATTGAAGTCGATGCCGCGTCCCGCACTAAGGTCGATGACACCCGTGAGCTGTTAGACAATGTGCAGTATCGTCCGACCCGTGGCCGTTTTAAGGTTTATCTCATCGACGAAGTGCATATGCTGTCGCGCAGCAGTTTTAACGCACTGCTCAAAACCTTAGAAGAACCCCCCGAACACGTTAAATTTCTTTTGGCGACAACTGATCCACAGAAACTGCCCGTGACTGTGTTATCCCGTTGTTTGCAATTCAATTTAAAAAGCCTGACCCAAGGCGAAATTGGCACTCAGCTCAATCATATCTTGACCCAAGAGCAGTTTCCCTTTGATGCTGAAGCCTTAAAGCTTCTTGCCAAAGCCGCCAATGGCAGTATGCGTGATGCCTTGAGTTTGACCGATCAAGCGATCGCCTTTGGTGGCGGCAATGTGATGCTCACTCAAGTGCAAACTATGCTGGGCAGTATTGATGAGCAGCATGTGGTTGCCTTGCTTAAAGCCTTAACCGATGCCGATATTGGCGTGTTAATGCACACCTGTGCCCAAGTGCTCGCGTACGGCGCAGATGCCCAAGAAGTGCTGCGCAGTTTGCTTGAGCTGTTACATCAAATTACCTTGACCCAATTTGCTCCCGCGGCCGCGCAGCAATCTTTGTATAGCGCGCAAATTCGCGCCTTTGCCGAGCAGCTGACGCCGGAGCAAGTGCAGCTTTATTATCAGATTTTATTAACGGGCCGCAAAGATTTACCCCATGCACCCGATCCTAAATCGGGTCTTGAGATGGCGCTGTTACGCGCAGTCGCATTTGTGCCAGAAAAGCCGGTAAAGCGTTGGCAGCCTGAAACGGTCGCTGAGATCCGTTTACCCGAAGGGCAAACGCCCGTTGCGGCAACTGCTGCAGCGCAAGCTCCTCATGTAAATGAACAACAGTTTGCTGAAACACATACTGCTGAACCACATAGCACTAAACCGCATACCATTAAAACAGTGCCTGCTGAAAAAAAAACAGCATTAATTGAGCAAACTAGCGCTAACCAGCAAGTTGAAACCGCGCAAGCGGACGCTGTTGACATGGCTGACGTGTCAATTGAGCCAGCAGATATCTCAGAGCAGGCATTTGATGCTGAGCTCGAAGCGGATGCGGCATTAATTGCCGAACAGGCGGTGATTCTAAGTCAGGCGCAGAGTCAGGGATTTAACGCTGACAGCTTAAACGCTGACACAGTGAATGCTGAGGTAGAGCCTCAAACTCAAACAGTATCAACCGCTCAAGCGCCTTCTATACACATTTCTGAACCCGTTGCTGACATTGAAGCATCGGTTGCGAGTTTAGATGCTCAGAATAGTGAAGTTCCTGAATTAATCGGGGCAGCTGCCGAGTCGAGTATTGTTAATCCAGCTATGGCTGAAACGCTTGTTGATTCAACATCTGCTGATAACAACAGCGCTGCTGAGAACACACTGGATAACAATCCCACCGCTAACAATACGCTTGAGCAAAATGGGCTTGATGAACATAGTCCCTATGGAACTGAAGCCGAGTATTCATATCCAGCGATGGGAGATTATGCCCAAGAGTCAGCGCCGCTCGATTCCTATCAAGATGCTTATGTTGAATTCTCTTCCGGCTCTTACAATGATGACGATTTTCATCACAGCTTTGACTCTCATGCTGTGCCTGATGATGTTCAACACTCAGCTAATGTTCAACACTCAGATAGTGTTCAACATTCTGCTGATGTTCAAAGCGCAGCAAGTATTCAAAGTGCTGTAGGCATGCAAGGCTCTGTTGATAGTCAGTCAGCTGCAATGGCTCAAGTGTCTCCTCAGACACTTACTCCAATTTCAATTCCAACACTAGCCTCCGCATCCTTAGCCGATGATGATATTCTCTCGGCGGTGTTGGCGGCGCGGGATTCACTGTTATCAGATCTTGATGCCTTAAGTGTTAAGGACGGTGATGAAAAAAAGTCGTCACTGGACTCAAAATTAAAGACACCAAACAGTAAAGCCAATGGGATCACTTTATCAAAACCTGCCAGTAAAAGTGATGCAAGTAAGACAAGTGCGTCATTCTCTGCCGATCCCGCCGCTGATTTAGATCCCGATTTAACAATAGATTTTGATGATTTTGACTTAGATCTTGAGCCAATTACTTTGCATCAATCCGTATCTTCGATCGCAGACTCAGCTAGTTCTGTTTCTGCTGTTCCAGTCAAACCGGCAGCATATGATCGTCCGCCTTGGGAGGCTGAGCCAAAAGCAGAGTTAACGGTTGAGCTTATCGAAACGACTCAGGTTGAGTGCGGCAATAATGATATCGCTGATGTTGCTGCTGATGTTATGGTGGCTCAAGGCTCAGAAATTAAGGTCGACTCAGCCAACGGTGATCAAGGATCTTTAGAGGCTAGCAACACTGCTAATGATGCACTAAATCAGACGGCTAGTGCTGTTGAACGCACGCAGGAGACACACGTTGCGCTCAGTTCGACTCAACCTATTAGTGGTCATCCATTAGATTTGCATTGGTACAAGTTGATGGCGAGCTTAGAGATCGGCGGACGAGTGCGGCAATTGGCGGTGAATTCCGTTTGCCAAACCCAGAGCGATCCTTTGCCGCTGTTGCTTAAGCCAAACCAGAAGCATCTAGCGGCCGATGTGGCCATAGTGCAGCTCGAGCAAGCCTTAAGTGCTGCGCTCGGGAACCCAAGACGGGTGCAAGTGGTCATAGGAATCGATGAACAGCGGGAAACGCCTTTAGAGTTACGTAAGCGTTTCCACCAAGAGTTGCTGCAACAGGCGCATCAATCATTGATCCATGATGACAATGTGCAATGGTTGATCCAACGTATGGGCGCCGAACTCGATGCCGATAGTTTAGTGTACCCACCTGAGTTGTTGAATTTACGCAGTCAGCAAATACAAGCTTTACCTGAGCTAACTGAGGCCGCGAGTTAACCACTATCGATTATCAACAATCAACGAGTCCTAGGGGCAAAGTTTGGTCGTTAATTTGTTACGCCGTGGTTTAAATTTGAGCTTAAAGTACCTATTTATAGTAATGCTGCTGAGAAACTCGGCATCGAGATCATAAGTTTATTAACAAGATAACGGCATTGATTGCCAATCCCATTTATTTAAGTAAGATTAGCCGCGTTAATGCTTGCGACTAACCCTAATAGAAGAGAAAAGACTATGTTTGGAAAAGGCGGTATGGGCAATCTGATGAAACAGGCCCAGATGATGCAAGAAAAAATGGCCAAAATGCAGGAAGAAATCGCCCGTATGGAAATGGTGGGCGAATCGGGTGCAGGTTTGGTGAAAGTCACCATGACAGGCGCGCACACAGTGCGTAAAGTCGAAATCGACCCAAGCCTGATGGAAGACGACAAAGAAATGCTGGAAGATTTGATTGCTGCAGCTTGTAATGACGCTGCCCGTCGAATTGAAGAAAATCAAAAAACTAAAATGGCCGAAGTCACTGGTGGTATGCAATTACCTCCAGGCATGAAAATGCCATTTTAATTGAGATAGCCGATGAAATTTAGTCCACTGTTAGATGAGTTAATTCAGTCCCTGCGTTGTTTACCTGGGGTTGGGCCTAAATCGGCGCAACGTATGGCGTTTCAGTTACTCGAGCGTGACAGAAAAGCAGGGCTTAAATTAGCCAGTGCGCTGTCCAGTGCGATGAGTGACGTCGGTCATTGTCAGTCTTGCCGAACCTACACTGAAGAAACCCTCTGTCCGATTTGTGCTAGCCATAAACGCGGCACGTCTTCCACCATTTGTGTGGTGGAAACGCCGGCCGATGTGTTAGCCATTGAGGCGGGTGGACATTTCACTGGTCGCTACTTTGTGCTTTTAGGTCATTTATCGCCACTCGATGGTGTTGGGCCAGAAGAGCTAGGTTTAGCGTTACTCGAGCGCCACTTGGCTTCGGGTGATGTTGCCGAGTTGATTTTAGCGACCAATCCGACGGTAGAAGGCGAGGCCACAGCGCATTTTATTGCTGATATGGCCAGACGCCATAAGGTGATGATCAGTCGCATCGCCCACGGCGTACCCGTTGGTGGAGAGCTTGAATACGTGGATAGCACGACGTTAGCCTTGTCATTTAATGGTCGTTTACCGCTTTGACAGAACACAGTGACTCAGTTTAGTTAGTGTAATGTGATTGATTATACTAGCTTAATTTTAATGCTGAACTGTTCGGCTCGACTTAAGTGTCGCGATATCCCATAAACCCGCCAAGAACTTATCTTGAGCGGGTTTTTTATTTGCTTAGTGTTTCAATCTAGATGTCGAGGCAGGATTGTCGAGGCGGTGTGGTAGGGCAATGGAGATAGCACCGTGGTTTTAAATGCTCATCTCAATTGATATCTATCCATATAAAAACTAGGTTTATCAATAGTTTTTTAAATTTCATACTTGTCTTATGCGAGCTTCATCCGTAAAGTCGGTTAGATAAGAAGCGGGCAGAGTTGCGATTTTCTATTATGTTCGCGCATGTGCTTTAGTTAATTCGATAGGCTTAGCTCCGTGTACTTAGCTCTATGTACGTGGGACCGGACAGGTATTTTATGAGAAAGAAAATCAAGGAGGGATTTATTGGGAAAGATTACGATTAGGCATGCAGAGAAGCGTGACGCCGCAGCCATTCAAGACGTATATGCCTGCCTGAATGCCTATGCAGGCACCTTGCAACTTCCTTGGCCATCGACCGATAAATGGGAGTCACGCCTTGCTGCAACATCGAATAATATTCATCGCTATGTCGCAGAGATTGAAGGTGAAGTTGTCGGCGAGTTGGGTTTCGAGGTGTACGAGCAACCCCGTCGCAGGCATGTAGCCTCCTTTGGAATGGGGGTAAAGGATAGCTATCAAGGCCGCGGTGTTGGTAGCGCTTTGATTAACGCTATGCTTGAGCTTACCGATAAATGGATGAATATTAAACGAATTGAATTAACGGTTTATACCGACAATCATGCCGCCATTGGGCTGTATAAAAAGTTTGGTTTTGTGATTGAAGGTGAGTCGAAGGATTTTGCCTTTAGAAATGGTGAATTTGTCAGTGTGTACCATATGGCGCGGATAAAGTAGCATGCTGATCTCGGCGCTATTTTAACAGTTGCTTAAGACATTTACTTTAAGAACGGACTCTAAGCGTTCAATCTAAGTCCTAACTTTCTATAGGATCTGACGCTAAGTGCTCAATCTAAGAATTTACTTCAAGCGCTCACTTCACAAATCGAGGTTAGGAAATAGTATTAAGTGCTTATTTCAAGAGCTTGCTTTAGGTGCAAAGTGTATGTCTATCTCAACTTTTAAGGATAAAAAATGGGACTCATTTTATTGCCATTGCTGATACTTTGGTTGGGTGTTGGAATTTATGCCATTCGTATAGGTTATCAAGTATTGGCAGGGACATCCCAGTTAAGCTATACACTCAGTGTTGGTGCTATCGCTATTGTGGCATTACTGCTTTATCTCTATTTCGGTTTCGCTCAATTTAAGGAAAATAAAGCGTTGTGGGCGTTCGAAATTCCGATGTTTTTTGCTGTGAATAAGCTCGCTTTTGGCGTCATGATCCTTGGTCTATTGCTGCACTGGTTCGGTCAAGGTGTTCTCACTTCCGCTTATTTGAAACCTCTACCTTTCATCATGATTTTCACCGTTTCCTTTGGTGCTATGGCAGGAGTCATATTGTCCGATACCTTCATGGCGAAATTTGAAATCCAAAAAACGCATTGAGATCAGCTAATCAGGTTAAATTTTTAGTTCGGATGCTGTTGCTGAAGTGGATTTGAACTGATGACCATCGCCTGTTATTTATAAAGAGTTAATCCCGACGAGTTACCAGTGGTGCTCTGGTGATGATTTACAGAAGATCATTATGAATTTCAGGAAAAAAACCGCTTAAGCTGGTTATCTTCTCTTACATAAGAGATTTGGTTGCGGAAGCCGGATTTGAACTGATGACCTTCGCCCGTTATTTATAAAGAGTTGATCCCGACGAGTTAGCATGCCGCTCTATCCCATATTTTACTGTGGGTTTCATTGATTTTTAGGTACAAAAAAACCAGCTTATGCTGGTTAAATTGGTTGCGGGAGCCGGATTTGAACCGACGACCTTCGGGTTATGAGCCCGACGAGCTACCATACTGCTCCATCCCGCGTCCGATTGTTGTGCTAGCTTTTTTAACTTTCACTAGTAAGAAAGT